>CALGEH010000208.1 GCA_937881735.1 uncultured Shimia sp.
TGTCGCTGGGTCTTGGCCTTACCGTTCTGGCCGCTGTGGGGCAGATCGACGGCAACCTGCGCAGCGCGATCGAGCGGGACCTGCCCACGCGCGCGCCCGCGTTTTTCTTCGTCGATCTTCAGCGTGATCAGATGCCCGAGTTCCGCACCCGTATGGAGGCCGACGCGGGCGTCACCGAGGTCCAAGCCGCCCCCATGCTGCGCGGCATCATCACCCAGATCAATGGCCGCCCCGCGGCGGAGGTGGCAGGCACCCATTGGGTGCTCGAAGGCGACCGGGGTGTGACCTATTCCGCAGCCCCGCCCGAAGGGGCCGAGATCACGGCGGGCGCATGGTGGCCCGAGGATTACACAGGCGCGCCACAGGTCAGCTTCGCCGCCGAGGAGGCCGCCGAGATGGGGCTGAGCCTTGGCGACGAAATCACCGTCAACATCCTTGGCCGCGACATCACCGCCACCCTTACATCACTGCGCGTGGTGGATTTCTCCACGGCCGGGATCGGTTTCATCATGTCGATGAACCCCTCCGCGCTGGACGGCGCGCCGCACAGTTTCATCTCCACCGTCTATGCCGCCCCCGAAGCCGAGGGGCGGCTCCTGCGCGAGATATCGAACGCCATGCCGAACGTCACGGCGATCTCCGTGCGCGATGCGATCAGCAGGGTATCAGACCTTCTGGGCAGCCTCGCCTCGGCCACGTCATGGGGTGCTGCGGCGACCTTGCTCACCGGGTTCTTGGTGCTTATCGGCGCGGCGGCGGCGGATCAGGGCGCGCGGGTTTATGAGGCGGCAGTGCTCAAGACGCTGGGGGCCAGCCGGGGGCGCATCCTTCTGAGTCTTGCCTTGCGAGCGGGGCTTTTGGGCGCGGCGGCAGGGATCGTGGCGATTGGGGCAGGTATCTTGGGCGGCTGGGCGGTCAGTCATTTCGTGATGGACACATCCTACCGCGTGATCTGGCCCTCGGCGCTGGCCATCGTCATCGGCGGTATTGCGGTCACGCTTCTGGCTGCCCTCGCGTTCGCATGGGGCCCGCTAAGCGCGCGCCCGGCGCAAGTGCTGCGCGCGCGGGAGTAGGCTCAGGCCACCTCGGGACAGCGCGGCGCGCCAAGCATCTCGAAAAGCGCCTCATTGCCACATACCAGCGCATCCAACGTGATCCCGTCGAGATGGGCGAAGAACGCCTCGGCCGCGTCAGAAATAGCCAGCCGCAACCGACACGCGCGGATCAAAGGGCAGGTATTGTCCACATCCGCAAAACACTCAGTCAGCGGCGCGGCCCCTTCAAGGTCGCGAAACACATCGCCGATCAGGATATCACCTGCAGCGCGCCCAAGCGCCACACCACCACGGCCCCGCTGCGTTGCGAGGTAGCCCAGTTGCGCCAGCTGATTGATGATCTGCGCCAGATGGCTCTCGGAGGTATTGCAGCGCGTAGCGACCTCGCCCTTTGTCACGCGCCGCCCCTGATGGACCGCGCAAAACATCAGCACGCGCATGGCGATGTTGCTGCGTTTGGTGATCCTCATGAGCGCGTGGCCTTTCCGGGCGGTTGCATCAGCACAATCATGCCTGCAAAAAGGCCATACTGGTTTGATGCAGATCAAGGGGCGAAAATGGACAAGGCGGAACACGGTTGGGTCTTTGGCTATGGCAGCCTCGTGAACCGGGCCACGCACGGCTATCCGGATGCGCAGCCCGCAAGGCTGACCGGATGGCGGCGGGCCTGGCGGCTGACCGATCTGCGGCCTGCGCCGTTTCTCACAGCGGTGCGCGCACCGGGTCATGCAATCGACGGGCTGCTGGCGCCGGTCGGGGCGGGAGAATGGCCTGCGCTGGATTTGCGCGAAGCAGGGTATGAGCGCGTGGATGCCGCAGCGATGATCACCCACGGCCTGCCCGGCGCGCCGCGCATCGCGGTCTATGCTGTTCCAGAGGCGGCACATCTCCCCAGTGCCCCCGCACATGCTGTGCGGCTCAGCTATCTCGATGCAGTTGTGCAGGGATATCTCAGCGAGTTTGGCGAGGCCGGTGCGCGCTTGTTCTTTGAGACAACCGATGGCTGGGACACGCCCATTATCGATGATCGCGCAGCGCCGCTTTATCCCCGCCATTGTGTGCTGAGCGTGCAGGAGCGGGCCTTCGTCGATGCCGAGCTTGCCCGCCTATCGGCGCAGGTGCAGCAAGCGCTGTAGCCGCGCCTGAGGCTCCAATGGCGCCTCGGGCGGGGCAACCCCCATGCTCACTTGGCCCGGACGGTCTGCAACAGCGGCAGAAGCTGCCCCATATCCGGCCCATGCGCCTGACCCGTGAGCGCCTTGCGAAGCGGCATGAAGAGGCCCCTGCCCTTGCGGCCCGTCTGCTCCTTCACAGCTGTCGTCCAAGTGCCCCACGTTGTCGCATCCCATGGGCGTGCAGGCAGAAGGGCCATCGCCTCAGACACGAACTCCCGGTCCTCGTCGTCGATAACCGGCTCTGCCCCATCGCGGCAGAGCGCCCACCACGCCTCAAGATCGCTCATCACGGTGATATTTTCGCGCATCACGGCCCAGAATTGCTCGGCCTCAGCCTCGGGCACGCCCAAGGCAGCGATATCGCCCGCAACGGCGCTATAATCCCGCGCCGCGATCAAACGGCCCGTCAGCGGAAAGAGATCCGCCACATCGAATTTCGTCGGCGCCGACCCAAACTGCCCGATATCAAACCCCTCGATCAGCTCCGACATATCCGTGCGCAGCTCCACCGGGTCCGCCGATCCCAACCGCGCCATGAGGCTGAGAAGCGCCATAGGCTCCACACCCTGCGCGCGCAGATCCCGCAGGCTGAGCGTGCCCAGACGTTTGGAAAGTGACTCTCCCTGTGGCCCTGTCAAAAGGGAATGATGCGCAAAGGAGGGCACAGTACCACCCAGCGCCTCGATGATCTGAATTTGGGTGGCTGTGTTGGTCACATGGTCCGATCCGCGCACCACATGTGTGACGCCCATCTCCGTGTCATCCACGACCGAGGCAAGCGTATAGAGCACCTGCCCATCACCACGGATCAGCACTGGGTCCGAGACAGAGGCTGCGTCAATCGAGATATCGCCCAACACGCCATCGTTCCACTCGATCCGGTTCTGGTTCAGCTTGAAGCGCCACACGCCCGCGCCCCGCTCGGCGCGAAACGCGTCCCGCTCAGCCTCCGTCAGCGCAAGGGCCGCACGATCATAAACTGGCGGGCGGCCCATATTGAGCTGCTTCTTGCGCTTGAGGTCCAGCTCTGTCGGCGTCTCGAACGCGTCATACAACCGCTCCATCGTGCGCAGCTTGTCGGCGGCCTCGTGATACTGGTCCAGCCGCTGTGATTGCCGCTCGACGCGGTCCCATGTCAGGCCCAGCCATTCCAGATCTTCCTTGAGGGCATCGACATAGGCCTCCTTGCTTCGCTCGGGGTCCGTGTCGTCGATGCGCAGGATGAACGTGCCGCCCGACTTGCGCGCGATCAGGTAGTTCATCAGCGCGGTGCGCAGGTTGCCAACATGGATGTATCCGGTGGGCGATGGGGCAAAACGGGTGGTGGTCATGAAACGCTCCTTGGCTGGCGCGGTGCATCTCACAGCGCCAGGCATTTGTCCAGAAACGCCGCCGCGCTCACATCTGAAGTGGTCCGGCAAATTCGGACAGCGTGCTAAGATGTATCCAACACTGATGAA
>CALGEH010000209.1 GCA_937881735.1 uncultured Shimia sp.
AAATATCGCACCTCCGGCTCGGTCGTAAGCAAAAGCGCGCCCAGCCCCTCGGCGGCCATCCGCGCCTGTGCAGCACTCAAGCGCGCCACAAACTCCGCGCGCCCAAACCCGCGCGGCGGGGCCAGAGCGGCGCTCAATCCGCTACCTCGCTCAGCACGCAAAGCGCCCTTGCCGAAACGGGCAGATCGCTGAGCATCATGGCGGCCAACCCGGCGGCGCCCGAGGCCGTGCTGGCCAGCCCAACCGCCTCCAGCTTCGGCAGCACCGCCGCACTCTCCTCCTCGGAAATCAGCACAAACGCATCCGCATCCCGCGCGAGCCCTTTCAGCGCAATCATCGAAGGCTCCTTGCAATCAAGCCGCCCCATGGCCGAGACAGGCCCCTCGGTCACCACACTCTCACCCGCCTTGATCGAGGCATGAAGCGCCGGGGCCGCTTCCGGCTCCACCACGATGATACGCGGCGCATCGCCCCAAGTTTTGCGAAAATACGCCGCCGCCGCCCCGGCCAGACCGCCGACACCGGCTTGCAGAAAGATATGCGTAGGCACCTCGGGGCATTGCTCCACCGCCTCGGCGGCCATGGCCAGATACCCTTCCATCAAACGGTGTGGGATCTCTGTGTAGCCCTCCCATGAGGTGTCGGACAAAAGGGTCCAACCGTTCTCCTCCGCGGCCATCATAGCGGCCTCAACGCTTTGCTCATAGCTCGCACCAAAGCGCACGACCTTTGCCCCTTTATCGCGCAGCCGTCCGGCAAAGCTCTCCGGCACCGTGTCGGCCAGATAGACCACCGAGGCCGCGCCAAACGCAGCCGCCCCCGCCGCGACCGAAAGGCCATGATTGCCCGCGCTGGCCGTCACATAAGTGCGCCCCTGAAGAGCCAGGGCCATATCGGACGCGCCCGCTGCATCCGCTTCATGTGCAATCACGTAAGCCGCGCCCAGCGCCTTGAAGCTCCCGAGATTCATTCGTCCGCGCTCGTCCTTCACCCAGACCGTGGGGCCAAACCCCTCGGCCACCACCAAAGGCGTCAGCGCCGCAGCCGGGCAGCGCGCGAGCAGCGCACGCGGCGCATCCGCGTCAATTGAGAGCGCAGGGATTCCCTTGAGTGCCGCCTCAGGCAGGCCCTTGCCGCGCCATTTGTTTTCCAATGCGTCCATTTCGCGCCTCCTTACGGTTTGGGTCACCCAACGCGGCCCGGCTTCCCGCGTCAAGCGGTGATCCGCCCCTGACTTTCTGGTTATCACCCGCCACCTTCAGGTAATCACCCCCCCACTTTCAGGTAATCACCCCCCCTTCCCCCCCGCCACGCAATGTCTTAAACAGCGCCTTAGCAGCCGCCTTGGGGGACAAAGACCAGATGCAAGAGCCAGCCATCACAGACGATCTCATCGCCGCACATGGGCTTTCCCCGGACGAATACGCGCGCATCCTCGAGATCATCGGGCGCGAGCCCAGCTTTACCGAGCTTGGCATCTTCTCGGCCATGTGGAACGAGCATTGCTCCTACAAATCCTCCAAGAAATGGCTCCGCACCCTGCCCACGACCGGCCCTCAAGTCATCTGCGGCCCCGGTGAGAACGCAGGCATCGTTGATATCGGCGACGGGCAATGCGTGGTCTTCAAGATGGAGAGCCACAACCATCCGTCCTATATTGAGCCCTACCAAGGGGCGGCCACAGGGGTCGGGGGCATCCTGCGCGATGTCTTCACCATGGGTGCACGGCCTATTGCTGCGATGAATTCCCTGAGCTTCGGCGCGCCTGACCACCCCAAGACACGCCAGCTTGTCCACGGTGTCGTGGAAGGCATCGGCGGCTATGGCAACGCGTTCGGCGTGCCCACCGTGGGCGGGGAGCTTCGGTTTGACCCGGCCTATAACGGCAACTGCCTCGTCAACGCGTTCGCGGCGGGCCTCGCCGATACGGACAAGATTTTCTATTCCGCAGCCAGCGGCGTGGGCCGCCCTGTGGTCTATCTGGGTGCCAAAACCGGCCGGGATGGTGTGGGCGGGGCAACCATGGCCAGCGCCGAATTTGACGACACGATCGAGGACAAACGCCCCACGGTGCAGGTGGGTGATCCGTTCACCGAAAAGCGCCTGATGGAGGCCACGCTGGAGCTGATGGCGACAGGCGCCGTGATCTCGATCCAGGATATGGGAGCTGCGGGCCTCACCTGCTCGGCCGTGGAGATGGGCGACAAAGGCGGGCTGGGCGTGAAGCTCAACCTTGAGACTGTGCCGCAGCGCGAGACCAACATGACCGCCTATGAGATGATGCTCAGCGAATCGCAGGAACGGATGCTGATGGTTCTCGACCCCGCCAAGGAGGCCGAGGCCCGCGCCGTGTTCGAAAAATGGGACCTGGACTTCGCCATCGTGGGCGAGACAATCGCCGAAGACCGGTTCCTCATCCTGCACAATGGCGAGGTGAAGGCGGACCTGCCCCTCGCCGCGCTCTCGGGCACCGCCCCCGAATATGACCGCCCATGGGAAGAAACCCCTGTGCCCGACGCGCTTGATCCCGCCACGGTGCCGCAGGTCGATCCGATGGATGCATTGCGCATTTTGCTCGCGTCTGCAAATTACAGTTCGCGCGCATGGGTTTACGAGCAATACGACACTATGGTCATGGCCGACACCGTGCGTGGCCCCGGCCTTGGCGGCGGCCTCATCCGCGTGCATGGCACCGACAAACTGCTGGCGTTCACCTCCGACGTGACGCCCCGTTACGTGCAAGCAAATCCCAAAGAAGGCGGTAAGCAGGCCGTAGCCGAGGCTTACCGCAACCTCACAGCCCTGGGCGCGACCCCCCTCGCCACCACTGACAACATGAACTTCGGCAACCCCGAGAAACCCGTCATCATGGGGCAGTTCGTCGGCGCGATCAAAGGCATCTCGGCGGCGGTCAGCGCGCTCGATATGCCCATCGTGTCAGGCAACGTATCGCTCTATAATGAAACCGACGGCCAAGCCATCCTCCCCACCCCTACCATCGGTGCCGTGGGGCTTATTGCGCATGAAGACCTCGCCATCACTGGGACTGCGCGAGACGGCCATGTTGCCCTCGTCATCGGTGAAACGCACGGCCATCTCGGCCAATCGGCCCTTCTGGCCGAGGTGTTTGGCCGCAATGAAGGCGATGCGCCCCAGGTCGATCTGGAGGCCGAGCGCCGCAACGGCGATTTCATCCGCGCGAATGTGGAGCTGATCCGCGCCTGCACCGATCTCAGCGATGGCGGCCTTGCCATGGCAGCCTTCGAGATGGCCGAGGCAGGTGGCATTGGCGTCATCCTCGACGCGGAAGACACGGCCACCCTCTTTGGCGAAGACCAAGGCCGTTACCTTGTCGCGTGCAACTTCGATCAGGCCGAAGGTTTGATGATCGCGG
>CALGEH010000210.1 GCA_937881735.1 uncultured Shimia sp.
AAAATGGAGTTCATGTTCACGCCATCATCGTGCCGTTCACGGCCAGAACACCGCGCAAACGCTTGGCATTGCAGATCTTCACGTGCTCGCGCAGATGCCGATGCTCGCCGTGCATCGGGATTACCATCTGCGGACGGATCAGGTTATGCATCGCCTCCAGATCGGGCCGGTTCGCGTGGCCCGACACGTGGTAGAGCCCATCGCTATCGTCAATCACATCCACGCCCATTTCAGAGAACTGGTTCATGATCCGGCCCACGCCGCGCTCATTGCCGGGAATGGTCTTGGACGAGAAGAGAAACGTATCGCCCTCGGTCATGGTCATGCCCATATATTTGCCATTGGCAAGCTGGGCCGAGGCCGCGCGCCGCTCGCCCTGACTGCCCGTCACGATCAGCAGAAGGTTCTCGCGCGGAATGCCCTTCGCGTCCTCGGGGCTTACCACGGGCGGGAAATCCGTCATCACGCCGGTCTCGACCGCCGCCTCGACCATCCGTTTCATCGCACGACCCATCAGGCAGATGGACCGCCCTGCCCGCTCGCCGGCCTCGGCCAGCGTTTTCACGCGCGCCACGTTGCTGGCGAATGTGGTCGCCGCGACCATGCCACTGGCGCTCGCGATCAGTTTCTCGATCTCGGGGCCAACGGTGGATTCCGAGCGCCCATCATGCTTGCTGAACACATTGGTCGAATCGCAAACCAGCGCGAGCACACCCGGCTGCGCAATCTCGCGCCACATATCGGGGTCAAATGGCTCGCCCACGCCGGGGGTAATGTCGATCTTGAAATCGCCCGTATGCACGATCCGCCCGCCGGGCGTGTCGATCACCAGACCACTGCTTTCGGGGATCGAATGTGAAATCGGCGCGAACCCCACCGTAAAGGGGCCCGCCTTGACGGTGTCAGGCCAAGGTGAAACGGTTTTTACAGCCTTCTCGGGGTGGCCATGCTCCGACATCTTGCGCCGCGCGATATTGGCCGTGAAGGTTCGCGCATAAATTGGCGCGCCCAGACGGTCATAGAAATGCGCCACGGCGCCCACATGATCTTCATGCGCATGGGTGACGAATATCGCCTCCAGATCGTTCTTGCGCTTTTCCAGCCACGTCACGTCCGGCAGGATCAGATCCACCCCCGGGCTCGTGTCCATATCTGGGAAGGTCACGCCCAGATCCACAAGGATCAGACGCTCTTTGCCGGGTTTGCCATATCCGTAGACATAGGCGTTCATACCAATTTCGCCCGCCCCACCTAAGGGAAGGTAGATTACTCTTTCATTGCTCATTTCGGCCTCAGCCTTTCTTGTTATACGCATGGATCACGGTCAAGCCGTGCATCGTCAGATCTTCTTCGAGCACGTCGAACAACGCCTCGGTTTCGTTGAATAGGGGGGCCAGGCCCCCGGTGCCGATGATCTTCATCGGCAGGTCTCTCTCGGCGCAGATGCGCGCGCAACATTCCTTCACAAGGCCCACATAACCCCAGAACACGCCCGCCTGCATACACGCCACGGTGTTGGTCCCAATCGCACCATGCGGCTGGGTAATGTCGATATGCGGCAATGCGGCAGCAGCCATATGCAGCGCTTCAAGGCTCAGATTCACCCCCGGCGCGATCATCCCGCCGATATAGGCCCCGTCGCTGGCCACCACATCAAACGTGGTCGCAGTGCCAAAATCGACGACGATCAAATCGCCGCCATGCCGGTCAAAAGCACCCGCCGCATTCACCAGACGGTCTGGCCCCACAAGCGTGCCCTCATCGACCCTTGGCAGCACAGGCAGCGCGCAATCCGGTTTACCCACCACCATTGGCCGGCAGCCAAAGAAGCGGTCCGAAAATACCCGCAAATTATAGACCACGCGCGGCACCGTGGACGAGATGATGACCTCATCAATCTCCACCTCAATCCCGTAATGCTTCACCAAAGTGGAATACCACGTGAAATAGGCATCCGCCGTGCGCGCGTGATGGGTCGATGTGCGCAATGTGCACAGAAATTGCGTGCCGTCCCAGATCGAGAAGACAGTATTTGTATTGCCGCAATCAATCGCCAGAAGCATCAGCCGCCCCTTGGAAAAACACATCGGCCGCCGGTATGGCATGCCGCTTTTCGCGCCCTGATAGAACAAGATGCCCTGCGGCGTCCACCGTCTCGAACCGCCCGGTGATCTCTTCGGCACCGGTCCGGGCCGTGATCACCTCGCCCAGCCGGGCCGCCCGCGCCAGCCAATCCGTGCGGATCCGCGCAAACCCATGCGCTTTGAACTGCGCCTCGCGCTCGGCATAAGCCGGGGCGAGCAGGTCCAGAAACGCCTCGGGGCTGAGGCACAGCCCCGCCGCCTCCCTCAAACTCACCGGCCCAAACGCAGCCCCCTCCGCCGCATCCGGCGTATGAGCAAGGTTCACCCCGATCCCGATGGCCAGATGTGCCGCCCCCGTCCCAAACCCGCTGCTTTCCAGCAAAATTCCGGCCAGCTTGCCACCCGAAAGCAAAACATCATTGGGCCATTTCAGCGCCAGATCCGCACGCACGCCCGCAGCTTCCAAAGCATCGTAAAGCGCCAGTGCCGCCACAAAACTCCGCAGCGCGACCTCCCCGATGGGTTCGGTGGGCCGCATCACCAAAGTCGCCGCAAAATTCCCCTCAGGATCCGCCCAAGGCCGCCCGCGCCGCCCGCGCCCCGCCGTTTGGCGCAGCCCAAGAATCCAAGTCGGCCCGCTCAGATCGCGCGCCACGCGCATCGCTTCCGCGTTGGTGCTGTCCACCTCGGCCAGAACGCGCCGCCCCACCCCTTCGGGCCAGACTTTCTTCTTAGCCAAAATACTCAAATCCCGGTCTGGCGCGCCTGCACCACACTCAGTTGACAAGCGTCGCCGCCGCCGCCTGCGCCGCGGCCTCGATCCCAAAAAGGTTCAGGCCGGGGAACCACGACACCCCGATCAGCACCGCCGAGACCATCAGAAAGCCCCAAAGAACGGCAGAGCCGGGCGGGTCCAGCGCCTCGCGCTCTTCTCCAAAATACATGAAGAAGACGATGCGCAGATAGTAATAGGCTCCAATCACGGACGCGATCACCCCCGCGATAGCGAGCCACGCCAGCCCACCGTCATAGGCTGCGCGCAGCACATAGAATTTGCCAAAGAACCCCAGAAGGGGCGGCACGCCCGCAAGGCTGAAGAGAAGCACCAGCATCGCAAGTGCACGTCCGGGATGCGCCTTGGAATACATGTTGAGCGAGGCAATATCCGTCACAGGTTGCCCATCTTTCTGCATCGACAGGATGAAGGCGAACGTGCCCACATTCATCGTCACATAGATCGCCATATAGATCAGCATCGCCTGCACGCCAAACGCCGTGCCCGCCGCGAGGCCCATCAGCGCAAAGCCCATATGCGCGATCGACGAATAGGCCATCAGGCGCTTGATATCCGTCTGACCAATCGCGGCAATCGCGCCGAGGAACATCGACAGCACACTCAGAAGTGCCACGATCTGTTGCCAGTCTTTGACAATCCCGCCAAAGGCGTCATGCACGACGCGCGCAAACAAAGCCATCGCGGCCACTTTGGGAGCGGTGGCGAAGAATGCGGTGATCGGCGTCGGCGCGCCCTCATAGACATCGGGCGTCCACATATGAAATGGCACTGCCGAGATCTTGAACGCTATGCCCGACAGAACAAAGACCAGCCCGAGCAGCAGCCCCAAGGACGCCTGCCCATCCGCCGCCTCGATGATGCCAGTAAAGAGCGTCGTGCCCGCATAGCCGTAGACCAGCGATGCACCATAGAGGAGCAAACCAGAGCTGAGTGCGCCCAGCACGAAATATTTCAACCCGGCCTCTGTCGATTTGGCGCTGTCGCGTCGCAAGGAAGCGATCACGTAAAGCGCCAGAGATTGCAGCTCCAGCCCCATGTAAAGCGCCATGAGATCGCCCGCGCTCACCATGACCATCATACCCACGGCACAAAGTGCGATCAGCACAGGATACTCGAAGCGCAGCATATCGCGCCGCGCCATGTATTCCTGTCCCATGACCAACACCGAGGCCGCCCCCAGCAGGATCATCACCTTGGCAAACCGCGCAAACCCGTCATCGACAAACATACCGCCAAAGGCCTCGCGCGTGCCACTGCCACTGGTGCCGATCCAGAAGGCAAGCGCGACGAAAAGCCCCGCCGTCAGCCAGACCAGCATCCCGGCCATCTTGTCCTTGCCCGTGTAGACCGCGCCCAGAAGGGCCATCATCGCATAGATCGACAAGACGATTTCGGGCAGAACGACGTTCAGATCAGCCTGCATGTCCGGGCCCCCTCTTATTCAACGCCACTGGCTATCTGGCTCGCGCTATGCGCCTCGGCCAGAGCAGTGTCATAATTGGAAATCAGCGCCTCGACCGAGGGGCCGATGATATCAAGAACGAGGCTGGGATAGACCCCCAGCAACAAGGTCATCACGACCAGCGGCGCAAAGATCGCGCGCTCAAGGCGGGTCATATCGGTGATCGACTTCAGGCTTTCCTTGATGAGGTCCCCCATCACGACCCGGCGATAAAGCCAGAGCGCGTAGCCCGCGCTCAGGATCACACCGCTCACCGCGACCAAAGCGACCCATGTGTTCACCTTGAACACACCGACAAGCGTCAGAAACTCACCCACGAACCCGGAAGTGCCCGGCAGGCCCACATTGGCCATGGTGAAGAACATGAATATCAGCGCATAGGCCGGCATTCGGTTCACGAGCCCGCCATAGGCGTCAATCTCGCGGGTGTGCATCCGGTCATAGATCACGCTCACGCACAGAAAGAGCGCGCCGGAGATAAAGCCGTGGCTGATCATCTGGAAAATCGCGCCGTCGATGCCCTGTTGGTTGGCTGCGAAAATACCCATCGTGACAAAGCCCATATGCGCGACCGAGCTGTAGGCGATGAGCTTTTTCATATCCTCCTGCGCCAGCGCCACGAGCGAGGTGTAGACGATGGCAATCGCCGAGAGCCACAGCACCAGCGGCGTCATCACCTCGGAGCCCACCGGAAACATCGGCAGGCTGAACCGCAAGAAGCCGTAGCCACCCATCTTGAGCAGGATCGCGGCCAGCACGACCGAACCCGCCGTGGGGGCCTGCACGTGCGCATCGGGCAACCATGTGTGGACCGGCCACATCGGCATCTTCACCGCGAAGCTCGCGAAGAACGCGAGGAACATCAGCGTCTGCATCCCCCCTACGACCGTGACACCCATCAGCGGGAAAGTCTCGGACGCGAATTCATGCCGCAAAAGGACCGTCATATCCGTAGTGCCGGCGTCGGCGAACATCGCCACCATCGCGATCAGCATTAAGACCGAGCCGAGGAACGTGTAGAGGAAGAACTTGAACGAGGCATAGATCCGCGCCTTACCGCCCCAGATCCCGATGATGAGGAACATCGGAATGAGCCCCGCCTCGAAGAAGAGGTAGAAGAGAACCAGATCAAGCGCCATGAACACGCCCAGCATGAGCGTCTCGAGGATCAAGAACGCGATCATGTATTCCTTCACGCGGTGCTTGACGTTCCACGAGGCCGCAATCGTGAGCGGCATCATGAAGGTGGTGAGCATCACGAAGAGGACCGAGATCCCATCGACGCCCATCTTGTATTGCAGGCCCATGAGCCATGTGCGCTCTTCAACGAACTGAAACCCGGTGTTGTTCGGATCGAAGTCGAAAAGGATAAAGAGCGACACGAAGAACGTGACTGTGGTGGTGGCCAGTGCCACCCATTTCGCGTTGCGCTGCGCCGCGTCATCTTCGCCGCGCAGGAAAATGGCGAGGATAGCCGCCCCGATCAGCGGGATGAACGTGGTGATCGACAGAACGTTTTCCATCAGTTCGCCCCTCCGGTGAAGGTGATCCAGGTGACGAGGACCACGATCCCGATCACCATGGCGAAAGCATATGTGAAGATGTAGCCCGACTGCGCCCGGCCCGCGACGCGCACGAAGAAGGGCACAATACCCAGCGCCAGCCCGTTGATACCACCGTCAATCACGTTGCCATCACCGCGCTTCCACAGGAAGCGGCCGAGGAACATTGCAGGACGCACGAAGATCACGTCGTAGATCTCATCGAAATACCACTTGTTGAGCAAGAACAGGTAGAGAGGCTTGTTCGTCTCCGCCACGCGGCGCGGCAGGGACGGGTTCCAGATGTAGAACCACATCGCCACAAGAAGCCCGAGGATCATATCCACGAACGGGCTGAGTTTGACCCATTTCGGGACATAATGCGCATCGTTGAGAACGGTGTTCTCGGGACCGGTATAGATCGCGCCCTCGCCCGGCTCGCCGGTGAAGACGTAATGGGGCTTTTTCTCTTTGCCCTCTTTCGTGCCGTGATCTGTGCCCTCGGCTGAATGATCCTCCGCAGCGTCGCTGCTGTGATCCTCGCCATGCTCGGACGCCTCCGCATAAGGCACGCCGAAGAATTTGGCGACCGTATCAGTGTGACCAAAGAAGCTGTTGAACCAGACCATCCCCGCCAGAACCGAGCCGACCGCCAAAGCGCCCAGCGGCACCAGCATCACGGCGGGGCTTTCATGGGCATGCTCATGGGTATGCTTGTCGCCGCGCGGCTTGCCGAAGAAGGTCAAAAACATCAGACGCCAGCTATAAAAGCTTGTGAACAGCGCCGCGATTACGAGCATCCAGAACGCGTATCCGCCCGTGGCGGCCGCATAGGCGCTCTCGATCACGGCGTCCTTGCTGAGGAAACCCGCAAAGCCCAGCGGCACACCGCCGAAGGTAAAGAACACAGATGGCACGCCCACGCCGGTGATGGCCAATGTGCCAATCAGCATGGCCCAGAACGTGTAGGGCATCTTTTTGCGGAGCCCACCATAATTGCGCATATCCTGCTCGTGGTGCATCCCGTGGATGACCGAGCCCGCGCCGAGAAACAGCATCGCCTTGAAGAACGCATGGGTGAAGAGGTGGAACATCGCCACCGAATAGACGCCCACACCGGCGGCCACAAACATGTAGCCCAGCTGGCTCATGGTCGAATAGGCGATGACCCGTTTGATATCGTTCTGCACAAGGCCGATCGTGGCCGCAACAAACGCCGTGGTGGCCCCGAGGAAGGTGACAAACGCCATCGTCTCGGGCGCGAATTCCATCACCGGCGACATCCGGCAGATAAGGAAGACCCCCGCCGTGACCATCGTGGCCGCGTGGATGAGGGCGGAGACGGGCGTGGGGCCTTCCATCGCATCCGGCAGCCATGTGTGCAGGAAAAGCTGCGCGGATTTGCCCATCGCGCCGACAAACAAGAGGAACGCAATGAGATTGGCCGCATTCCAGTCGGCCCAGAGGAACGTGAGCGTCATATCGGCCAGCATCGGGGCGGCCTCGAAGATATCGTCGAACATGATCGACTCGGTCAGATAGAAGATCGCGAAGATGCCCAAGAGAAAGCCCGCATCGCCCACCCGGTTGACCACGAAGGCCTTGATGGCGGCGGCATTGGCGCTGGGTTTGCGGAAGTAGAACCCGATCAGCAGATATGAGGCGAGGCCGACCCCCTCCCAGCCGAAGAAGAGCTGCAAAAGGTTGTCCGCCGTCACCAGCATCAGCATCGTGAATGTAAAGAAAGACAGATATGCGAAGAAGCGCGGGCGGTAGCTCTCGTTCTCGCTGAAATTCTCATCATGAGCCATGTAGCCCATGGAATAAAGGTGCACGAGGGCCGACACGGAGGTGATCACGACCAGCATGATCGCCGTCAGACGGTCCAGCCGGATCGACCATGCGGTGTCCAGCAGCTCCGATTGGATCCAGTCGAGGATATGCACCTTCGTGGTGACGCCGTCATGGCCCAGAAACACAACCCAGCTGAGGGCCGCGGCGAGGAACAAAAGCCCCGTCGTGACCCATTGCGCGCCCGCGTCTCCGATGATGCGCCAGCCAAAGCCCGCGATGATGGCCCCGATGAGGGGTGCGAAAAGGATGATCTGTTCCATGATCTCAGCCCTTCATCACGTTGACGTCTTCGACCGCGATCGTGCCACGGTTACGGAAGAAGCAGACGAGGATCGCAAGGCCAATCGCGGCCTCGGCGGCGGCGACGGTGAGCACGAGCAGGGTGAAGACCTGCCCCACCAGATCGCCGGAAAAGCTGGAGAAGGCGACAAGGTTGATGTTCACCGCAAGCAGCATCAGCTCAATCGACATAAGCAGGATGATCACGTTCTTGCGGTTCAGGAATAGCCCGAAAATGCCGATGACGAAGAGCGCCGCCGCCACTGTCAGATAATGTTCAATTCCGATCATGTCTGTCCCTCCGGGTCGTTGCCCGATTTTCTTTGTCGTATCGCGCCGCGGGCTAGTCGCCCATGACGAATTTGTCCACCGGCCCGCGCAAATCACCGTAAAGTGCAGCACAGGCGCAAGACTCCACGCTCAGCGCCGAAATCTCAACGTCGCGGGCAGTTTTGCCCAGATCCGCCGCGATCCGCTCCAGCGTGGCGAACACACGCGCACCGCTCTCATGGCTTGCGACAACACGCAAGGCCGCCTCGGTCCGGTCAAACGGCAGACGGGCGTTCATGTTATCCTCGGCGGTGCGAAAGCTGAGCGCGCGGGCGGGCGCGCAGTCCACAATCACGTAATCCACGGCACTGCCCTCTTGGCTCCACCAGTCGCGCCACATCACGCGCCCCTCGCCCAGATCACGGTGCATATCCTCGCCACCATGGCTGACATGGGTCACGCGGGTGCACGCACCAAGCTCGGGCGCGGCCACAGCCCCACTGCCCAGACCCGCGAGCAAAAGCGCCGTCATGTATATGCGTCCAAGGCTCATCCTATTGCAGCCCCTGCCCCGGTTTCACGTCCTTGAGCTCCATCGCCTTGGCCGGATCACGCCACATCTGTTGCAGCACGTTCTGACGCTTGATGTCAGTGCGGTGGCGCAAGGTCAGCACGATCGCGCCAATCATCGCCACCAGAAGGATCAAGCCGGACAGTTGGAAGAGCAGGAAATACTGATCGTATAGCACAAGGCCGATGGCTGCGGTGTTCTGCACGCCTTCGGGTGTCACGGCGGCGCGGGCGGCCTTGGCCGTATCGGCGGCCTCCCAGACGCCAAAGGCGAGGCCAAACTGCATCATCAGAATCAACCCGATAAGCAAGGCGAGCGGCATGTATTGCGCCATCTCCGCCTTCAGCTCGGCAAAATCAACGTCCAGCATCATCACCACAAAGAGGAAAAGCACCGCCACAGCGCCCACATAGACGATGATCAAAAGCATCGCGACAAACTCGGCCCCCAAGAGGACGAACAGGCCCGCAGCACTAATGAATGTCAGGATAAGCCACAGTACCGAATGGACGGGATTGCGGCTGATCACAGTGAAAAGCCCGCCTGTCAGGGCGGAAATCGCAAAGAGGTAGAAGGCCATAACGGCAACGCTCATGTCGTCTCTCCATCGGTTTTGGCATCTGGTGCCTCGTCCATCACGCCGCGCGCAATCTCCATCGCACGGGTCATAGAGGGCACGCCTGCGAACATCGACATCTGGGCGATGGTCTCGGCAATCTCGTCCTTCGTGGCACCCGCCTCAAGCAGGTGGCGCACCGTCATGCGGATCTGCGCATCGCTCTGCGCGCCCAGCATGGTCAGCCCGGCCAGCGTCAGCAAAAGCCGCGTTTTGGCATCGAGCCCCTCCTTGCTCACCCCGCGCCCGAAGGTCATTTCCATGATCTCCTTCGGCATGGTGGGCCACAACGCCTCGAACCCTTTGGGCGAGAACGTATCGAGCGCCGGGTTCATGGCCTTGGCCATCTCCTGCGCCTGCCGCATCATCATCTCGAAAGGGTTGGACGCATCATTCATCGGTAGGGGGCATCCATTTCAAGGTTACGGGCGATCTCGGCTTCCCAGCGGTCACCGTTTTCCAAGAGCTTGGCCTTGTCATAGAAAAGCTCTTCGCGGGTCTCGGTGGAGAACTCGAAATTCGGCCCCTCCACGATGGCGTCCACCGGGCAGGCCTCCTGGCAAAAACCGCAATAGATGCATTTGGTCATGTCGATGTCATAGCGCGTGGTGCGGCGCGAACCATCATCGCGGGGCTCGGCATCGATGGTGATCGCCTGCGCGGGGCAGATCGCCTCGCAAAGCTTGCACGCGATGCAGCGTTCCTCACCATTGGGATAGCGGCGCAGCACATGCTCGCCCCGGAACCGTGGGCTGAGCGGGCCTTTTTCATGCGGGTAATTCAGCGTGGCCTTCGGCGCGAAGAAATACTTAAGGCCCAATTTGAACCCTTTGAAGAAATCCGACAGCAGGAAATATCCCGCCGCACGTCCGTAATCAATGTTCGCCATGGCTCAGCTCCTTGCGTCGCTTGTCAGCCGGGTGTCCCCGGCGTTTTCATGTCCCTGCCACCGGGTCTCGTAATCGCTTTGCAGTGCGAAATCCGGCAGATGGCTGTCTTCGGTCTTCTCGACCTCATAATAGAGATATGTCCGCCCTGGCCCGATCTGGTTCTTGAGCCTGAGCCGCACGCCGCTTTCGGCCGGATCGGAGAAGGCGACATGCCCGAACGCATCATCCGGGTCCACCGGAATCGCCCGGCAGTCGATGACGTTGCAATTGCACGCGCGGCGCCAGAAGGTCCAGACCAGCTCGGGGTTGAACTGATACATCCCGTGGCCATACCACCCATTGAGCCCATTGGCCGAAACCAGCCGCCCACCGGGCTTCAGCATCCGGTAGAGCCCTTCAAGTGCTGCGGGCACGTTGAACACATGCTCCACCGTGCCACCATCAAAAATCAGGTCAAACTTATTCTCAAGGCTCTTTTTAGGCCGCTTATTCAGATCATCCAGCACCGTGGCACCCTCGTAATCCGAAAAATCCATCGTCTCCATCGCGCCGAATCCGAGCTTTTCCATCAAGGTTTCGGCATAACCATCCTCTTGCAAAAAATCGAAACGTTTGCCCTCTATCCCATGCTCTTGCAGCGTCGCTTCATACCGTTTGCGGTGCTTTGTCTGGATGGGAAATTTCTGCCGCCCAAGCATCAGAGTGCGGCCTTGAGGCGCGAAACGCGTCGAAAGCTCAGCCAGCCGATCAAAAAGGACGTAATCTATTCCCAAACCCCTCAGCCTCCCATCGCATAGCGCGCCCAGAAGGCACCGAAGACTTCGAATTTGGCCAGAAACGCAATGATCACAACCCAAGCAAGGCTCATCGGCAGAAAAACTTTCCAGCCGATCCGCATCAACTGGTCATAGCGGTAGCGCGGCGTGATCGCCTTGACCATGGCGAAGAGGAAGAAGAAGAACGCCATCTTGCCCAGCATCCACAGCACGCCATCGGGCAGGCCCGGAATGGGGCTCAGCCAGCCGCCGAAGAACATCAAAGACATGAGCGCGCACATCAGGAAAATCGCGATATATTCGCCCGCCATGAACAGAAGAAACGGCGTGGAGGAATATTCCACCTGATAGCCTGCAACCAGCTCGGATTCCGCCTCTGGAAGGTCGAAGGGGGGTCGGTTGGTCTCTGCCAGGGCACTGATAAAGAACAAGAATACCATCGGCAGATGTGGCAACCAATACCAGCCAAAGAAGCCGTAAGGCGTGTCCTGTGCGGCGACAATAGCCCCGAAATTCAGCGAGCCTGTGGAGATGATAACGCCCACGATGACAAGGCCAATGGAGACCTCGTAAGAGATCATCTGCGCCGCAGAGCGCAGGCTGCCCAAGAAGGGGTATTTGGAGTTCGACGCCCAGCCGCCCATGATCACGCCGTAGACCTCCAATGAGGAAACGGCGAAGACATAAAGGATGGCCACGTTGATATCAGAGAGCACCCAGCCCTCGTTCATCGGGATCACGGCCCAGGCGATGACGGCCAGAACGAAGCTTACAAGCGGGGCGAGCATGAAGACGGTGCGATCCGCACCTGCGGGCACCACGACCTCTTTGACGACGTATTTCAGCGCATCCGCCACGGTTTGCAACAGGCCGAACGTCCCCACAACATTGGGGCCACGCCGCATTTGCACGGCGGCCCAGATCTTGCGGTCGCCATAGACGAGGAACAAGAGCGAGACCATGACGAAGCCCAGAACGGCCAGACATTGCGCAACAATGATCGTCAGCGTCCCAAGCGGGGTTGTGAAAAATTCGGCCATCAGGTCCTCATACCATCGGTATTCCGTTTTCCGCGCAATCGGCGGCGACGACTTCTGCGTCGATTGTCTTGGCCCCGCGCGGCAGCGCCGGCGAGATGGTGTAAACCGCATCCCCGTGCCAGATGCCACCCTCTTCGGTCACATTCGTGCGCACATGGCGCGCAAATCCGTATCCACGGATCAAAGCATATTGTGCCGCGGCGCAGGCCGCATAGCGATCCACATCGCCCGCATCGCGCGCACCATTCATCCGGACATGGAAATTCACCAGATCCCCGTCCAGAAGCTGCGTCTCGATCCCTTTATACTCGGGCGCAAAGCGGCTGACCGCATCCTGAGGCGCGCAAGCCGCAAGGGCCGCAATCGCAGGAATGAGGACTGCCCGTGTCACTCCGCCGCCACAGCCACAGCGTTGCGCGCTTTTGCGTTGGCGCTCAGCTTGCCCATAAGTTCGGACGCCCGCGCGACCGGGTTGGTCAGGTAGAAATCCGTGATGGCATAGCGGAAGGCGGCCTCGCCCGGCTTGGTGACAGGCAGCGGCTCCCATGCATTCTCTGGCACCTCGTCGATCTCGGCCAGATGCGGGGCCGCGTCCACAAGCGCGCGGCGCAGAGCGGGCAGGCTATCATAGGGCAGCGCGCGGCCCATCTCACCCGACAAGGCGCGCAAGATCGCCCAGTTTTCCTTGGCCTCACCGGGGGCAAAGCCCGCGCGCAGCGCCAATTGCGGACGCCCTTCGGTGTTGACGAAGAGCCCTTGCTCTTCCGTGTAGGCGGCGCCCGGCAAGATCACATCGGCACGGTGCGCGCCCCGGTCACCATGGCTGCCTTGATAGATCACGAAGGGGCCGGGTTTGATCTCTACCTCATCGGACCCGAGGTTATAGATCACATCCGCGCCCTCAAGAGCTGCGCCCATGCCGCCTTGCGTGGTGCAGCCTGCGTCCATCGCGCCCACGCGGCCCGCTGCTGTGTGCAGCACCAGCAGCTTCGCGCCGGAGCCCTCGACATAAGCCATGGCTTGGCTCAGAACCGCCGCGCCATCCGCTTCCTGAAGCGCGCCTTGGCCCACGATCACCAGCGTGTCGTCCTTCTTGGTCACACGGCCCACCAGATCGGTCAGCGCGGCCCGGTCATCGCCAAAGTGATGATATTCATAGGTCAGGTCCACCTTGGGACCGATCACGCCCACATTCGCACCCGCAAGCCATGCACGCCGGATCCGCGCGTTGAGCACAGGTGCCTCATCGCGCGGGTTGGTCCCGATCAGCAGGATGGTCCGGGCGGTGTAGATATCCTCAATCGCTGCCGTGCCGACATATCCGCCGCGATTGCCCTCGGGCAGTTTAGCACCGTCGGTGCGGCACTCGACATGGCCGCCCTGCCCTTCGATCAATTCCTTGAGCGCAAAGGCGGCCTCGGCGGGGACCAGATCCCCGACCAGCCCCGCAACCTTCGACGCGCCCTTCAGGGCGTCCGACGCGCGGCCCAATGCCTCGAGCCATGTGGCCGGGCGCAGCTTGCCGTTTTCGCGAATATAGGGCGTGTCGAGACGCTGGCGGCGCAGACCGTCCCAGACAAAGCGCGTCTTGTCGGAAATCCATTCCTCGTTCACGCCGTCATGGTTGCGCGGCAGCATCCGCATCACTTCACGGCCCTTCGCATCAACGCGAATGTTGGAGCCGAGCGCGTCCATCACATCAATCGTCTCTGTCTTGGAAAGCTCCCAAGGGCGCGCAGTGAAGGCATAGGGTTTGGAAGTCAGAGCGCCCACGGGGCACAGATCAATGATATTGCCTTGAAGATTGCTATCCAGCGTCTCGCCCAGATAAGAAGTGATCTCCGCATCCTCGCCCCGGCCCGTCTGGCCCATCTGCATGATGCCCGCGACCTCCGAGGTGAAGCGCACACAGCGCGTGCATGAAATGCAGCGGGTCATATGCGTCTCGACCAAGGGCCCCAAATCGAGATCCTCGGTCGCGCGCTTGGGCTCGCGGAAGCGCGAGAAATCGACGCCGTAGGCCATCGCCTGATCCTGCAAATCGCACTCGCCGCCCTGATCGCAGATCGGGCAATCGAGCGGGTGGTTGATCAGCAAAAACTCCATGACCCCTTCGCGGGCCTTCTTGACCATGGGAGAGTTGGTCTTGACCACGGGCGGCTGACCTTCGGGGCCGGGCCGCAAATCCTTCACCTGCATCGCACAGCTTGCCGCAGGCTTGGGCGGGCCGCCGACGACCTCCACAAGACACATCCGGCAATTGCCCGCGATCGAGAGCCGCTCGTGATAGCAAAAGCGCGGAATTTCCACGCCCGCTTCCTCACAGGCCTGAATGAGGGTCATCGCCCCATCCACCTCAACCTCGGTACCGTCGATGATGATCTTGCGAAGGTTCGTCATTTTGCGTTCACTTTGCTTTCAGAAAGGCGCCGATTTGCGTCTGCCCGGCGATCTCCGCACGTCCCAGCGTGCACAGGCTCTCCGGGTCCAGATTACTGGCCCCTTTGGATTTGAAATAGGCGTTGCGCCGTTCGCGCATCTTCGCCTTTTCCGCCCTGTCGTTGATATAGGCGTCAATCTCGGCTTCGGAATAGCCACGGTCTCGGGCCATGTCCGTCAGCGTATTCACGTAGGAGCGCGCCACCCAAAGCCGACCGGATATCGCACTGCATTCGCGCCGGATCTTGTCGGCGGCGGCCACGGCCATCAGGCCTGCGTTGATATCGCCCTCCTTGGAGAGGTCGGCGGCGGCGGCTCCGCCAAAGCCCCCGACAAGCGTGGCGGCAAGGGCGAGTGTTGTCATCTTGCGCATGGGTCAAACTCCTTTCATGCAAAACCGGGGCGCGGGCCAAACGGCCTGCCCCCACGCCTTGCACATGGGTGCGACGTGCTCTGTTACGCAATAACAGCCCCCGCAGCCCCCTGAGTTTGAGCGGAATTTCACCATTTCACGCAGGCCCCTCGAAGGCTCAGCGATGACCCCTCCAAGCTGCCCGCGAAATCATCGGGGCCTTGGGCCTGTGCCCATGTGATGGTGCTATCGCCGAAGGTCTCTACGCAATACCGCGTGCCCTCATAGCGACCAGCCTCCAAAGCGCCCTTGAGGCCCTGATCAATACGGCGCACGGTGACGGCGAATTTGGTGCGGTCATCGCTCTCTTTCTTGGCCTTGGCGGGATAGTAATTCCCCTCAAAGCGCACCCGGTCGCCCGGTTTGGCACAGGCGCTGAGGCCGACGACGCCGACAAGGGCGAGAGTTGTGATCTTGGTAAATGTCATTGTTATGCTCCAAACGCTGCGACAAGGGCGAGACCGGCGAGGCCGTAACAGCACAGCGCCCCCGCTATGAAGGCAAAACTGCGTGGGCCGATATCCGCGCGGCCAATGCCGCCCACATGCAGCACCAGCATCACTACCCGCGCCACGATGAAAATTGACGCCAACCAATTCACCCAAAACGGGCTGGCCCCCGCCAGAATGGCCGCCGCGGTTACGGCTATGAAAACCCCCAAACTGTCGGAGGCATTGCCGTAGGCGCGGTGCCAGCGATAGGCCGCATTGGCGTAATCCTCAGGCGGCGTTGCCCCCGGCGCCAGCCCCATCGCCTGTTTTTTCAGCGCCGAGACCGGCCCAAGCAGCAAAACGACAACGCCCATAAGAGCGAGCGCTGCAATCGCGTGGGCATAGGCGTCAAATCCGTCCATATCGGCTCAGCTCCCTGTTCGCCAAAGGATGTCTGCCTGCGCGCCATCCGCAACCCGGCCCGTGGTGAGGCACACGGCGCGCGTCATTCCGCCGCCACCGCGGACACGCGGCCCGTGCGTTTGTATTTGATGCGGTCCTCGATTTCATCGCGGAAGTTGCGGATCAGGCCTTGGATAGGCCACGCGGCCGCATCGCCAAGCGCGCAGATCGTGTGCCCCTCCACCTGCTTCGTGACATCGAGCAACATGTCGATCTCCTCGACCTCCGCATCGCCCGTCACTAGCCGCTCCATCACCCGCATCATCCAGCCGGTGCCCTCGCGGCAGGGCGTGCATTGCCCGCAGCTTTCGTGCTTGTAGAATTTCGCCAGACGCCAGATCGCCTTGATGATGTCCGTATCCTTGTCCATCACGATCACGGCAGCGGTGCCGAGGCCCGACCTCTGCTCGCGCAGATAATCGAAATCCATGATCGCTTCTTTCATATGCTCGCCGCGAATGCAGGGCACCGAGGAGCCACCGGGGATCACCGCCTTGAGATTGTCCCAGCCGCCGCGAATACCGCCGCAATGGGTCTCGATCAGCTCCTCAAACGAGATGCTCATCGCCTCTTCCACCACGCAGGGCGTGTTTACATGACCAGAGATCGCGAAAAGCTTTGTGCCCGCATTATTCGGACGACCAAAGCCCGCAAACCATTCCGGCCCCCGTCGCAGGATCGTGGGCACAACGGCGATGCTCTCCACGTTGTTCACCGTGGTAGGGCAGCCATAAAGGCCCGCGCCCGCCGGGAAAGGCGGCTTCATCCGCGGCATACCCTTCTTGCCCTCAAGGGACTCCAGAAGTGCCGTTTCCTCGCCGCAGATATAGGCCCCCGCGCCATGCACCAGATAGATATCGAAATCCCACCCGGATTTGCAGGCATTACGGCCCACGAGACCGGCCTCATAGGCCTCGTCAATCGCGTGCTGAAGCGCTTCTTTCTCGCGGATATACTCACCCCGGATATAGATATAGCAGGCATGTGCCTGCATCGCGAAACTGGCAATCAGGCAGCCTTCGATCAGCGTGTGGGGGTCGTGCCGCATGATCTCGCGGTCCTTGCAGGTGCCCGGCTCCGACTCGTCGGCGTTGACCACCAGATAGCTGGGCCGACCATCACTTTCCTTGGGCATGAAGGACCATTTGAGGCCCGTGGGAAAGCCAGCGCCACCCCGCCCGCGCAGACCAGACGCCTTCATCTGATCCACGATCCAATCCCGCCCGTTTTGCAGGATTTTCGCAGTCCCGTCCCAATGGCCACGCGCCTGCGCGCCCTTCAGACTGCGATCATGCATCCCGTAGAGGTTCGTGAAAATCCGGTCTTGGTCTTTCAGCATCGCATCAATGCCCCTGATTGTTCTGGCGCGCGCGCCATGTCTGATAGATGAGCCACAAGGCCCAGACGAACCCGGCCAGCGCCATAAGGTCGATCAGCGCCAAAAACCGCGTCTCCAACCCGAGCGCCTTGCCCACAAGCAGACCGACGACCCAAAGGACCCCCGTGCCCGCGATAACGAGCGAGGCCCGCCGCCCGGTCTTGTTTGCATCCGTCTTTGCCACGTGGCTCACCCAATCCTTTTTTCGCGCCTGAAGAGGCGCTTAGTAAACGTCGCCGCCCTCAACGCGTTTGGAGAACTCCGTTTCTCCTCCCGCCGCAAGGACCTTGGCTTGCCGCACCCATTGATCGCGGCTCACACGGCCCTTGAAGCCTTCAAGGTTCTGATCGACCCAGGCGATCTCATCTGCACTCCATCCGGCGATCTGATCGAAATGGTAAAACCCGAGAGTGTTGCACAGCGTCTCAAGATTCGGGCCGATCCCTTTGATCTCCTTGAGGTTATCCGCCTTGCCGCCCCGCGCCGCTTTCAGCGCTTTGGGCCGCTTGCCATCCGCTGACGGTGCAGGCTCAGCTTTGGCCGGAGTGGCTTTGGGCTTGGCGGCTTTGGGGGCCGGCTTGGCTTTTTCGGCTTTTGCAGTTTTTGGCGCTGCTGGTTTCGCTGCCGCCGCTTTTGGAGCTGCGGTGGCCGCAGGGGTCGTCACCGCGGCTGCGGGGGCCGCTGCGGCAGGTGCAGCACTCGCGCCCGTAGCCGCGGTCGTCGCGGCCGGGCCCCGGCTCGCACTGCAAAAGATCACCGAAAAAAGCAGCCCAGCCACAGCGAACGCAACCGCGCCCACTCCGATCGCCGCCACAGGGCGCTGATCGCCCACGGCCCACATCATAACACAGGCCAGAAGGCCCACACCGGCGGCCATAGCCCAGCAACCAATCTGGCATTTAAATCCGTCATTCATATCACTCATGGGGTGTCTCCCTATCCTTCACCCGGGCGCGCCATTATTGTTTTCATTCGTACACGCCCCCCTTCTTTGCGTGCTTGGCGAACTCGGTCTCGCCCCCGCTTGCCAAAATCTCGGCCTGTGCCACCCAATCGTCACGGGTGACTCGGCCCTTGAATCCTTCGAGGTTCTGATCGACCCAGGCAATCTCGTCGCCGGACCATTTTGAAATCTGGTCAAAGTGGTAAAAGCCCATTGAATTGATCAGCTTTTCCAGCTTTGGTCCTACGCCCTTGATCATTTTCAGATCATCCGCCCCGCCCTTGCGCGGCGCTTTCATCACGCGGGGTTTCTTGCCGGGCCCCTCCGCTTTCGCCACGGGCTTTGTGGCGGCTGGAGTCTCGGCCTGCTCCACATCCTTGGGCTTGGCCTTGGATTTCGCCGCCGCCCCCTTGGCCGCATCCGCATCCGAGAGACGCGCCTCGCCAACAGCCATAGGTTTGGCGCGCAGCTTGACCGTGGACTCCGCCGGCTTGTGCATCGCGCCATGGGTAATCCACGGCGTCAAAAGCGGCACTTCGCTGCCGTCGATCCGTTTGACCGTATCGCCCAGATCGGCCGCCGCCTGCGCACTGGCGTTATACTTCGCATGCCCGCTGTCAAATTCCTTGAGGCTGGTCAGCCCCGTGATCGGCTCGGCGGCGAAACGCCCGTTTTGCGGGCCGGGCACGGGGATCTTGCCCGCCGCCAATTCGTCGATGATTTCACCCATCCGCGCGGCGGTCAGGTCTTCATAGTAGTCCTTGCCGATCTGCGCCATTGGAGCGTTGGCGCAGGCCCCAAGGCATTCGACCTCTTCCCAGCTGAACTTGCCATCGGCGCTCAGCTCATGGGGCTTGGGCGCAATCTTTTCCCGGCACACCGCGACCAGATCCTCGGCCCCGCAGATCATGCAGGACGTCGTACCGCAAACCTGAATATGCGCATTTGATCCAACCGGTTGCAGCTGAAACATGAAGTAGAATGATGCCACTTCCAGACCCCGGATATAGGCCATGCCAAGCATCTCCGAGACACCCTCGATCGCCGGGCGGGTCAGCCAGCCCTCCTGCTCCTGCGCGCGCCACAAAAGCGGGATGATCGCGCTGGCCTGACGACCCTCGGGATATTTCGCGATCTGCCCCTCAGCCCATGCCTTATTGGCGGGCGTGAAGGCGAAGGTTTCGGGTTGCTCGTGATAGAGGCGACGAAGCATGAAGCGCTCTCTCCTATGTCGCGGCGCGGATCTTGCCCGCACCTGAAATCATCATCGCGCCGATGCGCAGGGCGGCGGCGCTCAACTGCACGGCCCCCATACGAGGATCAGCGTTTTCTCATAGCCGTAATAGATCACTTCGCCCTCGCTCACGAGGGCTTCGATCACCACATCGGTGCGCGCGGGATCAAGGCCCGCCTGGCTCACCAGAAGGTCCTTGTCACGCACGCCCACGCGGCATTCATTGCCCGCCATGAAGGCTATGAACCCGGCCCGCGTCTCGGGGATGATCGTGGCAGCCAGCGCCGTCGCGCGGTCGCAAAACTCTGCCGTGACCTCAATCCGGTCCGCGCTTACGCTAAGCTCATTGTGGCGCAACATCTCATCGGTCAGAAGGGCCGCATCTTCAGGGTTCACACCATATGCGCCCATCACGAGAGGCAGCCCCTCGGTGCTGCGCGCGCAGGTGCCGTCACTGGCAATCGCGGCCAGAAAGCGGTCGTGGCGCGTAGGCTCCGGCCCGCCCTGACAGACCTGACTGCGCAGCATCAGACCAGTACCCGCCCGCACGGCCTCATTGGCCCCGACAAGCGCGTCGATCACCGCCGCACGCTCGCTCGCATCGCCAAAGCCCGCCGCGGCGAGGTCCGTCTCAGCATCGGTCATTACACAGGTCTGCGCCCGCAGCGCGTCGCGCGCCGCCTCAATGCGCGCCGCATTTGGCGTGCTGGCATCCACCGCCAATGCAGGCATCCCTATGCTTGCCGCGATGACAAAAGATATGGCGCGCGCGCCTTTCATCTGTCGATCTCTCCGAACACCACATCCATCGTGCCGATAATGGCCGCCACATCGGCCAACTGATGGCCGCTTGCGATGTAGTCCATCGCCTGCAAATGGAGATATCCCGGCGCCCGGATTTTGGCGCGGTAGGGCTTGTTTGACCCGTCCGAGACCAAAAACACGCCGAACTCACCCTTGGGTGCCTCCACGGCCGCGTAAATCTCGCCCGCAGGCACGTGGAATCCTTCGGTGTAGAGTTTGAAGTGATGGATCAGCGCCTCCATCGAGGTTTTCATATCCCCCCGGCTGGGCGGTGTGATCTTGCCACGCGCAAGCACGTCGCCTTTGCCCTCGGGCGCGCGCAGTTTCTCAATCGCCTGATGGATGATCGAGATGGATTGGCGCATCTCCTCCATCCGGCAGAGGTAGCGATCATAGCAATCACCGTTCTTGCCGATGGGGATTTGGAAGTAAAATTCATCATAGCATTCATAGGGTTGCGCCCGGCGCAGGTCCCACGCCATGCCGCTGCCACGCACCATCACGCCCGAAAACCCCCAATCGAGCGCGTCTTGCTCGGACACCACGCCGATATCGGCGTTGCGCTGCTTGAAGATCCGGTTCTCGGTCAAAAGCCCGTCGATATCGCCCAGAACCACGGGGAATTCCTTGGCCCATGTCTCGATATCGTCGATCAGATCCTCGGGCAGGTCCTGATGAACACCGCCGGGGCGGAAATAGGCCGCATGGAGCCGCGCGCCACAGGCCCGTTCGTAGAAGACCATCAGCTTTTCGCGCTCCTCAAAGCCCCAGAGCGGCGGGGTCAGCGCGCCCACATCCATCGCCTGTGTGGTGACGTTGAGCAGATGGCTCAGGATGCGGCCAATCTCGGAATAAAGCACCCGGATGAGCGAGGCCCGGCGCGGCACCTCCACGCCAGTCAGCTTCTCGATAGCCAAGCACCACGCGTGCTCTTGGTTCATCGGGGCCACATAATCCAGACGGTCGAAATAGGGCAGGTTTTGCAGATAAGTGCGGCTCTCCATCAGCTTTTCGGTGCCGCGGTGCAGAAGGCCGATATGCGGATCGCACCGCTCCACGATCTCGCCGTCAAGCTCAAGCACAAGCCGCAACACCCCATGCGCGGCAGGGTGCTGCGGGCCGAAGTTGATGTTGAAATTGCGGATCTTCTGCTCGCCCGTCACATAGTCGCGCGATCCGTCATCATAGGTGTTGTTGCGAATGTCGCCGTCCATCATCTCGCACCTCCCAGCATCTTACCGCTGCCAAAAAGTTTCTGCCTCACGCCGCGGATAAAGAGGGCAAAAGGGCCAAGAGCGGCAAGCCAAAACAGCACAATCCATCCGTTCACTTCGCGGCCTCCTCTTTCTTCTCATCACCAGGCAGGATGTATTCCGCACCCTCCCAAGGGCTCATGAAATCAAACTGCCGGTATTCCTGCACGAGGCTCACAGGCTCATAGATCACGCGCTTTTGCGCCTCGTCATAGCGCACTTCCGTATAGCCCGTGGTCGGGAAATCCTTGCGCAGCGGATAGCCGCGAAAGCCGTAATCGGTGAGGATGCGGCGCAGGTCAGGATGGCCCGCGAAGAGGATGCCGAACATGTCGAACACCTCACGCTCAAACCAGTTGGCCGAGGGGTGCTGGGATGTGATCGAGGGCACCATATCCTCCTCCCGCACGAAGGTGCGCAGGCGGATGCGGTGGTTTTGATACATGCTGAGGAAGTGGTAGATCACCTCGAACCGCTTGGCGCGCTCGGGATAATCCACCGCCGTAATATCCACGAGGGTCGAGAACTGACAGCTGCGGTCGGTCTTGAGAAACTCAACAAGCCCGCAAATGTTGGACAGCGCCACGTCAATCGTCAACTCGCCATGCGCCACGGCCCAGCCCAGAACGCAATCCTCGCGCTTGAGCTCAATATGTGTGCCCAGCTCGTTTAGCGCATCACTCATCTCGTAATCCCCCTCGCCGCCGGGCCCTAGCGGACCAAAGTACCCGTGCGGCGGATTTTGCGTTGCAGCTGCAATATGCCGTAAACCAGCGCCTCGGCGGTGGGTGGGCAGCCGGGCACGTAGATATCGACCGGCACGATCCGGTCGCATCCGCGCACCACGGAATAGCTGTAGTGGTAATAGCCGCCGCCATTGGCGCAAGAGCCCATGGAGATGACATAGCGCGGCTCGGGCATCTGGTCGTAGACCTTGCGCAAAGCGGGCGCCATTTTGTTGGTCAGCGTGCCTGCCACGATCATCACGTCGGATTGGCGCGGGCTCGCGCGCGGCGCAAAGCCGAAACGCTCCACATCATAGCGCGGCATCGCGGTGTGCATCATCTCGACCGCGCAACAGGCAAGGCCGAAGGTCATCCAGTGCAGCGAGCCTGTGCGCGCCCAATTGATGATATCCTCGGACGAGGTCAGCAAGAACCCCTTGTCCTGAAGCTCGGCATTGAGGTCCTGCGTGGCGACCTCCCGGTCCGCCCCCGCATGATTGGCGCCAACAGCTACTCCCATTCGAGCGCCCCCTTCTTCCATTCATAGGCGAACCCGATGGTCAGAACGCCCAGAAACACCATCATCGACCAAAACGCCGTCATGGAAATGTCCTGAAACGCCACAGCCCACGGGAAGAGCATCGCAATCTCCAGATCGAAAATGATGAAAAGGATCGCCACGAGGTAGAACCTCACGTCAAACTTCATCCGCGCGTCATCGAATGCGTTGAACCCGCATTCATAGGCGCTGACCTTTTCGGGGTCCGGGCTGCGCACCGCGATAATCACGGCGGCCAGAATGAGAACAAGACCAAGCCCAATGGCAATGGCCAGAAACACGAGAATCGGGAGGTATTCCCTCAACATCTCTTCCAAGAGTGGCTCCTTAATCTGCGGCAGGGGCAGCCCCGCGCGGTCAAGTGGCAAAGTTGACTGCCCTACATCTATCTCTGCCCTATGGCAGGGTCAACCGCGCGAAGGCCGATTTGCCCCCTTTTGCACTGCGTCATACAACGGAAAAACCAGAGCAATCCGACCCGCATCCGCGATGACGGAGACTGCGCCGCGCAAGGCCTATTTGAACCCGGTCAGGCGCAGTGATCTCCCCACAGGTTGGCAAAATGCACCAGATCAGGCCCCCTCAGTCCAGCTTGGCGCACGCCGCTCGAAAAAAGCCGTGATCCCCTCGCGTGCCTCGGGCCCCTCCCAGCATGCGGCCAGCGCCTCAACCGAGGCCTCAATCGCTTCGGCATCAATCACCGGGCCGAACCGCCGCAAAAGCGCCTTGGCCTCGGCCACAGCGCCGGGCGCGCAGGCCAGATAGGGCGCGACCTCTTCCTCCACCGCGCGGTCCAGCACAGGCTCCGGCACCACGCGCGCCAAAAGGCCCAGATCGACCGCCTCGGACGCCACAAACCGCCGGCCCGACATAAAAACCCGGCGCGCGCGCCCCTCGCCCATCCGCCCGGCGACGTAATGACAGATCGTGGCCGGTATCAGGCCAAGCCGTGTCTCGGTGAGCGCCATTTCCACGCCTTCTGCGCCCAGAGCTACATCGCAAACGCTGACAAGCCCTACACCCGCCCCA
>CALGEH010000211.1 GCA_937881735.1 uncultured Shimia sp.
CAGCTCCACGCACTCCGCCCTGCCCCGGCGGCTCAACCACACCTATGACGCCGCAGGGGGTGAAGCGGCGTTTGGCGTGCTTCTGCACACCAAATTCCTGCACACCATCACCGAGAAGTCAGCAGAGGAAAAACAACGCGGCGAACACTTCGCCAACTCCGCCCTCTACGAGGCCTATTACGATCAGCTGACCGAAGACCCGGTCCTGTGGTGTCCCACCTCCACCAAGTTCACCGGGTGGCGGCAGCTCGAAGCGCTAGGCCTGATGAGCCGGGGGACGTGGCTGTGAGGATGAAAAGACGTTTACCCAAGCCTGACAAGGCTTTATCGTGCCGCAAACCCGCAAGCGCGGATCATGAGCAGCGGCAATACTCCCTTAAGCCTGCCGCGCTATATTCCCCGATATGCGGCATAACCAAAGGGCGGCGCGCGTGAAATTCTGGCAATCATACCGCATGCGGTGGCGGCGCAAATGGGCCAAGATGCGCGCGTGGCGCAAGCATTTCGGCCTCTCGCCAGTGGTCGATCGCACCGCCGCGATAAAGCCGGGCGATGTGCTCTTGTTCTGTACCTTGCGGGATGAGCATATCCGCCTGCCCTATTTCCTCAAATATTACCGCGACATGGGCGTTGATCATTTCCTGATCGTGGACAATGACAGCACGGATGGCAGCGGCGATTACCTCGCAGATCAGCCTGATGTCTCGCTCTGGCACACCTCGGGCAGCTACAAACGCTCGCGCTTTGGCGTGGATTGGCTGAACTGGCTTCAAGGGCAATACGCCCATGGCCATTGGACGCTGACCGTCGATCCCGATGAGCTTTTCGTCTATCCGTTCTGCGACACACGGCCCATTCGCGCCCTCACTGACTGGCTGGATGGCTCAAACGTGCGCAGCTTTGGCGCGATGCTTCTGGATATGTATCCCAAGGGGCGGCTCGATGCGGTGCCTTACCGCCGGGGGCAGGACCCGATCGAGATCGCCTCATGGTTCGATCCCGGCAATTACATGATCGAAAAGAACCGCAAATTCGGCAATCTGTGGATTCAAGGGGGACCACGCGCCCGCGTTTTCTTCCCCGACGCACCGAAAAAGGCCCCGGCACTCAACAAGATTCCGCTGGTGAAATGGAACCGCCGCTACGCTTATGTCAGCTCCACCCATATGCTGCTGCCGCGCGGCCTGAATCTTGTCTATGACGAATGGGGCGGAGAGGCGGCGAGCGGCGTCCTTCTGCACGCCAAATTCCTCGACACATTTACCACTAAAGCCGAAGAGGAGATGGGCCGCCAGCAGCACTACCGCGCCTCTTTGGAATACAAAGCCTACGTGGAAAACCTTGAAAAGACGCCAGAGCTTTGGTGCAAATGGTCGGAAAAGTATATAAACTGGCTCCAGCTGGAAATCCTAGGGCTTATGTCCAAAGGGAACTGGGCATGAGCAGGCAGGCAAAACGCAAGTGAGTGTCGGCATCGTCATGCTGGTCCACACGGCCCTTGGTCGCGCCGAACAGGTGGCGCGGCACTAGGCTGCTGCGGGCTGTCCTTTAGTGATCCATGCCGATCTGTCCATCCCCGCCAAAACCTACAAAGCCTTCCGCGAAGCGCTGGCCGATCTGCCGGATGTGCGCTTTTCCAAACGGCACCGCTGTGAATGGGGCACTTGGGGGCTGGTCTCGGCCTCACAATCGGCGGCGCAGACCATGCTGGATGATTTCCCCGATGTGCGCCACGTCTACCTCGCCTCGGGCTCTTGTTTGCCGCTGCGCCCGGTGACGGAGCTGATCGATTACCTGGCCCAGCGTCCGCACACAGATTTCATCGAAAGCGCCACGACAGCCGATGTCCCTTGGACCGTGGGTGGGCTGGACGAAGAACGCTTTACGCTGCGATTTCCCTTCTCGTGGCGCAAGAACCGGTTTTTGTTTGATAAATACGTGGCTCTGCAACGCGCCTTTGGCCTCAAACGCCGAATCCCGAACGGCATTGTCCCACATATGGGCAGCCAATGGTGGTGCCTCACACGCCAGACCCTTTCGGCCATCCTGACCGACCCTGAGCGCGCAATCTATGACGCCTATTTCCGGCAGGTCTGGATTCCGGATGAAAGCTATTTTCAAACCCTCGCGCGACAGTATTCGCGCAATATCGAAAGCCGCTCTCTGACGCTGAGCAAGTTCGATTATCAGGGCAAGCCGCATATTTTCTACGATGATCACCTGCAATTGCTGCGTCGTTCCGATTGCTTCGTTGCGCGCAAAATCTGGCCCCATGCGCACAAGCTTTACGATGCGTTCCTGACAGATTCGGCCCATGCGATGAAAAAGACCGAGCCGAACCCCGGCAAGATCGACCGTATCTTCACCAAAGCGGTGGAGCGGCGCACGCGGGGCCGCACCGGCCTCTATATGCAGAGCCGCTTTCCGGTCGAGACGCGTGAAAACGGGCTTACCTCAGCACAGTATTCCGTTTTTCAAGGCTTCTCCGCGCTTTTCGAGAATTTTGAGCCATGGCTCGCCCGCGCCACCGGCACCCGGGTCCATGGCCATCTTTTCGCGCCGGAACGGGCCGAATTCTCAGACGGGCAGACGGTGATGAACGGCGCACTGTCGGACAGCGCGGCTTTGCGAGATTACAACCCGCGCGCCTTCCTTGCCTCGCTCATCTGGAACACGCGCGGGGAGCGGCAGTGTTTTCAATTCAGCCCCGCAGATAATCAGAAAATCAACTGGGACATCGCCAAGGACCCCAACGCGCAGATCTCTGTCATCTCGGGCGCATGGGCGGTTCCACTTTTCAAATCCAACCAGAATTTCTGCGATATCCGCCGCGAGGCCGCCCGCCTGCAACAGATCGAGAGCAAACACTTGGAGATCCTCCGTTCGTCCTGGACCAAGGCGCGCGTGCGCATCTGGACCATGGCCGAATTTATCGAGGCCCCGATGGAGCCATTGCAGACTATCATCGACGAAATCGGCCCAATGCAGAACACACGCGGCCTGAGCGAAGTGCCAAAAATGGCTGATCTGACCGGCTTTGGCCAATTCCTGCAAAACCTGAAAAATCAGGGGATGCACCCCTACCTCATGGGCAACTTCCCAGTGGCACATGAGCCGCACGAGGCCCAGACGACCTCGCGCAAACCCTATCTTGTCCGGTAAAACCTGATGCCCCAGTTCGATTACTTCGTCGTCTTTGCCGAAATGCGCACAGGCTCCAACCTGCTGGAGGCGAACCTGAACGCCTTTGAAAGCTTCGAGTGCCACGGCGAGGCCTTCAACCCCGCCTTTATCGGCTATCCGAAAAAGACCGAAATCCTCGGCATCACACAGGCCATGCGCGAGGGCGATCCCGCCCGCCTGATCGACACGATCAAGACCCAAAGCGCCGGCCTGGGCGGCTTTCGCTTTTTCCACGACCACGACCTGCGCGCGCTTGAGATTTCCATCATTGATCCACGCTGCGCCAAGATCATCCTCACCCGCAATCCCGCCGAAAGCTATGTCAGTTGGAAAATCGCCAAGGAAACCGGGCAATGGAAACTGACCAACGTGAAGCGGCGCAAGGATGCAAAGGCGCGCTTTGATGCTGCCGAATTTGAAGATCACATCGCGCGGCTGCAGACCTTTCAGGTGTTCTTGATGAACATGCTCCAGAAAACCGGGCAAACGGCGTTCTATGTGGATTACGAGGATCTTAACGATCTTGATGTGATGAACGGCCTTGCGCGGTTTCTGGGCAGCGAAGAGCGGCTGGAGGCGCTGGACGACAAGCTGAAAATCCAGAACCCCCAAACGCTAGAGGACAAGGTCGCCAATTTCGACGAAATGACCGAGGCGCTGGCCGGGATCGACCGGTTCAACCTCACCCGCACGCCCAATTTCGAGCCACGCCGAGGGGCCGCTGTGCCCGCCCATGTCGCGGGGTTCAAGGCACCACTTCTCTTCATGCCCATCCGCTCGGGCCCCGAGGAGGAGGTGCGCAGATGGCTCGCGGCCCTCGACGGGACCACGCCCGATGCGCTCTATACCAAGCTGAACCAGAAGCTTTTGCGCCAATGGCAGCGCAGCACGCCGGGCCATCGCAGCTTTACTGTTCTGCGCCATCCGCTGGGGCGCGCGCACACCGCCTTTTGCACCCGCATCCTCAGCCGTGGTCCAGGCTGTCTGGGCGAGATCCGCCGCATCTTGCGCAATTTTCACAAGCTGCCCATACCCGGCGCTGGCCCGGATGAAACCTATGACCGGCGCGCTCATCACACCGCCTTTACCGCGTTTTTGCAGTTCCTGAAGGCCAACCTGCGCGGTCAGACCTCGGTGCGGGTGGATGCAAACTGGGCCACCCAATCAGCCATCCTTCAAGGGATGGCGCAGGTCTGTCTCCCCGACCTGATCATCCGCGAGGACGAGATGCAGCTGCAACTGGGTGCGCTCGCCAAACAGGCGGGATACCCCGGCGCCACGCCCATTGAGACCGCACCCGAGGATGCGCCTTTTGCGCTAGCCGATATCTATGACGAGACGTTGGAAGCGCTGGCCGCTGACATTTACCAGCGCGATTACGAGGCCTTCGGGTTTGGAGCGTGGAAAGCCTGAAACCTCTGCCCGGATCAAAGGCCGCAGGCAGCCGCGCGAACATCGCCAGCCCGCAGTCTGACAATCGCGCTTCCCTCAGGCCTCAGGCCGCGATGGAGCGCTGTGCCTCGGTCAGGATCGTATAGATTGTCCCGGCATCGGGGTTTGCACGCAGCTTGGCACACAGATCGGCATCCCTGAGAGTGCGCGACACGACCGCGAGCGCCTTGAGGTGCTCGACACCCGCTTCCAAAGGCGCGAACAGAGCAAAGGCCAGATCCACAGGTTGCCTATCAACCGCGTCAAAGTCGATGGGGCGCTCCAGCAAGATCAGCACGCCCACAACCTCAGCCAGCCCGTCGAGCCGAGCATGGGGCAGAGCAACACCATTGCCGACACCCGTCGGCCCAAGCGCCTCACGCTCCAGCAGGGCCTCGACCGCCCGCGCCGCCGTGAGGCCATAGACGGCCTCGGAAACATCGCCCAACTCATGCATCAAGCGCTTTTTGCTCGATGCAGAAGACACGACGCGCACAGCCTCGGGTTTGAGGATCATGGAAATGTCCATTCGTTGCTCCGACCGATCATGAGCGGCGACGTTGCGCCCTCAAACCTCAGTGTTTACGGGTCAATCCATCCTATATTGCCGTCGTCGCGGCGATATACAACGTTCAGCCCATCTTTTGCCTCGTTCCGAAAGACCAGCACCGGCGCGCCTGCAAGCTCCATCTGCATCACGGCCTCCCCGACGGAGAGAGCCTGAATTTTCGCCTCCATTTCGGCGACGATGATGGGCTGAAGGCTTTCGGGTTCCGATTCTGAACTCTCGCTTTCAGAAGCGAGGATATACGAGGCCCCCCCGGAAAGTTCAACCGGGTGCGCGCGGTCTTTATGGTGATCCTTCAGGCGGCGTTTGTAACGGCGCAACTGTTTGTCCATCTTCTCAAGGCTGGCGTCAAACGCGGCATAGATTTCATGTGCCTTTCCCTTGGCTTGCACGGTGAGGCCAGTGGACAGGTGCACCACACTCTCACAGGTGAATTCGCTAGCGCTTTTGGAGAAAACCACGGTCGCGTCAGTCGGCCGCTTGGCATATTTTTCGACTGCCTCGCCAAGTTCAGTCTTCACATGGGTCTGAAGCGCCTCACCAATATCAATCTGCTTGCCGGAAATTTGATAGCGCATGGTCTCTCCTTCATGTTGTCGCAGGCGGGCATGCCGGGGGACACGGGTGGTGTGGGTCCGGCTCAAATCCACTTGCGGGAAAATGGCTCAGGTTCAGGCTGTGCGCGGTCCGCCCAATCATGTTTGAGGCGCGGCGGGGCAAGCTCAAAACTTATGTCGTCCATAGGTTGATTGACGCGCTAATGCCGCCTCTTGTCAATGAGCATTGCAGCGTAGAGGGCCAAATTCTGCCAAAAGGCCGTTAAGAAATACGGAAATTCTCGCCAAGATAAACACGTCGGACATTCTCGTTCTCGACCACTTCGCCGGGCGTGCCGGACATCAGGACCTTGCCGTCATGCAAGATATAGGCACGGTCCACAATCTCCAATGTTTCCCGAACGTTATGGTCTGTGATCAACACACCGATGCCGCGTTTCTTGAGGTCAGCAACCAGATGGCGAATGTCGCCCACGCTGATCGGGTCAACCCCCGCAAAGGGCTCATCCAGCAGCAGGTATTTCGGGTTCGCCGCCAAACAACGCGCAATCTCGACCCGCCGCCGCTCACCGCCCGACAAGGCCAGCGCGGGCGCACGGCGCAAATGCTCGACCGAGAAATCAGAAAGCAGTTCTTCGAGCCGCTCTCGCCGCTTGTGCCCATCACTGATGGCGATATCGAGGATCGCCATGATGTTGTCCTCAACCGACAGCCCACGAAAAATCGACATCTCCTGCGGCAGATACCCGATCCCCAGCTTGGCCCGGCGATACATCGGCAGGTGTGTGACATCCCGCCCTTCAATCTCAACGCGCCCACCCTCGGGATAGATCAGCCCGGCGATGGAATAAAAAGTCGTCGTCTTGCCCGAGCCGTTGGGGCCCAAGAGCGCCGCGACCTCGCCTTGGCGAAGTTGCAAAGACACGTCCCGGATCACCACGCGCTTTTTATAGCTTTTGCGCAGATTGCTAACCGTCAGACCAGTCCCCTCAGACGCGACATGAAGCTGCGGTTTACTCATTCTTGCGCCTCAGATCGCAGCACGGTCTTGACCCGCCCGTTCATCCGGGCGGTCCCTGCGGCGGTATCGACATACATCTTGTCCGCGGTGATCGCGCTCGTCCCCTGCACCAGCAGAACATCGCCTTGCATCTCGATCATGCCGGTCTGCACGTTGTAATTGGCCTGCGCCGCTTCCGCCGCGTCCGGCCCGCTCACCAATGTCACGCCGCCCGTGGCCTGAAGCCGCTCGATCCCGGACTGATCCTCAAGATAAACGACCAGCACCCGTGGCGCCGCGAGGCGCATCTCGCCCTGCCCAATCACCACATTCCCGGTGAAAATCGCTGTGCCATCGTTTTGATTCACGTTGAGATTGTCCGAGGTGACCTCAACCGGCAGGCTGCTGTCTTGGGCGACGGTGCCAAAGGCGACCTGTGTCCCTTGCGCCTGCGCCATCCCGGCGAACGCCATAAGCGCGAGCATGTAAATGTAACGAGCCACTTGGGTCAGTCCTTTGTCTCTTGCGGGAGGTATATCAGTTTGACCCCATCCGTGAACAGCAAATTGGCATCCCCCGCCTCGCTGTTGGTTGTGAGCACCATCCGGCCCGCTTGCAGGTCACCGGGCGGGCCGGTCGCCGTCACCGGGCCGGGGCTTTCGGCATAGACCGTATCGAACTGCGCATCCAACCGCTCGGTCCGGATATCATAGCCAGTGGTCAGCAGGATTCGCACATCGCCAGTCAATTGCGCGGTGAGGGCAAGCTGATCGCTCTCGCCATTGTCAGCTTCGATATTCATCACCGTGCCGCCCAGCAGATTGACCTGCGCACGCACTTGATTGGCCAGCATTCTCTCGGGGTTTCCGGGGTCAGGTCGCACCGTATCCGCGATAAAGCTGACCTCCTCACCTCCCGTGGCCACCCCGGCAAAGCGCGGGTTGGTCACCCCTTGGTCCTGTGCGCGTTGCTCCAGATCGATCGTGCTGTAAGGGATCGTGCCGGACACATCCACCGTCCGCGAGAGCAAAAAAAGCGTCGACAAAAGACCCAGCGACAAGATCGGCAGAATGATCTTGGCCCAAGCGACAAAGCGCGAGTGGAAGTTCTCGCCCAGCACCATCTAATGGGAGAAAATATCTTGATCCGGCCAACCCGCCAGATCGAGGCCGGCGCGCATCGGCAGGAAATCAAAGCAGGCCTGTGCCATCTCCATCCGCCCCTCGCGGATGAGGCGCGTGTTCAACTCCTCGCGCAGGCGGTGCAGGTACAGCACGTCCGAGGCGGCATAGTCTATCTGAGCCTTGCTCAACTTGGGCGCCCCCCAGTCCGAGCTTTGCTGCTGTTTGGAGATATCCACGCTCAGAAGCTCCTGAAGCAGGTATTTCAGGCCATGGCGGTCGGTGTAGGTGCGAATGAGCTTGCTCGCAATCTTGGTGCAATACACCGGCGCCGTGACCGCACCAAAGGCGTTTTGCATCGCGGCAATGTCGAACCGGCCAAAGTGAAAGAGCTTGAGCACATCCACGTTGGTCAGCATCGCGCAGAGGTTCGGCGCCTCGGTCTGCCCTTTGGCCACCTGCACCAGATGCGCGTCGCCATCCCCACCCGACATCTGAATCACGCACAGCCTGTCACGGTGCGGATGCAGGCCCATCGTCTCGCAATCAATCGCCACGACCGGGCCAAGGTCCAGCCCGTCGGGAAGATCGCCCTGATACAAATGGTTCGCCATGTTTTGCCTCCGCGCTCTATGCGCCTTCGGGTCTATATAGGAACGGGTGGGGAGGCCACCAAGAATTGGCCGTGGTGAGGAGGCGCGCCATCGCCAGACCGCAGGGTGGCGCTCCGACAGGGCATTGGGGCACTTTATGCCTGCCAAGCCTATCCAACATTTTTAGCACGGTCTGGCGATGGCGCGGCGGCCTTCGGTCTTTGCTCCGCGTCCGGCCTCACTCCTCTTTCGGCGTCACACTGCCGCGCAGCGCCTTCACCTCACCGCGCACCTTCTTCGCCTTCAGCCGCCGTTTCTTCGAGCCCAGCGTGGGGCGCGTCGCCACCCGCCGCTTGGGCACCTCAAGCGCCTTGCGAATGAGCTCGGCCAGACGTTCACGCGCGATGTCGCGGTTACGGGCCTGGTGGCGGGTCTCGTCGCATTGAATGATCAATGCGCCCTCCTTGGTCCAGCGCCGCCCGGCCAACCGCTTCAGCCGCCGCTTCACCGCATCCGAGAGGGCCGGAGACCGCTCCGCCTCAAAACGCAGCTCGACCGCGCTGGCGACTTTGTTGACATTCTGACCTCCCGGACCGCTGGCGCGGACGAATTGCTCCGTCAGTTCCCAATCCTCGATGCTGATTTTGTCATTTATCTTGAGCATAAGCGCCTTTTTCGCACCGACACCCCGCCGACACAAGACAACGGCGGCTGAGCGGGGGCCCAGAACATCAAAAGGGCCGCCCTGATCAGGGACGGCCCTCTAGAAGATTGCGGAGGCGGGGTCGGTTAGACACGCGCCAATCTGGATGCTGTCACATCTACGGTCTGCCCTAGATGGTCGCTCCCCAAACTGTTCCGACACCTCTCTCCAATACCTCTATAGACACTGGATCACCTCCTTTCAGTTGTTGACGTTGA
>CALGEH010000212.1 GCA_937881735.1 uncultured Shimia sp.
TTTCATCATCGGGCTGGAGCTTGAACCACGCGCCCTTTGGGACATGCGCCACAGGCTTCTGGGCCTTGGTGGGCTTCAGATCGGGCTGACCACGCTGGCGGTTATGGGGGCTGCAATGGCGCTGGGACAGGTCTGGAGCGTGGCACTGGCCATCGGTCTTGTCATGGCGCTCTCATCCACTGCGATCGTGCTGCAAACCCTATCGGAAAAGGGGCTGATGCAGACCAAGGGAGGACGCTCGGCCTTTTCCGTGCTGCTCACCCAGGATATCGCCGTTATCCCGATGCTCGCCCTCCTGCCGCTTCTGGCCCTACCCAAAAGCCCCGAGGAAGTGCTGTCCGGCGCGCTTGAGCGGAGCACCGACGCAGCCCATGGCGGCGCGCATTATGCAGCAAGCTATTCGCTCGTGGCGGGCCTGCCCGGCTGGGCCGTCACTCTGGTTACCCTAGGCGCTGTGGCCGCGATCATCCTCACGGGCATCTACCTGACCCGGCCCGTCTTTCGCTATATCCACGCCGCCCGCCTGCGTGAAATGTATACGGCGCTGGCGCTGCTGATTGTCGTGGCCATCTCTTTCGTGATGTATCTGGTCAGCCAATCCCCGGCCCTCGGCGCATTCCTTGCGGGAGTTGTGCTGGCCAACAGCGAATTCCGCCACGAGCTTGAATCGGACATTGCCCCCTTCAAGGGCCTTCTGCTCGGGCTTTTCTTCATCACCGTGGGCGCGGGCATCAATTTTGATATCCTCTTCACCGCGCCCTTGATGATCCTCGCCCTCACCCTATCCATGATGCTGCTCAAGGGCGGTATTCTTTATGGCTTGGGGCGGATCTTCGGGCTCAAGGGCCGGGCACAATGGCTCTTCACGCTCAGCCTCGCTCAGGCGGGGGAGTTCGGCTTCGTGTTGATCTCCTTTTCGCTCAGCCAGAATGCGATCCCGCGCGAATTGTCCGAGATCCTGCTTCTGATCGTCGCGCTCTCGATGCTGATCACGCCGCTATTGTTCATCTCCTACGACTTCCTGTCACGCAGGATGGAGGAAACCACGCCGGATCATGCCTTCGATGAGGTGGACGACCAAGGCCCGGTGATCGTCGTCGGCATTGGCCGCTTCGGGCAGATCGTCAATCGTCTGGTGCGCTCTGCGGGGTTCAAGACTGTGGTGCTGGACCATGATCTGGAAGCCATTCAGCGGATGCGCCGCTTTGGCGTCAAAGGCTTCTTTGGTGATCCCACCCGCCCCGATATGCTCAACGCGGCGGGTCTTGCGGCGGCGCGGGTGCTGGTTGTCGCCATCGACGATCCGGATGCCTCTGTCCGCCTGATCGAATTCGCGCGGCGCGAGCGGCCTGATCTGCATATCGTAGCGCGCGCGCATGACCGCAATCATGTGTTCCGCCTCTTTCAGGCAGGGGCCAACGACATCGTGCGCGAGATGTTCGACGCATCCTTGCGGGCCGGGCGCTATGTGCTTGAAAACGTGGGGCTGACCGAGTTTGAGGCGTCCGAGCTGGAAGATACTTTCTACCGCCACGACCGCCATTCCGTCCGCGAATTGGCGGCCCTTTGGGACCCTGAAAAGCCCACTGTCGAGAACGCTGCCTATATCGCACGCGCAAAGGAACTGGAACAGGAATTACAAACGATGCTCTTGTCACAACTCGAAGTGAGCGCGGCCCAGCACGACAAATCAGACGGCTAGAAGGGCTCAGCCACCACTTACCGCCGCCTCGGCAAATGTGGCCATGCCATTGTGACACGCTAGCGCCGCGCGCAAGAGGCCGATGGCGACCGCCCCCCCCGAGGCCTCACCCAGCCGCATATCGAGCGCCATGAGCGGCGCTTTCCCGATCTGCTCCAAAAGGCGCGCATGCCCGCCCTCGGCACTCACATGCGCCGCCATGCAGTGATCAAGCGCGCCAGGCTTTGCTGCTTCAAGACAGGCGGCGGCCGCAGTGCAGATGAACCCGTCCAGAAGCACCGGAATCTTTAATAACCTCGCCTGCAAAATCGCGCCCGCCATCGCCGCAAGTTCACGCCCCCCGACAGCACCCAACACTCCGACACCTTTCGCGCCCACATGGAGCGTAGCACCCGCGCGCACCACATCCGCCTTCAGCGCAAGGCCCGCATCATCCACTCCCGTGCCACGTCCGACCCAGTCGCACGCCGCACCGCCATAGAGCAGATGCGCAATCGCGGCCGCACTCGTCGTGTTACCGATCCCCATTTCGCCCACAACCAGCAAATCAGCCTCGGCTGACACCGCCTCCGCCCCGCTGTTCAGCGCTGCCAGAAGCTCCGGATCGCTCATGGCAGGGCCGCTGGTGAAATCCCGCGTTGGACGCTCAAGATCCAAAGCATGCACGTCCAGACGCGCACCCTGAAGCTTGGCCAGTTGATTGATTGCCGCACCGCCTGCGTTGAAATTGCCCACCATCTGCCCAGTCACCTCGGGTGGGAAGGCCGACACGCCTTGCGCAGTGATCCCATGGTTGCCCGCAAAAACAATGATTTGCGGCGTATGCATCTCCGCCCGCGCATCTCCGCGCCAGCCGCAATACCAAACGGCCAGAGCCTCCAACTGCCCCAAAGAACCGGGCGGCTTGGTCAGGCTCTGCGTGCGGGTCTGCGCGTGGGCCCATGCCTCTGCATCCGGGCCCGTTTGCGCGGCCAATGCCGCCTCCACCTCTGCCAGATTTGGCCAAACCATCCGCATGTCGCCCCCGTTGCACCCAACCCCTGCCGTGATGTATCGCAAAGGGGTCTGCCGCGTGCAGCAGAAAAGGGCCCAGTATGGCGAAAAACGACACGAGCTTCGATCCTGCCGACGTGCTGGCGGCGCTGCAATTGCTCACGCGCCTGCCGATTCCCAGTGCGCATACACGTGGTGCTTTGGCCGCATGGGCCTATCCGATTGCCGGGGCAGTGGTGGGCGCGCTTGGGGGCGCTGCGGGCGCGCTTGCGCTCTGGGCCGGGCTGCCTGCGGCGATGGCGGCGCTGATTGCGCTGGCGGTTCAGGTCCTCGTGACAGGTGCGCTGCACGAGGACGGGCTCGCCGATTGCGCCGACGGATTCTGGGGCGGATGGACACGTGAGCGGCGGCTGGAGATCATGAAGGACAGCCAGATCGGCAGCTATGGCGTGATCGCCCTCGTCCTGTCGCTCGCGGCGCGCGGCGGCGCTTTATGGCTGCTTTTTGAGGCGGGGCCGGGCACGGCGCTGGCGGCCATGGTGGCGGTGGGACTGGTGTCGCGCAGCGTGATGCCCGCGCTGATGTGGGCACTCCCCCACGCGCGCGCGGGCGGCCTCTCGGCCTCGGTCGGGGTGGCACCAAAGGGGGCGGTGATCGCGGCGGCGGGCTTTGCAAGCATCGGTGCGCTGGCGCTTTTGGGGCCGGGTGCCATGAAGATCGTGATAGGGGCTGGCCTCGCGGCGCTTGGCGTCTCGCTTGTCGCTCGGGCCAAGATCGCGGGCCAGACAGGCGATGTCTTGGGGGCCGCACAACAGATGGCGGAGATCACAGCGCTCCTCATTCTTATCCCATAAAAAAGGCTGTATTCCAGAGAGATACAGCCCCTTTTTTAATCCATCACTTCACCTTAAGCGGCAGCGACTCGCGAGACAAGCACGTCGCCCACTTGCTTGGCTGCCTGCACCTCATCATCGCCGCTCACGGCGGCCACTTCGCGGGTCAGACGCTCCAGAGCGGCCTCATAAAGCTGTCGCTCAGAGTAGCTCTGCTCCCGCTGATCGTCGGTCCGGTGCAAATCACGCACGACCTCCGCGATCGAGATCAGATCGCCCGAGTTGATCTTCTGCTCATATTCCTGCGCCCGGCGCGACCACATGGCCTTCTTCGCCTTGGCCTTGCCCTTGAGCGTGGTCATGGCGCGCGACACAGTGTCGGGGCTCGACAAGGTGCGCATCCCGATCTCAGTCGCCTTGTGCGTTGGCACACGCAGGGTCATCTTGTCTTTCTCGAAGGAAATCACAAAAAGTTCCAGCTCGATCCCCGCAATCTCCTGCGTCTCGACGGAGACGATTTTACCCACGCCATGGGCGGGGTAGACGACGAAATCATTGGGGCGAAACTCGGATTTCTTGGACTTGCTCATTCGTGTCATCCTTCACTGGCCACCCCACCTTTGCATGTCCCAGAGGTCCCGAAGGCCGCCATAGACTCAATTGCATCGGCGCAAAGAAATCCATCCCCCCAAGCAGCGGCGTGGGCAAATGGATATCTGGCAGCACATTACATTCTTTTGGCACCATAGCACAAAAATGCCCCCCCCGAAAGAGAGGGCGCATCAGACGTTGCGTTTTGCCTGTAAATCAAAGCGAAAGTTCAAAGCCCGCGCAACCGCACAGGGCTGCGAATCAGGTTGATCGGTTCGGATCAGCCACCTTCGCCAGGAGTTTCGGAGAAATACTTCTTTAACTTTCCCTCTTCGCCATCGCGGTCGACCGCCCCCTCAAGCTCGTCCTTCTTGGTGATGATGACGGGCCACATTTCGGAATACTTGCGGTTGAACTCGACCCATTTCTCCATGTCCGGCTCAGTGTCCGGGCGGATCGCATCGGCGGGGCATTCCGGCTCACAGACACCGCAATCGATGCACTCATCGGGGTGGATGACCAGCATATTCTCGCCCTCATAGAAGCAGTCGACCGGGCACACCTCGACACAGTCGGTGTATTTGCAGGCGATGCAGTTATCAGTGACGATATAGGTCATGGGCGTCTCTCAGATGCGGCGTTTGGGGGCGTGGTAAATCAAGCCATACCATCAATCAAGAGACGCACGGTGATTGAGGTCAAGTTTGCGCCTGTCACGGCCTGTGGGGCGTCCTTTTCCCTCGTATTTGGGGGTATGTGGAACAGGGTCGCGCGGCGTGGCTGGATCAGGCGGGGGCGAGAGGTCCGTGTAGAGCGTCTGCGCCTCCGGCGCGGGGCCGCGCCGTATGCCGATGGCCTCCACGCGGATCACGCGAATGATGCGCGCCTGAGCAAAGGTCAGGACATCACCAGCGCGCACGGTGCTGGCGGGTTTGGAGATGCGGTTGGAGTTCACGCGCACATGCCCAGCCGCCACCACCTTGGCGGCCAGAGCGCGGGTCTTGAAGAAGCGCGCTTGCCATAACCACTTGTCAACACGCAGCTTTTCCGCCCCACCCTCGGGGGCGCTACCCGCGGCATCATCGGTGGCGTCGCCGCTCACTCCTTGCCCTTGAGCCCCATCAGCGCGGCGGCGAAGGGATTGTCAGGATCGATCTTGCTCGATTTGGCGGGGGCCGCTGCATAGGTTTTGGGGCCTTGGTCGCGCTGTGGCTTGCCCTTGCCCTTTTGCGGCTTGCGCCCACCCTTACGATCCCCATCACGGCCCTCGCCACGCGGCTTGCCACGGCCCTCGCCGGGTTTTGCATCACCACGCGGCTGTGCCCCACCCTCCCGGCGGCGCTGCTGATTGCCGCGCCCGGCCCATGTGAATGTATAGAACGTCTCGATTTCCGGCTCAGGCTTGGCCTCCACGGGCTCCACTGCCTCGTCCGGGGCTGTGCCGGGGAGGAGATCACCCTCAGCCGTATCCGGTACCGCGGGGGCGTCTTCCGGCACCTGCGGCTCAACGGCCACGGGGGCCACACCCTCGTCGGGGATTACCACCTCGGGATCCGCCTCAACCGCCACTTCCGTAGCCGCCTCCGCGATTGCCACATCCACAGGCGTTGCCGTCGCAGCCTTCACTTTAGGCCGCTCGCCCGGCTCGGCCTTGTAGCCCAAACCGCCCATCAGATCGGCGAACTGCAACAGCGTCATACCAGTGACCGACAGCATATCGGGATCGGCCTCAAACCCACCCCGGCTGTCCTTGGCGCGCAGCATATCGGCCAGACGCTCCAGCATATCGATGCGGATCGCACGGGCACCCGCCGCGCGGTAGCCGGCCATGGTGTAATAGCCCTGTGGCACCTGCACCGCCGGCACGGTCACCAGACC
>CALGEH010000213.1 GCA_937881735.1 uncultured Shimia sp.
GACCCACCGGATCGCGCCGTCGTGCTGTGCGTGGATGAGAAGTCACAGATCCAGGTGTTCCATCCCGGACGATCACATAGACCCTCGCCGGTCTGCATTCTTCATGGCAAGATCGGTTTTAGGTGACATGCGGGAGGGCGGCCAATGCTGATCAATCTTCATAGCCAGGCGACGACGACACCCAAAGTGCGGGCGGAAATTCAAGAGAATAGCGAGCCTGCTTGGGTTCTGGCGGAGCGGTTTGGGATCACCGAGCAGACTGTGTGGAAGTGGCGCAAGCGCGACAGCGTAAATGACCGCAGCCATACAGCGCACCGGCTGCAAACGACGCTCACGCCTGCGCAAGAGGCCGTTGCAGTTGCTCTGCGCAAGACACTGCTTGTCTCACTGGATGACTTGCTCGCGGTGGTGCGGGAATTCCTGAACCCGGTTGTGTCACGCTCGGGCTTGGATCGGTGTCTGCGGCGGCATGGCCTGGGCAATCTGCGCGATTTGAAAGCAAAGGTGGCACGGCCCAAGCCCAGCGGCTTCAAGGCATATGAGCCCGGATATCTTCATATCGACGTGAAATATTTACCGCAGATGGCCGATCAAACGTCCCGTCGTTATCTATTTGTCGCGATCGATCGGGCTACCCGCTGGGTGTTCATTCGTATCTACAGCAGCAAGACAGCGGCCAACGCGCGCCGCTTTCTGCGTGATCTAGAGCGGGCATGCCCACTGCGCATCCGAACCATACTCACGGACAATGGGAAGGAGTTCACCGACCGTCTCTTTGGCCTGCGCAAGCGCGCGCAAAGCGGGAAACATGAGTTCGACAAGCTCTGCGCCGAACTGGACATCGAACACCGTCTGACGCCGCCTAGATCACCCCAAACAAACGGCATGGTCGAGCGTTTCAACGGTCGTATCGAAGACGTGCTGCAAAGCCACCATTTCCGGTCCGGCGAGGAACTGGAAGCCACGCTGTATCGCTACGCCTGGCTTTACAACCAGCAGCTCCCGCAATCAGCCTTGGGCAGCAAGACGCCCTTGCAAGCGATGAAGGACTGGCACAAGCTCAAACCAGAACTGTTCAACAAACAGCCATACTACCGTCCGGGATGTGACACATAGGCTACCCATTGGCCACGAAAAAGGGCGCCCCAAGAGGCGCCCTTCATGGTCTGTCAGCCCGCGATTAGCAGCTGTAATACATCGCAAACTCCACCGGGTGGGGTGTGTGCTCGTATTTTTCGATCTCTTCCATCTTGAGGGCGATATAGCCTTCGATCTGGTCCTTGGTGAACACGTCACCGGCCAGAAGATAGTCGTGATCCGCGATCAGCTCCTCCATCGCCTCGCGGAGCGATCCGCAAACGGTGGGGATGCCGGCCAGCTCTTCGGCAGGCAGATCATAGAGGTTCTTGTCCATCGCCTCGCCGGGATCGATCTTGTTCTTGATACCGTCAAGACCGGCCATCAAAAGCGCCGAGAAGCACAGGTAGGGGTTGGCGGCAGGGTCCGGGAAACGGGCCTCGACGCGCTTTGCCTTGGGGCTTTCGGTCCACGGAATACGCACACAGCCCGAGCGGTTGCGGGCCGAATAGGCGCGCAAAACAGGGGCCTCAAAACCGGGCACCAGACGCTTGTAGCTGTTGGTCGACGGGTTGGTGAACGCGTTGAGCGACTTGGCGTGCTTCAGGATGCCGCCAATATAGTAGAGCGCTTCTTGGCTCAGATCGGCGTATTTGTCGCCTGCGAACAAAGGCTTGCCATCTTTCCAGATGGACATGTTCACATGCATCCCCGTGCCGTTGTCGCCCGCGATGGGCTTGGGCATGAACGTGGCCGTCTTGCCATAGGCGGCGGCGACGTTGTGGATGATATATTTGAACTTCTGAAGCTCGTCGGCCTGTTTGGTCAGGCTGTCAAAGATCAGACCCAATTCGTGCTGGCAGGACGCAACCTCGTGGTGGTGCTTGTCCACTTTCATGCCGATCCGCTTCATCGTGCTGAGCATCTCGCTGCGGATGTCTTGGCCGTCATCGATCGGATTGACGGGGAAATAGCCGCCCTTCACGCCCGGACGGTGGCCCATGTTGCCCATCTCGTAATCCGTGTCGCTGTTCCAGGACGCATCCTGGGCATCGACCTCATACGAGACCTTGTTGATCGACGTGGAGAATTTCACATCGTCAAAGAGGAAAAACTCTGCCTCGGGGCCCATATAGGCCGCATCGCCAATGCCGGAGGATTTGAGATACGCCTCGGCCTTCTCAGCGGTTCCGCGTGGGTCGCGCTCATAGGCCTCGCCCGTGTCAGGCTCCACGACCGAACAATGCAGACAGATTGTCTTTTCTGCATAAAACGGGTCGATATAGCCGCTGTTGGTGTCTGGCATAAGCTTCATGTCGGAGGCTTCGATGGATTTCCAGCCCGAGATCGAAGAGCCGTCAAACATGAAACCTTCGTCGAGAAAATCCTCGTCGACCTGGTCGGCCATGACCGTCACGTGCTGCAGCTTGCCGCGCGGGTCGGTGAAGCGGATGTCCACGTATTCAACGTCTTCATCCTTGATGGTCTTGAGCAGTTCCTTGGCGCTCATGTCGTATCCCCTTGGTTTAGTGGTAAATTGTAGGTTGAGAGTTTAGTGCGCCCCTAAAGGGCGTCCGAGCCGGACTCGCCGGTGCGGATGCGAATGGCCTGTTCGACCGGGCTGACGAAAATCTTGCCGTCGCCAATCTTGTCGGTCTTGGCGGCTTCGGTGATTGCCGCAATCGCTGCGTCCACCTGATCATCGTCCAGAACCACGTCAATCTTAACCTTCGGCAGGAAATCCACGACATATTCAGCGCCGCGATAGAGCTCCGTGTGCCCTTTCTGGCGGCCAAATCCCTTGACCTCCAGCACGCTCAGCCCCTGAATGCCCGCTTCTTGCAAAGCTTCTTTCACTTCGTCCAGTTTGAACGGCTTGATGATCGCCTCGATCTTCTTCATGGCTGGCCTCCCTTGGCATGCCCTTCGTCGGGGTCGGTCAGACCACTTCTCAGAAGGGCGCTCAATCGGATAGGGTCGTATCATGGTCGGGTTTTTGCCCGCCAGGCGCAAAGTGATTAAATAATAGGCGTATAGCCTAAAGTGTGTGCGAAAATGAATCGCGGTGCTGGAGCAACAATGAAAAACCCCATCATCCCCGCCGAAATGCGCGCGCTTGAGCAGGCCGCTATCGCCTCGGGCACGGTCACGGGGCTGACGTTGATGGAGCGCGCGGGGTGGGCTGCTGCGGACATCATGCGGGCGGCGTGGCCCGACATGGCGAGCGGTGCGCGCAAGGCAGTGGTGCTCTGCGGACCGGGCAATAATGGCGGGGACGGGTTCGTGATCGCCCGCGCGCTGGCCGAATATGGCTGGGAAGTGGATGTCTTCGCCTTGGGCCCACGCGAAAGTTTACCTCCTGATGCGCGCACAAATCGCGACAGGTGGGCGGCTGAGCATACCGTGCGCCCGATCTCTGACGCGGCAGGTGTGCTGGATACGCCCACGCTTATCGTCGACGCGATCTTTGGCATCGGCCTCTCCCGCCCGCCCGAGGGGTTGGACGCGCTCATGATCGCGACAACCCGCGCGGCTCAAAGCTTCAAGCAAACCGGCAAAGGCCCCCGGGTGGTGGCCGTAGATCTGCCCTCCAGTCTCAACGCCGACACCGGGCAGCTGCTGTTTACGCCCAAGCGTCATGCTTTCACGGCCAACCTCACCATCACCTTCCATGCGCCCAAAACTGGCCATCTCACTGGTCAAGGCCCCAAAGCTTGTGGCAGGCTGGTCACCGCGGATATTGGCCTGTGACGGTGCGGTTGCTCCTGTGGCTGCCGCTGTGCTTTTTCTTGGCCCAAATATCCCCTTGGGAGACATAGATGTATTCAGAGCCGCGCCGCGTGCGCGCCACACCCGCCATGGTAGCCCGTCTGCGCAAGCCGGTTGAGGCCCACAAATATACCCATGGCCATGCCCTCGTCCTCTCGGGGGGGGCGGGGCGCACCGGGGCCGCACGGCTGAGCGCGCGGGGGGCGCTCAGGGTGGGAGCAGGGCTCGTGACGCTCGGCGTGCCGCCCTCGGCCCAGATGGAAGTGGCGATGCAGATCACCGCGATCATGCTGCGTCGGGTTGCTGATGCGGATGCGTTGGCCGCGCTTTTGGAGGACCCGCGCATTACCGCGCTGTGCATGGGGCCGGGTATGGGGGTGGAGCGGAGTGCCGCGCTGTTGCCCGTGGCGCTTGCCAAGGGTCTGCCCCTGGTGCTCGATGCGGATGCGTTGACCGCGCTGGCAGGCGATAAGGACCTGCAAGCGGGCCTTCATGCGCAATGCGTCCTGACCCCACATGAGGGGGAGTTCGCGCGTCTTGCACCCGACCTCGCAAACGGTCTCCGTGATGAGCCAAATAATGAGCCAAAAAACGCCATCTCGCGCGCAGCAATCGTGCGGGAGGCTGCCAAAAACTTGGGCTGCACAGTGCTTCTGAAAGGGCCGCAAACGCTGGTTGCGCGCCCGGATGGTGCGTGTAGCTTGCACGAGGCCCACGCACCTTGGCTGGCCACCGCAGGGTCGGGCGATGTTCTGGCGGGCTTAATCGCTGGGTTGTTGGCGCGCGGTTTGGACACGCTGAGCGCCGCTGAAACTGCCACATACCTGCACGCTGAGGCCGCGCGCAGCTTTGGTCCCGGATTGATAGCCGAGGATATTCCGGACGCTCTGCCAGAGGTGCTGAACTCTATGGGGGTCTAGGCCGCCGCGCTCTATTGCACGCCGGCGCCAAGCTCCAATCCGTCCACGTAAACCACATGTGGCGCGTCGAATTGCAACTCGTAGAGCACCATCGTCATCAACCCCTCAGAGGTGATGAACTCCCCATCGACCAGGCTTGCCGCAGGGGCAAGTGCCTCGCGCAGTCCAAAAAGCGCCTTGGCGCGCCAGTCGCGCACCAAAATCTGCTGCCCTTCAGGTAAAACCACATCGCGGTCAGGCCGGGTGTCACCCAGAGAACCGGCAAGGATGCGCACAGCGCGCGTGCGCAACACATGCTTGTGCACACCTCGTAGAATGGCCGTGCCGGTATCGCGCGTGATAACGCGGTCTCCAGTGCCCAGATGCTCAATCGGCATCTCGCCGTCCAATGTCAAAACGATGCTGCCAGAGAGGACTCCAGCAGGCGAAAGAGGGCCTTCAAGGGTGCTTTGCCCGTGATCGCGCCCGGCCATATCTGGCTTCATGGCGGTATGTCCGTTTATTGTTATCTGCTCGTTATTGAAAGCATCATACCCCAACAAACGGTAAATGTCGTGCGTTTTTTCCAAAACACCTTTGCGCGGCGTCGATTTTCCCCTCGCATCCGTACGGACGCTTTGCTAGGACACAAGGCAAGATGCGGCGTGACCCTGCGCGCATCCATTGCGGGTGTGGCGGAATTGGTAGACGCACCAGATTTAGGTTCTGGCGCCTATGGCGTGGGGGTTCGAGTCCCTTCACCCGCACCA
>CALGEH010000214.1 GCA_937881735.1 uncultured Shimia sp.
ACTCCTGAGAGTTGATTCGCGAAAGGGTTAATCGTTGGGGTGTGGGCGCGGGTCTCTAACGCCGCTTTGGCGCGCAGCAAGCAGGGGTCAAAGACGATCGCGACGCCCCAAAGCTCGCTGATCCAGAGCGTGGCAGAGAGGGTGTAGAGGACGACCATGGCATTGACCATCAGGCTGCGCCAAGTCTTGCCTGCCAAGATCTTGCGCAGGATCACCGTTGCTCATGCCAGAGGGGAGACGAGGCCCCTCGCCCCAGTGAATATCAAGATCAAGAGGGCCAGCGCACAGGCAGCCCGAAGCGCACCAACAGGAATAACGGGCGAAACCCATAGCGCAGAAAAGCCCCGACACTGCTCCGGGCGAAGCACTTGGAGGATGTCGTTGTGTTGGCTTGGCTGAGATGCAATCTACGGATCGTGACCCGATTGGCGTGGCGGCTTCATCTGCTTCGGTCACGCTCTGCGCGGGTCATGCGCGGGCCCCTGTCCACGTGGTTTTGGCCTCTTGCCAAGCTCGGTGTTTCACCGTCTTGTTCATTTGAATGGCCGTGCTCTCAAGCGAAGCGGACCAAAGAGGAGCGCCGCATGATCTATGATTTCATCGTGATCGGAGCAGGCATTGCGGGTGCGTCTGCGGCCTATGAGTTGGCACCTCACGGTTCGGTTCTGCTGATCGAGGCGGAGGCGCAGCCGGGATATCACAGCACGGGGCGCTCGGCGGCGCTCTTTACCCGCAATTACGGCACGCCACTGGTGCGTAAGGTCAACGCCCTGAGCGAGCCGTTCTTCCTCACACCGCCCGAAGGCTTCACGGACCGCGCGCTGCTGTCGCCGCGTGGTGCATTGAGCGTGGCGGGGCCGGGTAAGGAGGCGTTGCTCAATCCTGTTCTTGCAGCGTCCACATCGCGCGACCCCTTGCATGAGATGCCAGTGGCCGAGGCGTTGGAGCGCGCGCCCATCCTACGCCCCGAGCGTGTCGCCCGCGTGGTTTACGAACCCGGTGTGACGGATATCGAGGTCTCGGTGCTGCTGGCGGGCTTTCTCAAGGGATACAAACAGCGCGGCGGCATTTTGCAGGTCCGCGCGCCGGTCCGGGCGTTGGCGTATAAGAGCGGCATATGGCATGTCACGGCGGGGGCGGACACCTACACGGGCAAGACCATCGTCAACGCAGCAGGCGCTTGGGCGGATCAGATCGGCGCGCTGGCCGGGGCCGCGCCCATCGGGTTGGTCGCCAAGCGCCGCACGGCGATCCTTCTGGATGGGCCACAGGGCATGGACGTTGCGCGGATGCCGTGCGTCGATTTTGCCGAGACGGATGCCTACATCAAACCGGATGCGGGGAAACTCATGGTCTCACCCGGGGATGCCACGCCGACGGAGCCGCAAGACGCGCAGCCCGACGAGTTGGACGTGGCCATACTGGCCGATTGGGTCATGCGCGAGACGCGCATCGAGGTGCGGCGGATCGCGCATAGTTGGGCCGGCTTGAGGTCTTTCATAGCGGATGGCAGCCCCGTGGTGGCGCGTGATGCCGTGGTGCCGGATTTTATCTGGCTCGCGGGGCAGGGTGGATATGGCATCATGATGGCGCCGGCCTTGGCGCGTGTGGCCGCCGCTTTGGGCACGTCTGGGCCAATGCCTGCAGATTTTCTTGAGGTGGGTCTGAGCCTTGCAGACCTGACCGCGGGGCGTGCCTCGGCCCAAGGTCCGCGCTTCCATTGAGTTGGGGGCAGGGCGTGCCGTTGTTTGCTTCGCCTCGGTGCGACGCGTTGCAGGGTCTTGTGGTCTGTGGGCGGGGTGCTGGTGCAGCAAAATTTTTTGAAAAGCCCAAAAACCAGATTTTAACCGCATCTTTGCATGACGCGGATGATGGGAAAATTGATGCTTGAGGGAAAGGAGATCAGTCGAAACTTCGTAACTATTACATAACAAAAACAATATAGTAATTTACTTTTGCATGGTGGTTGCGTGCTGTGCAAATCTACGCTGACGCGTGATGCAAACGCCGAACCTGATGCCATTTTAAATCCGATGCTGCACTTCCTGCACCAAAAGAACCGCTTGTCTGCCAGCCCAAACCAATGGAAACTACACGCGATCACGGCTCTGTCCCGTATTGAAGGTTCGGCCGTAGAGGTCCGGGCCCCAAACGCGCAGGTGCAGGGTTGGAGATTTAAAACGGCTTGCAGACCATTCATAAGAGCGGCGCCTGCTACAAATTCCTTGGGAGGAAACATGAAAGATACACTTAACCGCAGAAAATTCCTGCGTGGCTCGGCTGTCGCCGGCGCTGCAGCACTTGCAACACCTGCAATTGCACAAGAGTCGGGCACGACCCTGAAGATGCAAGCGGCCTGGGGCGGCGGCATTTTCCTTGAAAACGCGCAGTCCTTCGCATCGCGCGTCAACGAAATGTCCGGCGGCTCGCTCACCATCGAGGTTCTGTCGGTGGATGCGGTTGTCAAAACCAGCCAGATGCAAGACGCGGTTCACCGCGGCGTTCTGGACGCGGCGCACTATGTCTCGGCCTACTGGTATGGCAAATCCAAGAGCGCCTCGCTCTTTGGCACCGGCCCCTGCTTCGGCTGGTCGAGCCAGGAAATGCTGGGCTGGATCCACTCAGGTGGCGGTCAGGAGCTTTTCGACGAGCTGATGGGCGAATTGCAGCTCAACATTGTGTCCTTCTTCAACTCGCCGATGCCTGCGCAGCCTCTGGGTTGGTTCCAGCAGGAAATCACTGACGCCAGCCAGCTGCAGGGCCTGAAGTATCGCACCGTTGGCCTCGCAGCGGACGTTCTGCTGGAAATGGGCATGTCTGTCGTGCAGCTTCCCGGCGGCGAAATCCAGCCTGCGATGAAATCCGGCCTGATTGACGCGGCGGAGTTCAACAACCCCACGTCTGACCGCGATTTTGGTATGCAGGACGTCTCGAAGTTCTACCACCTGGCGTCCTATCACCAGAGCCAGGAATGCTTCGAGGTCACGTTCAACAAAGACAAGTTCAACGCGCTGTCCCCTGAGCATCAGGCGATCATCCGCAACGCGTCGATGGCTGAAAACTCCGGCTTCTACTGGGGCAACACCAAGCGCTATTCGGACGATCTGATCAAGCTGCAAGAGCAAGATGGCGTGAGTGTCTTCCGCACACCGACATCGGTGATGGAAGCACAGCTTGCCGCGTGGGACGTGGTTGCCAACCGCATTGCTGAAGAAGATCCCTTCTTCGCCAAGGTGATGGAATCGCAGAAGACCTATGCCAAGGAAGTGATGGGGTATCTCAACCTCAACCAGCCTGACTACAAGTTGGCCTACGATCACTACTTCGCCTGATTTCGGCTTGCTATAAACTTGATGTCCGGGCCTCTACCCAGAGGTCCGGACATTTGCCGCTAAGGGGCATCGAGACGGCCCGCTGATCTGTTAGGGGAGCAACAGACATATGAGATTTGTTCATGCCATAGAGGGGCTCAGCCTCTGGACGGGGCGCGCCTTTGGGTGGTGCATCCTGATCCTGACGCTGTCGGTGTCCTA
>CALGEH010000215.1 GCA_937881735.1 uncultured Shimia sp.
ACCCCGCCGCGCATGAGCTTATTCACAAACCGTCGCGTGCTCTGCGCCTTCTGGGGCGGGTGATCTATACCACGCTGTTGGCGGGACACCATGCCAGCGCGCATTTGCGCGTCCACCATACCTATGTGGCAAGCGACAAGGACCCGAGCAGCGCACCTTTGGGCGAGGGATTCTACCGATATGTCCTGCGCGCGACGCGGGGCAGCTTTGTGTCCGCGTTCCGGGCGGAGACGGAGATGCTGCGGCGCGGCGGCAAGCCTCTCTGGAGGCATCCGTTCGCGCTCTATCTCGGGGGTGGCGCGCTTTGTCTGGTGCTCAGCTTCGCTGTTGGCGGCACTGCCACGCTCGCGGCCTATGTCGCGATGTGTCTCTATGCGCAGCTTCAGATCCTGATGTCGGATTATGTGCAGCATTATGGCCTGCGCCGTAAAGAGGCGGCGGACGGGCGGCTGGAACCTGTCGGGCCGCAGCATTCGTGGAACGCGCCGCATTGGTTTTCTTCGGCGCTGACCCTGAATGCGCCGCGCCATTCGGACCACCATGTGAGCCCCGTGCGGCCCTATCCGGCGCTTCAGCTCAACAAGGATGAGATGCCGTGCCTGCCCTATCCACTGCCAGTGATGGCAGTGCTGGTCATGGCTCCTCCGATCTGGCGGCGGGTCATGGACAAACGGGTGCGCAAATGGACCCCGGAGGGCTAGTGCGGCGTCTTTGTGCCGCTATCCGCTTTGATGGCTGGTCAGGTGGCTCTACACTCTGGCAGAGTTCTCCCCATGCGTATCCTGAGCCTTGCCCTGATCCTCTTCCTCGCCCTGCCTGCGGCGGCGCAATCGTTGATGACCGCCGAGGAATTTGACGCCTATACGTTGGGAAAGACGTTTTATTACGGCAGCTTGGGGCAGCCATACGGCGCGGAGGAATATCTGGATGATCGGCGGGTGCGGTGGTCCTTTCTCGACGGGCGGTGCCAAGAGGGCGAGTGGTATGAGGAGGCGGGGCTGATCTGCTTCACCTATGAAAACCAGCCTGATCCGCAGTGCTGGAGCTTTGAGAAAGGTCCCTCCGGCCTGATCGCGCGATTTGAAAACGAACCCATGCAATCGGAGCTTTACGAGGTGGAGCAGAGCGTGGAGCCGCTGTTGTGCCTTGGCCCGGATGTCGGCGTCTAGATTAACGGGCGGGAGCCTCCGGCGGGGATATTTTCGGCAAGAAGATGAAGCGGTCAGAGCGCGGCCGCGAGGCGGGTGCCTTGGTCGATTGCGCGTTTGGCGTCAAGCTCAGCCGCGAAATCTGCGCCGCCGATGATATGAGGGGTGCGGCCTTGGGCCTCCAGCGCATCCGCAAGAGAGCGTTCCGGGAGTTGGCCCGCGCAGAGCACGATGGTGTCGACCTCAATCAGCGCCGGATTTTCGCGGGCCTCGCCATATGAAATGTGCAGGCCCTCTGGGGTGATCTGCTCGTAATTCACCCCGCTGAGCATTTTGACTTGTTTCATCTTGAGGGCCGCGCGGTGAATCCAGCCCGTGGTCTTGCCGAGCCGCTTGCCGGGGGGCTCATTCTTGCGTTGCAGCAGGGTGATCTGGCGGGCGGGCGCCTCGGGGCGGGGGCCCTCAGTGGCGACGCCGCCGCGCGCCTTGCCGGGATCGGTCACGCCCCATTCGGCCATCCACTCGGGCAGGTTCTCGG
>CALGEH010000216.1 GCA_937881735.1 uncultured Shimia sp.
CCTTGCCCCATCAGAACTTCAACCTGACGTAACTTCACGACAATCTCTTCGGGCTGACGAGCCTGGCCCCGTGCCGCGCGCTTAGCTGACCATCATTTCCTTGGTGCCTGTGAGGGTGATATCGGGGTAGTCGCGCTGGACCCGATCAATGTCCCATTGCAGCCGCGTGAGGTAGACCACGTCGCCGTCATTGTCATGGGCAATATGCTGTTTGTTGGCCTCGATGAACTTGTCCACCGCTGGCTTGGCGCCGAGGGCCCAGCGGGCCGAGGTGAACTGGCTCGCCTCGAATCGCACCGGCAGGCCGTATTCCAGCTCGATCCGGCTTGCGAGCACTTCAAACTGCAAGGCGCCCACGACACCCACGATGAATCCGGAGCCGAAGATAGGCTTGAACACCTTGGCCGCGCCTTCCTCAGCAAACTGCATGAGGGCTTTTTCCAGATGCTTGGACTTGAGCGGATCACCCGCGCGGACGGTCTGCAACAGCTCGGGCGCAAAGCTTGGGATGCCAGTCACGCGCAGCGCCTCGCCCTCGGTCAGGGTGTCGCCGATCCGGAGTTGCCCGTGGTTGGGGATGCCGATGATGTCGCCGGCCCAGGCCTCTTCGGCCAATTCGCGGTCCGAGGCGAGAAAGAGCACCGGGTTGCTCACCGACATCGGCTTTTTGGTGCGCACATGTGTGAGCTTCATCCCGCGCTTGAAATGACCCGACGCCATGCGCACGAAGGCCACGCGGTCGCGGTGCTTGGGGTCCATATTGGCCTGCACCTTGAAGACAAAGCCCGCGACCTTGGTCTCCTCGGGGGCGATGGCGCGCGGGGTGGCGCGCTGCGGCTGTGGCTCGGGGCCGTAAGCGCCGATGCCCTGCATCAGCTCCTTCACGCCAAACGAATTGATCGCGGAGCCGAACCAGATGGGCGTCATATGCCCCTCCAGCACCGATTGCACATTGAGAGCGGGCAAAAGCTCGCGGGCCATTTCAACCTCTTCACGCAGCTTGGCCACAAGATCGGCGGGGACATGCGCGTCCAGCTTGGAATCATCCAGCCCGTCAATCTGGATGCTCTCGGCCACTTTGTTACGATCCGCGCGGTCCATAAGCTCCAGCCGGTCGTTCAGCATGTCATAACAGCCGATGAAATCGCGCCCCACGCCGATGGGCCAGCTTGCGGGCGTCACGTCAATCGCGAGGTTCTCTTGAATCTCGTCGATAATCTCGAACGTCTCGCGGCTTTCGCGGTCCATCTTGTTACAAAATGTGAGGATCGGCAGGTCGCGCAGGCGGCACACCTCAAAAAGCTTCTGCGTCTGGCTCTCCACGCCCTTCGCGCCGTCGATCACCATCACGGCGGCGTCTACGGCTGTCAGGGTGCGGTAGGTATCTTCGGAGAAGTCCGAGTGACCCGGCGTGTCCACCAGATTGAAGCGGTAGCGCCCGAAATCAAAGGACATGGCGGAGGCGGATACGGAGAT
>CALGEH010000217.1 GCA_937881735.1 uncultured Shimia sp.
CTGAAACGTGAGATTGCGGGCGTTGGCGTGGCGGAACGCATCCGTAGTGGCTTTGAGGTGGCGATTGTCGGTGCACCAAATGTTGGGAAATCCACGCTTTTGAACGCTTTAGCGGGGCGGGATGCGGCGATCACATCAGATGTTGCGGGAACCACCCGTGACGTGATCGAGGTGCGGATGGATCTAGGCGGTTTGCCAGTGACTGTTTTGGATACCGCTGGATTGCGCGAAACGGACGATGCCGTAGAGGCGCTGGGGGTTGAGCGGGCCAAAGCCCGAGCTGCGCAGGCCGATGTGCGGGTGTTTTTAACGGGAAATGGCCATAGCTCGCCCGATGGAGCGCAGCCAGGCGATGTGGTTGTCGTAGCCAAGGATGATGCCGGTCTGTCAGGCGGTGTATCGGGGAAAACTGGCGCGGGCCTTTCTGGGTTGATTGAGCGGATCACGAAAGAGCTGTCTCAGAGAGCGTCGGGCGCAGGCCTGGCAACGCGGGTACGGCACCGGGATGCGATGGAGCGTGGTGTGGTCTGCTTGGAGGCTGCGGTGGTGTGGATTGGCCGTGGTGAGGACGGCGCAGATATCGCGGCAGAGGAATTGCGGACGGCTGTTCGGGCGCTCGATTCTCTGCTAGGTAGAGTTGATATTGAAAATGTCCTGGATGAAATCTTCGCGAGCTTTTGTCTCGGGAAGTAGGGAGTGTTTCACGTGAAACATACTGACTTTGATGTTGTGGTTATCGGTGGCGGCCATGCTGGCGCTGACGCAGCGCATGCGGCTGCCCGCATGGGTGCGCGCACGGCTCTGATAACATTAAAGGAGTCAGGGATTGGGGTTATGTCTTGTAATCCTGCAATTGGTGGATTGGGCAAGGGCCATCTGGTGCGTGAGATTGATGCGCTTGATGGGGTTATGGGCCGTGTCGCAGACGCGGCGGGGATCCAGTTCCGGCTGTTGAACCGGCGCAAGGGGCCAGCCGTGCAAGGGCCCCGGGCGCAGGCGGATCGCCACCTGTATCGACGGGCGATGCTTGCAGAAATGCGTGCGCAGCCAAATATACAGATCATTGAGGGGGAGGTGACAGACTTCCTGATGGTGGGCGACCGAGTGTCGGGCGTTATCCTGTCTGATGGATCAGAGATATTGGCCGGAGCGGTTGTTCTCACGACAGGGACATTCCTGCGCGGTGTTATTCATATCGGTGACGTATCACGGCCTGGCGGTCGCATGGGTGATAACCCGTCGGTCAGGCTTGCGGAGCGAATGGACAGTTTTGCGTTGGAAATGGGGCGCTTGAAGACTGGGACGCCGCCGAGGCTGGATGGCAAGACAATCGATTGGAGACATCTCGAAGAGCAGCCTGGAGATGATGATCCCGTATTGTTTTCTTTTCTTTCAAGGGGGGTCAAGGCCCGTCAAGTCTCGTGTGGAATCACGCATACGAATGAGCGGACTCATGACGTAATCCGCGAAAACCTGGCCCGTTCAGCGATGTATGGCGGGCATATCGATGGTGTTGGCCCACGGTACTGTCCATCGATCGAAGACAAGGTGGTCCGGTTTGCCGAAAAGACCTCTCATCAGATTTTTTTGGAACCTGAGAGCTTGTCTGATGATGTGATCTACCCGAATGGCATCTCAACTTCTATGCCAATTGAGGTTCAGGAGGCCTATGTGCGCAGCATTGCTGGGCTTGAGCGGGCCGAGATTCTTCAGCCCGGTTACGCGATTGAATATGATTACCTCGATCCCCGGGCGCTTGATGCAACTTTGGCGGTCAAGGATGTGTCGGGATTTTATCTGGCGGGACAAATCAACGGGACCACAGGATACGAGGAGGCCGCTGCGCAGGGGTTAGTCGCGGGTTTGAATGCGGCGTTAGCCGTTCGTGGTGGTGATCGGGAGGTTTTCAGCCGTGCTGATAGCTATATTGGGGTCATGATTGACGATTTGATCACGCGTGGCGTAACCGAGCCATACAGGATGTTTACGTCTCGGGCGGAATTTCGCCTTTCTTTGCGGGCAGATAATGCTGATCAGCGGCTGACCGGGCGTGGGATTGATATAGGATGTGTCGGACCTGAGCGTCGGAAGACTTTTGAGGCCAAACGGGACGCGTTGTGCGAGGCGCGACAGGCGCTGGAGGCGGTAAGCTTTAGTCCACAGCAGATCGCGCGGGTGGGTGTTGAGGTGAACTTGGACGGCACCAAGCGCAATGGCTTTCAGGTATTGGCGTTCCCAAAAGTAGGGTTCGAAGAGCTGGTCCAGCTGAACCCTGAGTGGGATGATATTGATGCGGTGTCACGCCAACAGCTAGAGCGGGACGCGCTTTATGCCACTTACATTGCCCGACAGGAGCGCGACGTCGCGGTTATGAAGCGCGATGAGATGCAGATTATTCCGGGCGATTTCGAGTATGACGTTGTGGATGGGCTCTCGAACGAACTCAAGACCAAGCTAAAACAAGTACGCCCAGCCGATCTCGCGCATGCAGCACGGATCGATGGAATGACGCCGGCTGGCCTGACCTTGATTTTGACCCGGCTGCGCAAAGCGTCGCGGTCCAAAACTGCATGATGGCCGACGCGGAGCGGCATGTTTCACGTGAAACATCTGAGCGGCTCGATTTGTTCGAGGCGCTGGTGCATAAGTGGAACCCGGCAATCAACCTTGTATCAAAGGGCAGTCTGCCGCATCTGCGAGAGCGTCATATAAACGACTCCGTTCAATTATTTGATATCGCGCCGGATGGCGTGGAGCATTGGGTAGATATTGGTAGCGGGGGCGGCTTTCCGGGCGTTGTAGTTGCTATTTTGATGTTTGAAGCAAGCCCTGGCACCAAAGTAACGCTGGTCGAAAGCGATCAACGAAAAGCAGCGTTCTTGCGCACGGCACTCCGCGAAACGGGTGTCGGCGGCAATGTTCTTTGTGCGAGGGTAGAGGCCCTGGATCCGCTGAAGGCCAATATTTTGTCTGCGCGGGCTCTTGGTGACCTCAGCTTGCTTTTGCCCCTCGCTGCCAAGCATCTGGCGCAGACTGGCGTGGCGATTTTTCCAAAAGGCCGAACGTGGCAGGCGGAGCTTCAGTCGGCAAAATCTGAGTGGAATTTCGAATGTCGTGTTGATATGAACAAAATTGAACCGGATGCGGCGATTTTGTCGATCCAAGGAGTGTCCCGTGCCTGATCCAACGCGCCCTGACGGCCCCCGCATCATTTCCATTGCCAATCAAAAAGGCGGCGTGGGTAAAACAACGACGACCATTAACCTTGGCGCGGCCCTTGCTGAGAAGGGTTTGCGCGTTCTGATCGTTGATTTGGACCCGCAGGGGAACGCTTCAACCGGACTTGGTGTTGAGGCGGATGATCGGGAATTCACGACCTACGAGCTTTTGCTGGAAGACATTGATCTCGGAGACGTTGTTCAGGTCACCAAGAATGAAAACCTGATGATTATCCCGGCGACAGTTGATTTGAGCTCAGCGGATATTGAGCTGATTTCAAACGAAAAAAGGAGCTATCTGCTCCATGATGCCCTCCGCCAGACGGCAATGGATCGGTATGATCTGGACTACATTCTGATTGACTGCCCTCCATCGCTCAATCTTTTGACGGTTAACGCTATGGTCGCTTCTCATTCTGTGCTCGTGCCACTGCAAAGCGAGTTTTTCGCGCTGGAAGGTTTGTCGCAGTTGATGCTGACAATTCGAGAGGTCCGCCAGACGGCCAATCCAGCCCTTCGGATCGAAGGCATCGTGCTGACAATGTTTGATGCCCGCAACAATCTGTCGGCTCTGGTGGAAAAAGACGCGCGGGATAATCTTGGTGATCTCGTGTTTCAGACACTGATCCCGCGGAATGTGCGCGTCAGTGAGGCTCCGTCTTTCGCACTTCCTGTGTTGAGTTATGATTCAAAATCACGAGGCGCGGAGGCGTATCGGGCTTTGGCGACAGAGCTTGTATCGAATAAAGGCCGCGTGGCGGCATAAATGAGGAGTTAGGGCGATGGTAAACAAAAAAGCAAAGCAGCGCGGGCTTGGCCGTGGTCTGTCCGCCCTTATGGCCGATGTGGCGGATCAACCAGTGAGCGGAGCCCCTGAGGTGCCCGCCGCGGACCTGCGTGTGCCCATTGAGAGAATCCAACCGAACCCAGATCAGCCGCGACGCTTCTTTGATCCAGAGCTTTTGGCCGATCTTTCGCGCTCCATAGCTGAGAAGGGCGTTATTCAACCGTTGATCGTGCGTCTCAAGCCGGGTGCTCCTGAGATGTATGAGATCGTGGCCGGGGAGCGGCGATGGCGCGCGGCGCAGCAAGCCAAGCTGCATGAGCTGCCTGTGATTGTGCGGGAATTCGACGATCTGGAGGTTCTAGAGATTGCGATCATCGAGAATGTGCAGCGCGCGGATCTCAATCCGGTCGAGGAGGCGGCGGGATACGCGCAGCTGATGGAAAAATTTGGCCATACACAAAAAAAGCTCGCAGAGGCGCTAGGCAAAAGTCGCAGCCATATCGCCAACACGATCCGTTTGATGCAGCTTCCGAGCGGGGTTCAGGCCTTTGTTCGGGAAGGTAAATTGTCTGCGGGTCATGCGCGTTCTTTGATTACGGCGCGTGATCCACTGGCGCTCGCCAAGCAGGTGATTGCGAAAGACCTGTCCGTCCGCGCGACGGAGCGTTTGGTCAAGACGGACGCGGCGAAGGAGAACGTCTTTAGTAAGACGGGTCAAACTGTTGCTGGGAAGAAATCTCAGGAAAAAGACGCAGACACACGCGCACTTGAGGGCGATCTGTCGGCCACTTTGGGTATGAAAGTGTCGATTGATACTGAAAAGACGGGGGAAAACGGCGCGGTTACGATCCGCTTTGACTCTTTTGATCAGCTTGACGCGCTGTGTGGGATTTTGTCGAAAACCTAGGGCGCAAGAAGTTCGGCGATCACGCTGTTGAGCACGATTCGGCCGCTGGTCGTCGCACGTAAACGAACTCCATCGCTCTCAACCACCCCAAGATTGGTGAGGTCCGCAAGCCGTTCTTCGTTCAGGCTTCCGGGTGACAGTGCGCCGAGCCTGTTCAGGTCTACGCCTTCGGTCAGCCGCAAGCCCATGATCAGAAGCTCTGATGCCTGATCTTCGGCGCTGATCGTTTCATGCGGCTTTTCCGTCGTCCCATTCGTCGCGCGCCTAAGCCAAATATCGGGCAACATGTAGGCTTCAGTCGCAAAGCGCTGGCCGTCGAGGGTTAGCCGACCATGCGCGCCTGGACCAATTCCAACGTAATCGCCATGTCGCCAGTAGATAAGGTTGTGCCGCGATTCAGAGCCGCTTTGGGCGTGATTAGAGACTTCATAGGCCGGCATGCCCGCCGCCTCGCAGACATCTTGTGTCAACTCATACATATCAACGCCCAGATCTTCAGTGGGCAGACCGCGTAGCTTCCCAATTTTGTCGCGTGCGCCGAAGGCTGTTCCGGGCTCGATGGTCAGCTGATAGAGGGACAAGTGGTCGATTGCCATGGTCAGCGCCTCATTCAGCTCGGCCCGCCAATGGTCCAGCGTTTGATCCTGCCGCGCATAGATCAAGTCAAAGCTCACCCTGTCAAAACAGGCTCTTGCGATATCGAACGCGGCGCGCGCCTCAGCGGCGGAATGGAGCCTGCCCAGCCGTTTCAGATCCGTGTCATTCAGAGCCTGTATGCCCATTGAGACCCTGTTTACCCCCGACTCTGCGTAGGCGCGGAAGCGACCGGCTTCAACAGAACTGGGGTTCGCCTCCAATGTGACCTCAAAGTCATTCGCTAGCGTCCAGTGTTGTCCGACCCGTTCCATTATGCGGGCAACGGTATCGGGGTTCATGAGGCTAGGAGTGCCGCCGCCGAAGAAGACCGAATTCAGGACACGGCCTTGTGTGAGGGCGGCCGTGCGGTCAAGCTCGCGCAGGTACGCGTCTGCCCATGCGGCTTGGTCGATTGTCCGGCTGACATGGCTGTTGAAGTCGCAATAGGGGCATTTGGCCTCGCAATAGGGCCAATGGATATAGAGGCCGAAGCCCCCGTGCCGCCAATCCTCAGTCAAAACAGCCCTTCACCAGCTTGGCGAACGCATCCGCCCGGTGGCTGATCTCATTCTTGGCCCAGCGGTCCATCTCGCCGAATGTAATGTCATAACCGTTGGGTTGAAAAATGGGGTCATACCCGTGGCCTTGCGTGCCTCGCAGTGGCCAGACGATCTGCCCCTCGACCGTGCCAGGAAACACTTCGTCATGCCCATCGGGCCAAGCGAGGACCAATGTGCAGCAGAACCGCGCGGTCCATGGCTTAGGCGTATCAGACGCGATGATCCGATCATGTGCCTTGGTCATGGCCATGACAAAGTTCCGACCAGAGCCTGTTTCTGCCCAATCGGCGGTATAGACCCCTGGAGCACCGCCCAATGCGTCAATCTCGATCCCGGAATCATCCGATAGCGCGGGCAGCCCCGTGGCCACTGCCGCCGCATGGGCCTTGATCCGTGCGTTGCCCGCGAAGCTGGTTTCTGTCTCGTCCGGCTCGGGCAGGTTCTTGTCGGCTGCGCCCACCACGCCAACGCCGTAAGGCTCCAGCAGTGTGGCGATCTCCTCAAGCTTGCCCGCGTTGTGGGTTGCGACAAGCAGGGTCTGGCCGGTGAATTTACGCACCCACTGCCTCCCGTTGCAGCGTGGCAAGCTCGCCCACGCCTTTTTCGGCCAGATCCATCAACTGGTTCATCTGATCGCGGCTGAATGTGGAGCCTTCGGCGCTCATCTGCACCTCGATCAGACGGTGCGAGGCGGTCATGATGAAGTTCCCGTCCACGCCCGCTTCGCTATCCTCGGGATAGTCAAGATCCATCACGGCCTGTCCTGCATAGATGCCGCAGGAAATCGCGGCGACCGGATCAACCATCGGATCGCTGACCACTTCACCGGTTTTCATCAGCTTCAGCACGGCGATTTTCAGCGCGACCCAGCCTCCTGTGATAGATGCGCACCGCGTGCCGCCATCGGCTTGGATCACATCGCAATCGACTGTGATCTGCCGCTCGCCCAACGCGACTCGGTCCACGCCCGCCCGGAGGCTCCGCCCGATAAGACGCTGGATCTCAACCGTGCGCCCGCCCTGTTTGCCGGCCGTGGCCTCGCGGCGCATCCGGCTGGTGGTGCTGCGCGGCAGCATGCCGTATTCCGCAGTGACCCAACCCAGACCTGAGCCCTTCACGAACGGCGGCACCCGGTCCTCAATGGTTGCGGTGCAAAGCACATGCGTGTCGCCCATCCGGATCATGCAGGAGCCTTCTGCGTGTTTCGTGACCCCTGTTTCGATTGAAACAGGCCGCATTTCGCTTAAGTGTCTTCCCGAGGGGCGCATCATTTGATCCTTTATTCGTTTGAAAGGGGGGATATCGCGCGACGCGGCAAGAGCCAAGCCCGATTGACCTTTGATGCCCCTGAGATTTAATGGCCTCATCTTATAGGATTGCACTCCCGATGACTGATGGCAGAAAGCTGCTGGAAGAAATGAACGACCGCTCGCGCGAGGTGTTTCGCCGGGTGGTCGAGGGTTATCTTGCGTCCGGCTCGCCCGTGGGTTCACGCACCCTGACCCGTGATATGAGCGAAAAAGTCAGCGCCGCAACAATCCGCAATGTGATGCAAGACCTTGAATTCATGGGTCTTCTGGGCAGTCCGCACATCAGCGCAGGACGTGTGCCCACGCAAGAAGGGCTGCGCATGTTCGTTGATGGCCTTCTTGAGGTCGGCGATTTGCAAAGCTCTGACCGGGCGCTCATGGACAGCACCATGTCGAGCAATAGTGACGATGTGGGCGACATTCTGGACCGCATCGGCTCGGCCCTGTCGGGGGTGACAAATGGCGCATCGCTGGTTTTGGCGCCAAAACATGAGGCGCCGATCAAACATATCGAGTTTGTGAGCCTTGGACACGACCGCGCTTTGGTTGTTTTGGTCTTTGCCGATGGTCATGTGGAGAACCGGATTTTCACCCCGCCACCAGGGCAGACGCCCAGCTCTATGCGCGAGGCGGCAAATTTTCTCAATTCGCTGATCGAGGGCCGCACGCTCAGTGATTTGCAAACCGTGATCAGCCGGCTGATTCAGGACCGTCGACAGGAGATCGACAAGCTTGCCCACGCCATGGTCCAAAGTGGCATCGCCGCGTGGGACGGCGAAGGGGAAACCCCCGAGCGTCTGATTGTGCGGGGGCGCGCGAATCTTCTGGAAAATGGGGCTGAGGAGGGTGATCTTGACCGGATCCGCAGGCTCTTTGACGATCTGGAGCGCAAGCGCGATATCGCCAATTTCCTTGAACTGGCCGATGAAGGCGAGGGCGTGCGCATTTTTATCGGCTCTGAGAACAAACTTTTCTCACTTTCGGGTTCCTCTTTGGTTGTCTCCCCTTATATGAACTCTGACCGAAGAATCGTCGGTGCGGTCGGCGTGATTGGGCCGACACGTCTCAATTATGGGCGGATCGTTCCGATCGTTGATTATACCGCGCAATTGGTGAGCAAGCTGATCGCCGACAGAAGTTAGAGGGCATGACGATGGCAGAGCCGAAAAACGATGATTTCCTGGATGACGTGGATACTGCCGAGGCAGAGGCCTATGCAGAGGAAATGTCCGAGATATCCGAGGAGGAAATCGAGCTTGATACGGTCCGCGCTGAGCGGGACGCATTCCAGGACAAGTTCATGCGCGCCTTGGCCGAAGCCGAGAATATGCGCAAGCGCGCTGACAAGGATCGGCGCGAGGCAGAGAATTATGGCGGCTCCAAGCTGTCCCGCGATCTGCTTCCCGTCTATGACAACATGAAGCGCGCGCTCGACACGGTCACGGAGGAGCAAAAAGCGGCCTCTCCCGCTCTTATCGAAGGCATTGAACTGACCATGCGGGAACTGGTAAATGTGTTTGCCAAACACGGTGTGCGGATCGTCTCGCCCGATGTCGGCGATCGGTTTGATCCAAACTTGCATGAAGCGATGTTCGAGGCTCCGTTGCCCGGTACCAAGGCGGGCGATATCATTCAGGTCTCTGCTGAAGGCTTCATGCTGCATGACCGTATCCTGCGTCCCGCGCAGGTTGGAGTGTCGTCTCTGCGCGAGTAGTCTTAGCGCGGGACCTTCGCTGCCCAATCTCGCGCAAAGATAAGAGTGCCGTTCTCCCAAGCCTCAAGGGTCTGCGTGATCTCGAAATGATCGCGCAGCCCGCGCATCTGTGATGTTACGCGCGTCTCAATCTTCCAGTCACCACGCCCCAGCATCCTGTCCCATGTGATATCCGCCACGGCGCTACTTGGATCATCCGGGTGGATGCTCCACAGCTCAGCCATCGCACTTCCGGTGATGAGGCCGGTTTCCACGTCCTCCTGTGCCCCGTGATCGCCGTGCACACGCAGGGTAATCTTGCCGTCCTCTGCCATAGTGCGTGTCTTATCTGCAGTTTTGTCGCGGATCTGTCGGTATTTCCGCTCCTCCATTGGCTTTGGCGCATCAAAATTGACCGCTGCCCCGGCGCAGGAGGTGAGAATGGGCAGCTCGAGCGCGCCCAAAGTTACCGTCAGTTGACCAAAGCCCGGCTCAGGCCAGCAATAGGGCCAATAGCTGCTAGACAGCGCGACCCTGAGCCGGTGCCCCTTGGGCAGGCGATAGGCGGCCTGATCCAAGGAGAGCGCAATCTGATAATCCGTCCCCGGCTCCATAGGCTCGGCAGTCTCAAATCCCTCGCGGAAAGCGAGGTTTAGCAACCCTGTCGAGATGAGATGGCTGGTGCCGTCTGGCCTCAGGTCACAGAGCCGGGCGATCACCTGTCCTTTTGGCGTGTCTGAACGAAGCGTCAGTGATAGCTTTGGCGCGCCGATCACCTCAGTGTCCTCAACCAGCGGCACTGTGTCGAAGCAAAGGCTCCGTGCGTCATCGGCAATCTGATCTTCCGGCATCTCAAACGGGCCAAGGCCAAAGGGAAAATACTCCCCAGCGCCCTCACCACATCTCAAATCAGGCTCTAATATGGCCGAGAACGGCTCTGCTTTGCCCATGGCCTTCTCGGAAAACCCAAGCACTTGCCGCTCGACTTCACCCCCGCTCAGGCCGCGCCAAGCACCCGGCCGGAAAGTCAGGCCATTATTGGGAGGGATGCTGTCCATCACATAGGCGCGGTAATTGGCATCATACTCAACGCCCGTTTCTGCGTCCTTCAACCATCTATCCCACCACCGGAGCGCCTCGCCCAGATAATCAATCGACGGGCCGATGGTGCTGATATTTGGATATTTGTGGCCCCAAGGACCAAGTATTGCCTTCACCTCACCATTGAGACCCTCGGCCATCGCCGCAGGTGCGTTGCGATAGCCATCGTGCTGACCACAGATCGCAAGCACCGGAGCTTTGATCGCGGCGTAATCCTCGCATATCGATCCGTGCTTCCAATAAGCGTCGCGCGTGGGATGCGCGACCCACCGTTCTGCCACGAATGGCGTGTGTTCGAGCCTCTTCAGCCACGTCTCGCGCCAAGTGTCCGGCCGTAGCGCCGGGTCGGGCGGGGTTGAGAGCCATGACGTGATCGTGGCGGCCCAGCCGATATTCTCGCTTAGCTGAATACCGCCCTTATAGTGAATATCATCATGGTATCTGTCCGCAGTGGTCCCGATGCTGATCACCGCGCGCAGCGGTTCTGGCGCGCGGGCGGCAATCTGCACACCGTTAAAGCCACCCCAGGAAATCCCCTGAATTCCGACACGTCCGTTGCACCATGGCTGCTCTGCGATCCAGTGTATCAAATCGACACCATCCGAAAGCTCACGTTCCGAATATTCATCGTCAAAGAGCCCCTCACTCTCCCCGCATCCGCGCCGGTCGATCCGCAGGCAGACATATCCATGCGCCGCAAAATGCGCGTGCATCCCGTGGTCGCGCGCGGCGGTCCCATCGGATTTGCGGTAGGGGAGATATTCGATAATAGCGGGAAGAGGCGTGTCCGACGCGCTTGCGGGCATCCAGACGCGGGCCGACAATTGTGTGCCATCCGGGAGCGGGATGAGCATATCAGGGATGATCTCAACAGCGATTTGGGCTTTGTCAGTCACTGTTTTTAGCCTCCACAAGGGCTTTGAGGTCATAGATCAGATTGAGCGCCTCGCGTGGGCTGAGTTGGTCGGGGAGAATATCCGACAGCTTTTCTTCGACAGCGGATGGGGCAATGTCCTGAAGCTGTGGGGCGGGTGCGGCGCGCGCCGAGAACAGCGGCAGATCATCGATCAATGTTTCGCGGGCAGAGCCACCCTCCCGCTCCCCGCGCTCCAACGCATCCAGCACGACGCGCGCCCGCTCGATCACCGAAAGGGGCAACCCCGCCAGTTTCGCCACCTGCACTCCGTAGGACCGGTCCGCCGCGCCGCGCCGCACCTCGTGCAGGAAGATCACATCGCCCTCATGCTCTTTCACGGCCACGGTGGCGTTGTCGACGCGCTCCAGCTTGTCCGTCAGGTTGGTCAGCTCGTGGTAATGCGTGGCAAAAAGCGCGCGGCAGCCGTTGACCTCATGCAGGTGTTCCAGCGTGGCCCAAGCGATGGAGAGGCCGTCATAGGTGGCTGTTCCCCGTCCAATTTCGTCAAGGATAACAAGCGCATGATCGTCTGCCTGATTGAGGATTGCGGCGGTCTCGACCATCTCCACCATGAAGGTGGAGCGCCCACGGGCCAGATCATCGGACGCGCCCACGCGGCTGAAAAGCTGGCTGACCACGCCGATATGGGCGGCTCGGGCGGGCACGTAGCTGCCCATTTGCGCCATTAATGCGATCAGAGCGTTTTGCCTCAGGAACGTCGATTTACCTGCCATGTTCGGCCCGGTCAGAAGCCAAACGTCATGGCCTGTGCCGAGCGTGCAATCATTGGCTATAAACGGCCCCGCGCCTTGGCTGCGCAACGCCGCCTCGACCACAGGATGCCGCCCGGCGGAGATATCGAGCGCACGGCTGTCGTCGACCTTGGGGCGGCACCAATCCTGATCGACAGCGAGGTCGGCCAGGGCAGCGGTCAGATCAAGCTCTGACAGGGTGCGAGCGGTCTGCGAAATCTCGGCAGAGCGCTCAAGAACAGCCTGCTTTAAGGTCTCATAGAGCCGCTTTTCAATCTCCAGTGCCCGCCCGCCTGCGTTGAGGATCTTGGTCTCCATCTCTGACAGTGGCACGGTGGTGAAGCGGAGTTGATTGGCGGTCGTCTGGCGATGTTTGAACGTCTCGTTCAGCGGCGCAGAGAGCATTTTTTCTGCATGGGTTGCGGTGACCTCGATGAAATATCCAAGGACGTTGTTGTGCTTGATCTTGAGGGAGGAGACGCCGGTCAGATCCGCATATTCGCTCTGCATTGCCGCGATGACGCTGCGACCTTCGTCGCGCAGGGTGCGGGCTTCGTCCAGCTCGCCGTCATACTCCGGCGCTATAAAGCCCCCGTCTCGGACCAGGAGGGGAGGCTCTGCGACAAGCGCATCGTCCAGAAGGGTCAAAAGGGTATCTTGGCCAAGAAGCGCCTCAGCGTCTGAAGCCAGCATTTCGGGGAGGCTCGATGTCTCCATAAGGCCCGCGATATGCTCGGCCCCGCTCAGCCCGTTGCGGATTGCAGCCAGGTCCCGAGGGCCGCCGCGATCCAAGCCCAGACGCGAGAGCGCCCGATCCAGATCGGGCACCTGGCGCAGGGCCTCGCGCAAATCTGTGCAGAGGCCCCGTTTCTCGACCGCGAAGGCGACATTGGCCTGCCGCGCGAGAATTGTGCCGAGGTCCCGTGAGGGGCTGGAGAGGCGCCGCTCCAACAAGCGCCCGCCACCTGCTGTCACCGTGCGATCCATCGCGGCAAGTAGGGAGCCTGCCCGCCCGCCGCCAAGGGCATGGGTCAACTCCAGATTGCGGCGGGTCGCGGCGTCGATCTGCATGGCGCTGGCCAGAGCCTCGCGCTGGGGTGGGCGCAGGAGGGGCAGTTTGCCCTTCTGCGTGATCTCCAGATATTCCACCACTGCGCCCAAGGCTGCAATCTCGGGGCGGGTGAAGTTGCCATAAGCCTCCAACGTGCCGACACCGAACAGGGTGCAGAGCCGTTTCTCGGACCCGGTGCTGTCAAAGGCCGCGCGCGCCAGTGGGGTCATGGCAGCACCCGATTCAGTCACTGTTTCCGCCCAATTTGGATCACGCGTATCGGCGACCAGAACCTCGGAGGGGCGCAGGCGGGCCAGTTCAGGCCCGATACGGGCCGCGCCCAAGGGCATGACATGAAGCGCGCCGGTGGAAATATCGGTCCACGCCAGCGCATGCTCCCCGCGCACCTCGGCGATGGCGGCGAGGAAATTGTGCCGCCGGGCGTCTAGCAATGTCTCCTCGGTCAACGTGCCTGGGGTGACGAGGCGCACGACCTCGCGCCGCACCACCGATTTGGAGCCGCGCTTTTTGGCCTCTGTTGGGCTTTCCATCTGCTCGCAGACCGCCACGCGAAACCCTTTGCGGATCAGCGTCAGAAGATACCCTTCGGCCGCATGAAATGGCACGCCGCACATCGCAATATCCTCGCCCAGATGCTTGCCGCGTTTTGTGAGTGCAATATCGAGCGCCTCTGCGGCGGCGACGGCATCGTCGAAGAAAAGCTCGTAGAAATCGCCCATGCGGTAGAACAGCAGCGCGCCGTCATACTGCGCCTTGATCTCCAGATATTGCGCCATCATCGGCGTTACGGCTGAATTGGCTGCTGTCACGTGCTGTCCCCCATGCTGCTGGAGCCTACAAACCAACGCTGGAAGGCGAAAGGGCAAAGAGCATACCGTTGAGCCGCGCCGCGTGTGCGGCTATGGATGGTGAGCCCAAATGCAAGGAACGCCCCTATGTCCAACCAGAAAATCACCGCTGAAGAGGCGCTCGCCTTTCATCTGGAGCCAACACCCGGCAAGTTTGAGATCACCGCAACGGTCCCAATGACCACGCAACGCGATCTGAGCCTCGCCTATTCGCCCGGTGTCGCGGAGCCCTGTCTGGCCATCGCGGAGAACCCGGAGACGGCTTACGATTACACCAACAAGGGTAACCTGGTTGCTGTGATTTCCAACGGGACGGCGGTGCTGGGGCTTGGGAACCTTGGCGCGCTGGGCTCCAAGCCCGTGATGGAGGGCAAGGCGGTGCTCTTCAAACGGTTTGCGGATGTGAATTCCATAGATATTGAGCTCGATACCGAGGACCCTGACGCGTTTTGCAACGCGGTGCGGCTGATGGGGCCGACCTTTGGCGGAATCAACCTCGAAGATATCAAGGCGCCGGAATGTTTCATCATCGAGCAGCGCTTGAAGGAGGAGATGGATATCCCCGTCTTCCATGACGATCAGCACGGTACGGCGGTGATCTGTGCCGCGGGGCTGATCAATGCGCTGCATATCTCGGGCAAGAAGATCGAGGATGTGAAGATTGTTCTCAACGGGGCTGGGGCCGCCGGGATCGCGTGTATTGAGCTTTTGAAACGCATGGGCGCGCGCCATGAAAATTGCATCACTTGCGACACGAAAGGCGTGATCTATCAGGGCCGTACCGAGGGGATGAACCAGTGGAAATCGGCCCATGCGGTGAACACCAAGCTGCGCAGTCTTGAGGAGGCGATGGAGGGCGCGGATGTGTTTCTCGGCGTCAGCGCCAAGGGCGCTGTGACGCCTGAAATGGTTTTGAGCATGGCGCCAAACCCGGTGATTTTCGCCATGGCGAACCCGGATCCAGAGATCACACCGGAGGAGGCCCATGCGGTGCGCGAGGATGCAATCGTGGCGACAGGGCGCAGCGATTACCCCAATCAGGTGAATAATGTGCTCGGCTTTCCCTATCTTTTCCGTGGTGCGCTGGATGTTCATGCGCGCGCGATCAACGATGAGATGAAGATCGCCTGCGCCGAGGCTTTGGCCGCCCTTGCGCGCGAGGACGTGCCGGATGAGGTCGATATGGCTTATGGGCGCAAGCTGACCTTTGGGCGCGATTACATCATCCCCACGCCTTTTGATCCGCGCCTGATCTATACTATTCCCCCCGCCGTGGCGCGGGCGTGTATGGAGACGGGGGCGGCCCGGCGGCCCATCGTGGATATGGAGGCCTATGAGGTCTCGCTGAAATCGCGGATGGACCCGACGGCGAGCGTTATGCGCTCGATCAATGCGCGGGCACGTAATGCACAGGCGCGGATGATATTTGCCGAAGGGGACGATCCGCGCGTGCTGCGCGCCGCCGTGCAATATCAGCGTGCAGGCATGGGTGAGGCCATTGTCGTGGGGCGTGAGGCGGACGTAAAGGCCAAGCTGGAGGCCGCTGGAATGGCTGATGCGGTGGCCGAGCTCAACGTGGTAAACGCCGCCAATTCCAGCGATCTGGAGGCCTATCGCGCCTTTCTTTATGACAGACTTCAGCGCAAAGGCTTTGACCGGCAGGACGCTTATCGCCTTGCTGCGCGGGACCGGCACGTCTTCGCATCCTTGCTTCTGGCGCATGGGGTGGGAGACGGGCTCGTCACCGGGGCCACGCGCAAATCGGCGCATGTTTTGGAATTGATCAACCACGTGTTCGACGCAGACGCGGCTCATGGTGCCGTGGGTGTTACGGTGATGATGCATAAAGGCCGGATTGTTCTGGTGGCCGATACGTTGGTCCATGAATGGCCCGATCAGGAAGATCTGGCCACAATTGCCAAGCGTTCCGCCGGGGTCGCGCGGCATTTGGGGTTGGAGCCTCGTGTGGCTTTCGTCAGCTTCTCGACCTTTGGCTATCCAAAATCCGAGCGCGCCGAGAAAATGCACCTTGCACCCAGCGTGCTTGAGGCGCGCGGAGTGGATTTCGAGTTCGAGGGCGAGATGACCGTCGACGTGGCTTTGAACGTCGCCGCGCAACAGGCCTATCCGTTTCAGCGGCTGACCGGCCCGGCCAATATCCTCGTGGTGCCCGCACGCCATTCCGCGTCGATCTCGGTCAAGCTGATGCAGGAGATGGCGGGGGCTACGGTGATCGGACCCATTTTGGCGGGTGTGGATCAGTCGATCCAGATTTGCTCCACCACCGCAACAGCCAATGATATCCTGAACATGGCGGTCCTTGCGGCGTGCAAAGTGGGCTGAACGCTCAGTATTTGGCGGCGAAGGGGGCCGACGCGCCCCACAGCGCTTTGACCCGTTTGTCGCGGCCACACGATATGCGGTAGCGCTTGTAGGCCTCGGACTGTCGTTTGGGGCCGAAGCGGGTGACGATCAGTTTGGTGCCTTTATAGTAATCCTGATGGTAAGCCTCGGCCGGGTAGAAGGCTTGTGCTGTGAGGATGGGGGTCACGATGGTTTGTCCCAGCACCTGCTCGGCTTCGGCCTTTGCCTTGGTCGCGGCGTCTTTTTGCGCATCGCCATTGTAGAAGATCGCGGTGCGGTAGCTGTCACCCCGGTCGCAGAACTGCCCGCCCGCATCGGTGGGATCGACCGAGCGCAGGAACATCGACAGGATCTGATCACGGGTGACTTGCCTTGGGTCAAACTGGATCTGCACCGCTTCATAATGCCCTGAAGCGCCGCCCTTCACCTGCTTGTAGGTTGGGTTCGAGACCGTCCCGCCCGTATAACCGGATACGACCTCCTTCACGCCCTTCACGCCCTCAAAATCGGACTCGACGCACCAAAAACATCCTCCCGCTACGGTCAGCACCTCGGTGCTGGCGGCGTGGGCCTTGCCCGTCTGGGCAGCGAAGCCCACAACGATCAGCCCGGCGAGCAGAATAGATTTCACTTTGGTCATAGCAGTCAGCATTGTGCGCCCCTCCTTGGGATTGCGGCTACCATGACCCAAGACTGGTGCCGGGCCAATATGGCGAAACACATCCTCACGCGGAGGTGACGACGTTTTACCACTTGAGGCAGAGTTGCCGCGCGCCTAGCCTTCCTTTGTAACAATCGGGGGGCGGGCATGGACCATCCATCAGGGCACCAGACGACGCATCAGGCCGAGGAGGACGCCCGCAACGAGGCGATTGTGATCTGGCTCAACGGGCGGATCGTGCCCAAGGCCCAGGCTTTGGTCAGCGTCTATGACAGCGGATTCATGCTGGGCGATGGGGTTTGGGAAGGGCTGCGGCTTTATGATGGGCATTGGGCCTTCGCAGATGAGCATCTGGACCGGCTTTTTGAGGCGGCCAAGGCGATTGATCTGGATATCGGGATGGATTGGGGCGGCGTGATGCAGGCCCTGATCGATACGCAGGCCGCAAACGCGATGGTCACGGACGCCCATGCGCGGCTGATGGTGACGCGGGGGGTGAAAACGCGCCCCTTTCAGCATCCCTCGCTCAGCCGCCAAGGCCCCACGATGACAATCATCATGGAGCACTCCAAACCCTCAATCCCGCGCCCCATCCGCCTTGCCACGGTCCCACACCTGCGCGGCTTGCCGATGACCCAGGACCCCAAGCTCAATTCCCACTCAAAGCTCAATTGCATCCTCGCCTGCATCGCGGCGGAGAAGGCGGGGGCCGATGAGGCCTTGATGCTGGACGTGCATGGGTTTGTGAACACGACCAACGCCTGCAACTTCTTCATCGTGCGCAAGGGCGCGGTCTGGACCTCGACCGGGGACTATTGCATGAACGGGATCACGCGGCAGAAGGTGATTGATCTGTGCCGCGTGGGTGGCATCCCGGTCTATGAGCGGAACTTCAGCCTCGTGGATACTTACGGCGCCGATGAGGCGTTTCTGACGGGCACGTTCGGGGCGCAGACCCCTGTCGGTGCGATTGACGGGCGGCAGATCGGTGATGGGCAGCTTGGACCGGTCACGACGCGGCTGCGCGCGCTTTATAAGGATCTGATCGTGCAGGAGCGTACCCTTCAGGAGCGCGGCGGATGAGGATTGCCATGTGGTCTGGGCCGCGCAACCTGTCTACGGCGATGATGTATAGCTTTGCCGCGCGGGGCGACTGCGCCGTGGTGGATGAGCCTTTTTACGCCGCTTATCTGGAGCGCACGGGGATTGCGCACCCCATGCGGGAAGAGGTTCTGGCCACGCAAACGACGGATACAGATGCGGTGGTACGCAGCCTGCTTGGCCCCCATGAAGGCACACATTTCTATCAAAAGCACATGACGCAGCATATGGTGGACGGCATCCCGCGCGACTGGATGCGCGATGTTGCCCACGTGTTTTTGATCCGTCATCCGGCACGTGTCGTGGCCAGTTTTTCCGCCAAATATGATGCGACCACGCTGGAGGATATCGGGTTCATTCAGCAGGGCGCGCTCTATGCGGGGCTTCGCGACATTGGGCAGCGGCCCGTTGTGGTAGACGCATCGGATATTCGCGCCGATCCGGCGGCTGTCTTGCAGCGGCTCTGTGCCGCGATCGGGATCGACTGGACCGAGCGGATGCTCCGCTGGCCCGCGGGTGGGCATGCGGCGGACGGTATCTGGGGCGCGCATTGGTATGGGGCGGTCCGACGCTCCACCGGGTTTGCGGCGGCGGAGGGCCCGCTGCCCGTCCTGAGCGGCGCGCAGGCAGAGCTGGCCGAGGCCGCTCTGCCCTCTTATCGCACCTTGGAAGCCGCCAAGATCTGAGGCTTTAGCCCTTGAGCCGACGATCCCGCGCTGCCAGAAGTTTGAGGCGCAGCGCGTTCAGCTGAATGAAGCCCGCCGCGTCTTTCTGATCATAGGCGCCCGCGTCATCCTCGAACGTCACATGCGCCTCGGAATAGAGCGAGTGATCCGACCAGCGGCCCACGCAGGTCGCCATGCCCTTGTAAAGCTTGAGCCGGACGGTGCCGGTCACGTGTTTCTGGCTGTGGTCGATGGCAGCTTGCAGCATCTCGCGCTCGGGCGAGAACCAGAAGCCGTTATAGATCAGCTCAGCGTAGCGGGGCATAAGGCTGTCCTTGAGGTGGCCCGCGCCACTGTCGAGCGTGATCTGTTCCATTCCGCGATGCGCCTCCAGAAGAACGGTGCCGCCGGGGGTCTCGTAAATCCCGCGTGATTTCATTCCGACAAAGCGGTTTTCGACGAAATCAAGCCGCCCGATCCCATGCTTGCCGCCCAACTCATTGAGCCGTGTGAGGATCGTCGCAGGGCTGAGCACCTCGCCATTGATCGACACGGCATCACCGCGCTCAAAGCCCACTTCGATGAATTCGGGCGTTTCGGGTGCATCTTCGGGCGCTACTGTGCGCTGATAGACATAATCTGGCGCCATTTCTGCTGGGTCTTCCAGCACTTTGCCCTCGGACGAGGTGTGCAGGAGGTTCGCATCGACTGAAAACGGCGCTTCGCCGCGTTTGTCCGTGGCGATGGGGATCTGGTTTTTCTCAGCAAAATCAATCAACCGCGTGCGGCTGGTCAGGTCCCATTCCCGCCAAGGCGCGATCACCTTGATATCGGGGTTGAGCGCATAGGCCGCAAGCTCAAACCGCACCTGATCATTGCCCTTGCCGGTTGCGCCATGGGCCACGGCATCGGCGCCGGTCTCGGCCGCAATCTCCACCAGACGTTTGGAAATCAGGGGCCGTGCGATGGACGTTCCCAAAAGGTAAAGCCCCTCGTAAAGCGCGTTGGCGCGGAACATCGGGAAGACGAAATCGCGCACGAACTCCTCGCGCACATCTTCTATATAGATGTTCTCTGGCTTTATCCCCAGCATCACGGCCTTCTTGCGCGCGGGCTCAAGCTCCTCGCCCTGACCGAGATCGGCGGTAAAGGTTACCACCTCGCAGCCATATTCGGTTTGCAGCCATTTCAGGATGATCGAGGTATCGAGGCCGCCGGAATAGGCCAGCACGACTTTTTTGGGCGCGGACATAGTGATTTTCCTCTGTCTGGGTCGCGCCGGGGCTTAGCGGGTTTTGGGGTGCGGGGCAAGCGGAGCGGAGGCGTTATGCGCCGCTTTGGCCCCGGTATTCTTGGGTATGCGGAGGCTCGACGCCCTTGCGCGGGGCGGCCGCTTCGGGCAGGCAGGGCGTCATGACAGATTTTCGCGAAAATGCCCGCGCCGCAGAGGCGCTGATGCGCCCGGTTTTCGATGCAACGCCCTTGCAGCGCAATGAACATCTGAGCGAGCGCTATGAGGCCAATATTCTCTTCAAGCGTGAAGACCTCACGCCTGTGCGCTCCTACAAGCTGCGCGGTGCGTTCAATGCGATGCGCAAGGTTCTGGCGCGCGGTCCTGCGCCTACGTTTGTTTGCGCGAGTGCGGGCAATCACGCGCAGGGCGTGGCGTTCATGTGCCGGCATTTTGGGGTGCAGGGGGTGATCTACATGCCGATCACCACGCCGCAGCAGAAGATTGGCAAGACGCAGATTTTTGGTGGTGATGCGGTGCGGATTGAGCTGACGGGGGATTACTTCGACGTCACGCTTGCGGCAGCGCAGGCTTATTGCGCGGAGATTGGTGGGCATTTCCTGTCGCCCTTCGATGATGAGGATGTGATCGAAGGCCAAGCCTCGGTCGCGGTCGAGATTGAGCGCGATCTGGGCGGTTTGCCCGATCATATCGTGATGCCTGTGGGTGGTGGTGGCCTTTCGGCGGGTGTGGTGAGCTATATGGGTGACGCGGTCGAGACGACGCTGGTGGAGCCGTCGGGCGGGGCGTGTCTCGGGGCCGCCCTTAGGGCGGGTGCGCCAGTCCGTCTGGATCATGTGGATAATTTCGCCGATGGCGCGGCTGTGGCGCAGATCGGGGCGCGGACATTTGCCCGGCTGGCGCATCTCGACCCCGGTCAGGCGGTGACGATTTCCGAGGACCGGCTTTGCACCACGATCATTGAGATGCTGAATATCGAAGGGATCGTGCTGGAGCCTGCGGGCGCTTTGGCGGTAGATGCACTCAAAGACATGAAGAATCGGATTCGCGGCAAGACGGTGGTTTGCGTGACTTCGGGCGGGAATTTCGATTTTGAACGGCTTCCCGAAGTGAAAGAGCGCGCGCAGAGGTATTCCGGGGTGAAGAAATACTTCATCTTGCGGATGCCGCAACGGCCCGGCGCGCTCAAAGATTTTCTGAACCTTCTGGGGCCGAAGGACGATATCGCGCGGTTTGAGTATCTCAAGAAATCGGCGCGGAACTTCGGCTCGGTCCTCATAGGGATCGAGACGGATGAGGAGGCGAGTTTCGAGCGGCTTCTGGGTGCGTTGCGCAAGAACGGATTTGAATATCGCGACATCACCAATGATGAGGTGCTGGCGGAGTTCCTGATCTGATCAGGCGACGCTCAGGCGCTCTACCCCAGACAGGAATTCCGTCTTGGAGCGGTCAAAGCTCGCTACCGTTGCGGGCAGATCGATCTTTTCCGTTTGCCCGGCGGCGGCGGCGGTCTCGCCCGTTTGGCAAAGGTCCGAGAATTCCTTGAAGCCAAGGTTGAGGGCGCTGCCTTTGAGGAAATGCAGCTTGCCCTCAAGATCGTTTTGCACCCCATCACCGCGCAGCGCGTCAATCTCGCCCTCGACCTCTTCTAGAAATATCTCGACGACCTCGCTGAAATCTTCAGCGCCGATTTCCTCACGCAATTCCGCAACCCGCGACCAATCAATCATACATCACCTGTTTCCATGAGTTGAGTTTGGCGGAAGATCGTTAACAATTTGATGATTGCGGGCGTGCGCTTTCCTAGCATTTTACCTTTCATCCGGCGTTAACGGAGAAGCGTTAGGTGTGGGGAAGATAAAAGGATTTTTCGTGCCCCAACTCGTGCCAAATCTGTCTGAAGCCCCGCAGGATACGCCCCCCACGATTCCAAATGACCACGCGATTCGGCAGGTTTTGGTGGTGGATGACAGCCGTCTTCAGCGCAAGATACTGACCTCGTCACTTAAGAAGTGGGGGTTTGAGACTGTCGAGGCCGCCAGCGGCGATGAGGCGCTTGAGATTTGTCGCCGGACGCCGCCCGATCTGGTGCTCAGCGATTGGATGATGCCAGGGATGACAGGCATCGAATTCTGCCGCGAATTCAGGCAGATGAAGCGCGAAAGATATGGGTATTTCATCCTGCTCACGTCCAAATCCAAAAAGGACGAGATTGCATCCGGCCTTGATGCCGGGGCGGATGATTTTCTGACCAAACCGGTCAATGCGGGCGAGTTGCGCGCGCGCATTTCAGCGGGCGCGCGGATCGTGGGGATGGAACGTGAGCTGACCGAGAAGAACCGCCTTCTGGGCACCACGCTGGACAAGCTGCGCGAGGTCTACGATTCGATCGACAAGGATCTGATCGAGGCGAAGAAACTTCAGCAATCACTGGTGAGTGACCGGCACCGCGATTTCGGCAATGCCGAAGTGTCCATGCTCTTGCGGTCCTCGGGGCATGTGGGCGGTGATCTGGTCGGGATGTATCAGGTCAGCGAGACCCGTATCGGCCTTTATGGAATCGACGTATCGGGCCATGGGATCAGCTCGGCTTTGATGACGGCGCGGTTGGCAGGCTATCTTTCAGCCACGGCCCCGGATCAGAACGTGGCCCTGCGCCGAATGCCTGACGGGACGTTTTCGCCGCGTCCACCGGGCGAAACGATTGCTGCTTTGAACGACCTGTTTCTCAATGAGCTCGATACGGAGCATTATTTTACGTTGCTCCTCGCGGATGTAGACTTGGAGACGGGCCGTGTTGTCATGGCACAGGCAGGCCATCCCTATCCGGCCCTGCAACGCGCCGATGGCTCCGTCGAAGCAATTGGGTGTGGTGGTTTGCCCGTCGGTCTCATTCCGGGAGTGGAGTTTGAGGAGTTTGAGGTCATGCTGCATGCGGGCGACCGGCTGATGATCCATTCCGACGGTGTTGTGGAATGCGCCAACCCGGACGAGGCCCTTTTGGACGACGCGGGTCTGGCGCGAATCCTGACAGAACTGCGGCAGACAAAGGGGCTGGCTTGTCTCGAATCGATGATCTGGAAACTCGCGGAATTCGCGGGCGACGACCAATTCGCAGATGATGTCTCGGCGGTTTTGCTTGAGATCAAGCCAATCCTGCCCACTGGCTGACGAACATGCGGTCGCCCTCATTCGCGAGTGTCAGGATCGCCGCACCAATTTCCATGATCATTGGCATGTGATCCGGCTCGGTCGGGGGGCCATGGGGTAGGACCGGGCGGGCCGTGTAAATCATGCATATCTTTTCGGCCCAGAGATCATATTCCGGCATGTAGACAAAGCGCCGGAATGCGCCCAGTCTTTGGGGCCGGGCGATATGCCAGCCAGTTTCCTCAAACACCTCGCGATGCAGCGCCTGAAGGGGCGATTCGCCTGGATCGATCCCGCCGCCTGGAAGCTGCCATTCAGGCTCTGGCTCGGTTTGATGCGTGACCAGAAGCCCGCCCTTATGTGGCAAGATCGCATAGACACCTGGCCGCACCGTATAGCGTCTCCCGGCCTTTGGCGCATCGCCCAGTCGTCTGATCATGGCACGAGGCCCCCTTTCGGTCACCGCCCAAGCGGCTTATATACCCGCGATATGCCAATTTCCGGCCCTGAAGGAAACCCCATGACACTTGCGCAAAACCTCGCTTGGGATGACACCGTGCTCCCGTTTCAGCTGGATAAATCCGACATCCGTGGCCGCGTGGCGCGGCTTGATGGTGTGTTGGAAGGTATTCTGAAACAGCACGATTATCCGCCGCAGGTCGAGGCCTTGGTCGCAGAGATGGCGCTTCTGGCTGCCCTCATTGGTCAGTCGGTGAAGCTGCGCTGGAAGTTGCAGCTTCAGGTGCAATCCAACGGCCCCGTGCGGATGATTGCGACCGATTACTATGGCCCCTCTGAAGAGGGTGCGCCGGGCCGCATCCGCGCCTATGCGAGCTTTGACGCGGCGCGCCTGACTGATGAGAATGCTTTTGCGCAGATCGGTGAGGGGTATTTCGCGATCATGATTGATCAGGGTCAGGGGATGGAGCCTTACAAGGGGATCACGCCGATTGCGGGCAGCAGCTTGAGCGATTGCGCCGAGGCGTATTTTGCACAGTCCGAGCAGCTTCCTACGCGGTTCGCATTGAGCTTTGGGCGCTCCACCGAAGGCGATGGACCCGAGCATTGGCGCGCGGGTGGCGTAATGTTGCAACATATGCCCAAGGCGTCGCCCTTTGCGTCGGGCGGTGGTTCGGGTGAGGGTGGCCTCTTGGGGGCTGCGGATATCGTGGATGGTGAGGAAGGTGAGAACTGGAACCGCGCCAATATCCTGCTCGATACGGTCGATACGCTGGAGCTGATTGGGCCGTCTGTGGCGCCCACGGACCTGCTTGTCCGGCTGTTCCATGAGGAAGGTCCGCGCGTCTTTGAGGCGCAGCCGGTGCGGTTTGGCTGCACCTGCTCGGAAGACCGTGTGCGTCAGAGCCTGTCGATCTACTCGGCCAAGGATATCGAGAAGATGACCACGGACGCGGGCCGCGTGACTGCTGATTGTCAGTTTTGCGGTGCGCATTACGATATGGACCCAGCAACGCTTGGCTTTGAGGCGGAGGGCAAGGAGGATCCGCTTGGATGATCCCCTCGCCGGACTGATCGCGGGCCTCGGGCGAGGCATGCGCCCCTCGTCGGATTTCGATCTGAACCCCGGCACGGTTTTGCCGGAGGGGCGCAAGCTGCGCCCGGCGGGTGTTTTGATGCCGATCCTCTGTGATGGTCCGGCGCGGCTGATCCTGACCACGCGCTCCTCCGCGCTCAAGCATCACCCCGGTCAGATCGCCTTTCCTGGCGGCAAGCAGGACGAGGGCGACGCGGATGTGATCGCGGCTGCCCTGCGCGAAGCGCGCGAGGAGATCGGGCTTGATCCCGCCAATGTCGAGGTGCTGGGCACGCTTCCGGTGCATGAGACGGTGACGGGGTTTCTGATGACGCCGGTTCTGGCGCGGGTGCGCGCGCCCTTCACGCCCCGGCCCGAGGCGGGGGAGGTGGCCGAGGTCTTTGACGTGCCCCTCGCGCATGTGCTGCGGCGCAGTGCCTACCGGATCGAGGGGCGGCGCTGGCGCGGGACGCGCAGGCTTTACTATGCGGTGCCGTGGGGCCCCTATTATATCTGGGGGGCTACCGCGCGTATCCTGCGCGGGCTGGCCGAGGAAGTGGGCACACCATGACCATCAACACCATGACTATCACCGGAGACTGGTTGCACGCGCCCTCGCTTACCGCAGTGTTTCAAGCGTTTGAGGCGGTGGGACAGCCCGTCTATCTGGTGGGGGGTGCTGTGCGCGATGCGGTGCGTGGCGCGCCTGTGGGTGATCTTGATCTTGCCACCCCTGCCACGCCTGACGAGGTGCAGACGCTGGCTGAGGCGGCGGCATTGCGCGTGGTGCCGACTGGGCTGGAGCATGGCACGCTGACGCTGGTGTCGGGCGGCGTGGGCCATGAGGTCACGAGTTTTCGCCGCGATGAGGAGACGTTTGGCCGCCATGCCCGCGTTGCCTTCACCCGTGAGATGGTTGAGGACGCCCGGCGGCGTGATTTCACGATGAACGCGCTTTATGCGGGGGCCGACGGGGTGGTGGTTGATCCGCTTGGCGGGCTGCCTGATGCGCTCGCGGGACGCGTGCGGTTCATCGAGGATGCAGGGCAGCGGATCCTGGAGGATTACCTGCGCATCCTGCGGTTTTTCCGGTTCAGCGCATGGTATGGGGCCGAAGGGATCGACGCAGACGGGCTGGCCGCCTGCGCCGCCCATCACGATGGTCTCGCAGGCATCGCTCGCGAGCGGATCGGGGCGGAGTTCTCCAAGCTTTTGGCTGCCCCTGACCCTGCCCCTGCCGTGGCCACGATGCGTGCCGCGAATGTGTTGCGGCAGTGCCTGCCGGGCGCGGATGATCGTGGTCTCGCGCCGTTGGTGCATCTGGAGGGGCTATTTAGCGTTGCACCCGATCCGCTCAGGCGGCTCGCGGCGCTTGGTGGCGCGGACGTTGCGGATCACCTGCGGCTCAGCCGTTCGGATGCGGCGCGTCTGAAGCTGCTGCGGCAGGGGGCCGAAGCCGCTGATGGCCCCGCAGCCCTTGGCTACCACCACGGCGCAGATGCTGCATGGGACATGATGATTTTGCGAGCGGCCCTCTTGGAGGGGAATGTGCCCAAGAATGCAGGCATTGAGATTGCCAAAGGGGCCGCCGCGCAGTTTCCCGTTGCCGCGGCGGATTTTCTGCCCGCTCTTACCGGCCCTGCGCTGGGCGCGCGCCTGAAGGCGCTTGAGGCGCTGTGGATCGCGTCCGGATTTACCCTGACGCACGCGCAATTGCTTGAGGAGCGGCCATGACCACCTATGAGATAGAGCGCCTAGGCCATCAGGGCGACGGGATCGCGGAAGGGCCTGTCTTCGCCCCTGGCGCGCTGCCTGGTGAGGAGGTGAGTGGCACGCTTGAGGGTCAGCGCCTGAACGATATACGGATCGTGCGCCCGTCTGAGAACCGCGTGAGCCCGCCCTGCCGTCATTACAAATCCTGCGGCGGGTGCAGCCTTCAGCACGCGTCGGATGCGTTTGTGGCCGAATGGAAGGTTGATATCGTGCGCGGCGCGCTGGCGGCTTATGGCATTGACGCGTCCTTCCTGCCCATCGCCACCTCTCCAGCCAAGGCACGGCGGCGCGCTACCTTTACCGCGCGCCGGACCAAGAAAGGGGCAATGGCCGGGTTTCACGCCAAAGGGTCCGATGTTCTGATCGAGGTGCCGGGATGCGCGCTTTTGCACCCCGATCTGATGGCTGGCTTGCCGGTGGCCGAGGCGCTGGCCCTGCATGCCGCCAGCCGCAAGGGCACGCTGAGCGTGGCGGCCTGTGTGTCGCTTGGCGGCTTGGATGTGCATGTGACGGGTGGGCGCGAATTGGACGGCCCCTTGCGCATGATGCTGGCGCAGCTTGCCGAGGCGCATGATCTTGCGCGGCTCAGCTGGGACGATGAGACTGTGGCACAACGCCAGCTGCCCACGCAGGCGTTTGGTGCAGCCCGTGTGATCCCGCCACCCGGCGCATTTCTTCAGGCCACGGCCGAGGGGGAGGCGGCGCTTTTGGCGGATGTCACCACCGCCGTTGAGGGCGCTGGACGCATCGTTGATCTTTTCGCTGGTTGCGGGACGTTCGCGCTGCCCCTGTCTTCCCATGCGCAGGTCCACGCGGTGGAGGGCGATGCGGCCATGACGGAGGCAATGGAGGCTGGATGGCGCCAAGCGCTGGGTCTCAAAAAGCTGAGCGTCGAGGCGCGCGATCTCTTTCGCCGCCCGCTTTTGCCGGATGAGCTTGCACGGTTTGACGCGGCAGTGCTCGATCCGCCGCGGGCGGGGGCCGAGGCGCAGGTGGCCGAGCTTTGCCACGCAAAGGTGGCGCGCATCGGGTATGTGTCGTGCAACCCGGTGACATTTGCGCGTGATGCAAACACCCTTCTGGGCGCGGGATACCACCTGCACGCCCTGCGGGTGGTGGATCAGTTCCGCTGGTCCAGCCATATCGAGCTGGTCGGGCAGTTTTCTCTGACGGCGCCCGGTAAAAAATAGCGCTATCTGCCTCAAGCCCTTTTGCGTTAGGAAGGGGAAAAACAGGCAGGTGAAGTGATATGGGTATGCGGCTGGTCAAACTTTTCGCGGCGGCGCTGGTGGTGATTGGGCTGGCCAGTTGCGGGTCGAAGTTCAAAACATATAACGGCCCCGAGGTGACGCAGATCGTCGTCAACAAGGGCGCGCGGAAGATGTATCTTTTGCACAATGACAAGATCCTGAAGGATTACGACATAGAGCTGGGCTTCACCGCGACCGGGCACAAGACCCAAGAGGGCGATGGCAAGACGCCGGAGGGCACGTATTTCATCGACCGGCGCAATCCGAATTCAAGCTTTCATCTGTCGCTGGGGATTTCCTATCCCAATGAGGCGGATGTGGCCCAGGCGCGGGCGCGTGGCGTCAGCCCCGGCGGCGACATCTTTATCCACGGGCGGCCCAACGATAATCCGCGCGGCAAGCAAAGCCCTGATTGGACGGCAGGCTGTATATCGGTCACGAATCGTCAGATGGAAATGATTTACGCTATGGTCAAAGACGGCACCCAGATCACGATCAATCCGTAGTGGCTTTTTCTTGGGTCAAAATATCCAAATCCGACAGGTGCTGCGCAGGCTGGGCCTAGTCGCCCATCACCAGCGTCCACCAGATTTTCCCGTTATCTTCCTGAAGCCATGAAAAGCCCATGTTGCGGGCGTCTGGTGACAGGATGACGGTGCGGGTGCTGGGCTCGGCCATCCATGCAGCGAGAGTTTCAAGCTCGGTCTCGTAGGTTTCTGAGATCGTCTCGCCCACAAGGTTGCCCGAATATCCGACGCGGCGCACCCGGTCGATCGGGGAGGAGCCGTCGGAGCCAAAATGCCAAGGCCGGTTCTGCACCGACATATCGCGTGCATGGGTGGCCGCGGCGGCGTTGAGTTGCGCGTTCAACTGTACTTCGGAGCGACCAGCGGCGGTGCGCAGAGAGTTTACCGAGTCGAGCATACGGAATTGGATGGGCCCGGTGTCACTTGCGCGAATGCGATAGAGTTTGGGCAGGGGTTTGCCATCCGCGCCCATCTGTGGCGGTGGGGGTGGTGGCGCTGCGCAGGCGCCGAGCACAAGGAAGGCCGACATGAAAAGAACCAGAATGCGCGACATATGAAGTAACCTACCCGAGCTAATTGTTTCGAAATCCTGTATAGTGGTCTGCGTGGTGTTTCAAACCCACTTGCTCGGAACTTGGCCGAAGCGCGCCGGTTTGAATTGCGACTGCGACTTTCGCGCCATATGCTTTTACGCGACAAGGTTTGTTTTGAAGGCTGAGGAGGCTGTCATGACTTTGAAGGATTCCAGTATGTTGACGCGCCGTGCATTTGTTGCGGGCACGGCCGCTGCGCTGGGTGCGCCAGCGATTGCGCAGGAAATGGATGCAAGCGGGACCGTCGAGATCGAGCGGGAGGTGACGGAGACCGTGCGGCGCAACATCTCCAGCTTCCGGTCGCTTGATTGGCGGCCCTATTTCTCGAACCTCAACAATGGGGCGATTCTCGTCGATATCGATTCGCGGGCGCTGCATTATTGGAGCGCGGATGGTGGCACCTATAAGCTTTATCCCTCCAGCGTCCCTCTGAGCGAGGATCTGACCCGGCGCGGCCGCACGTCCGTGGTGCGCAAGGTCGAGGGTCCAAGCTGGCGGCCCACGCCCTCCATGCTTGAGCGGAACCCAGATTGGCCGCCATTTGTGGGCCCCGGGCCGGATAACCCGCTGGGCACGCACGCACTTTACCTCAGCTGGACTTATTACCGGATTCACGGCACGCATGACACGCGCAAGATTGGGCGCCGGTCATCCAACGGATGCATCGGCCTATACAATCAACACATCGCCGAATTGTTCGGAATGGCTAATGTGGGCACTCAGGTGTTGCTAATTTGACGAAAAGCGGGCGGTTTATTGAGTCATAGTGTCAAGTTGCGTTTGCATTCGTCTGTGATAGCTGATTAGAAAACTAACACGAGGTTAAGTGTTGGGTGCTTGACGCTGCGCTCTGCGTGGCCAAGCCAATTTCTGGAGGATACTATGAAAAAACTCGCTCTCGCTGCTGCTCTGTCCGCTGCTGCCACGACCGGTTTCGCCGGCAACATGGAAGAGCCTATGATGGAAGCGCCCGTCATCGTTGAAGAAACTGCTGCAAGCTCGTCTGCTGCAGGCATCTGGATTCCCCTGGTGCTGCTGGCAATCGTTGCTGCTGTGGTTGCTGCTGACTAATTCGGCACTTCACTACCGACATGAAAAAGGCGGTGACTTCGGTCACCGCCTTTTTCTTTTGTTCAAAGGCTTTAAACGCGGCTTGGCTTAGCGCACCCAGCCTTTGAGGTTGGATTTGATGATCTCGCCCAGCGCCTGCACATGTGCGTCATTGTCGTTGAGGCAGGGGATATAGGTGAAATGCTCGCCGCCTGCTTCCTCAAACGCCTCTTTGATCTCTTCGTTGATCTCTTCGAGCGTTTCGATGCAATCGGCAGAGAAGGCGGGCGCGATCACTGCGATGCGTTTTTTTCCATCTTCTTCCGCAAGCCGTGCCACTTCTTCCACCGTATAGGGCTTTAGCCATTCCTCGGGACCAAAAACCGATTGGAAAGTGGTCGTGATACGATCCTCGCTCCATCCCAGCTTCTCGCGCAGCAGGCGGGTCGTTTTCTGGCATTGGCAATGATAGGGGTCGCCCTGCATCAGATACCGCTTCGGCATGCCGTGATAGGACACGACGAGCATTTCGGGCTCTTCCTCGGCTTCGGCATAAGCATCCGTCACGGATTGCGCGAGCGCCTGAATATAGAGATCATTCTCAAAATAGGGCTCAACCGTGCGGGCGGCGGGCTGGCGGGTTTCTTCCATCAGCGCGCGGAAAAACTGGTCATTGGCCGTGCCTGAGGTGGCGCCGGCGTAATGTGGGTAGAGCGGGAAGAAGAGGATGCGGGTACAGCCGGCCTCGGTCATCTCGCGGACCTTGGATTTGGTCGACGGGTTGCCGTAGCGCATGCAGAAATCCACCATGATCTCATCGCCCAGATCGCCGTGCAGCTTGTCCGCGATGGCGGCTGTCTGGTCGCGGGTGATGGTCATCAGAGGGCTTTCGTTTTTTTCCTCGTTCCAGATGGATTTATAGGCCGCGCCGCTGGTGAAGGGGCGTTTGCTCAGGATGATCAGCTGCAACAGCGGCTGCCATTTCCACGGAGCGTAATCAATCACACGACGATCAGAGAGAAACTCGCTGAGATAACGGCGCATGGACCAATAATCATAATTGTCCGGCGTGCCGAGATTGGCCAGAAGGATTCCCGTCTTTGCCGCAGGCACCGGAGGGTGATCGGCGGGCGCGTGCACCGGGCAGGTCGCGATTTTGGTCGTGTCCAGCATGTTGGGGTCAGCTCCTGTCATCTCACCGCCACCGAAATAGGGGGAAAACAGCTGAGGTCAATCCTCAAGTGGTGTCTCCTTAGTGCCCAGAGCCTCGGCCAGGCGGGCGCCGGCGGAGCCAGGACGCAGCGGTTTTTGCTGTGAATCATCAGGAGCCCAGCCGGTCAGGACGATCATGTCATATGTGGTGATCAGACGCGCCTCGCTATCTGCGAAATGGGCGGCATAAAGTTCGGACGCGCGGGTGAAGAGCGTGCGGCGGGCCATATGGCGGGGCCGGGCCGTCATGGCGTTGGTCTCTCCCATGGCGCGAAGATCATGCATCAGCGCATGTATATCGGCGTAGGACGCGCGCAGGGCCACGCTATCGGCCACAGGCAGGGCAAAGCCCGCGCGCTGCAAGAGCCCGCCCATATCGCGCAGCTCCCCCATGGGTGCCACGCGCGGAGAGAGGCCGCCCGTCACTTCCGTTTCGGCCTGTGCGAGCGCTGTGCGTAACTCATTGAGCGTGGTGCCGCCCAGAAGCACGGTGAGCATCAGCCCATCGGGGCGCAGCGCACGGCGCATCTGGATGAGTTGCCCCACCGGATCGTTGGCCCAATGCAGGGCGAGCGCATGGATGACCAGATCGTGCGATGCGGGCTCCAGCGCGAGGGTTTCGTCATCCGCGATGATCGGCGCTTCGGGGAAGGCTTTGGCCCAAGGGTCAGGCCATCCGGTGACAATCACCGGTGCCGTAAAGGATTTGTTAACCATGGAGAGGCGATCCTGCACCTCCTCTATGCCCGCTTCGTGCAGGAACAGGGCTGGCTTTGCCGCTGCGCGAGTGCGGTGCTGGATAAGGGCCATGCGGTCGGTGAGGGGGGCAGGTGCGGTCATGAGGGGTGATATACGTGAAGCTCGGCGCAATTCAATTGGCCTTGCGGATGGTTTACCCGCCGCGCTGCATTGGCTGTGGCGATATGGTGGACAGCGATTTCGGCCTTTGTGGGCCGTGCTGGCGCGATACGCCCTTCATCCTCGGCACTTGCTGCGACAGTTGTGGCAAGGCGCTGCCGCCTGCGCCCGGAGATGACAGCGGTGATGAGGTTGAGGCAATCCAATGTGATGCGTGTATGTGTAGGCTATTGATTTTTCAAAGCCCAGATCAATCGCTGAACCCAGAGCAACGCATCGGTCAGATCCTAGAACGGCCATTGCAGTTCTACTTCGACATGGCCCCTGCAGATCGCAAGAAGCGGGCGATAGAATTGTTGGAGATGGTGAACCTGCCTGCGGACTACTATCGCCGCTTTCCCGCCGAATTGTCGGGGGGTGAAAAACAGCGGGTGTCCATCGCGCGTGCCTTTGCTGCTGAACCGTCGGTCATTGTTTTCGATGAGATTATCGCGTCGCTCGACACGGTTGCGGCCAAAAACATCATGGGTCTTTTGTGCGACTTACAGGACAAAGAGGGCACAGCTTGTCTATTTATCACTCATGATCTGGCAACTGTGGCGGAATACGCTGATCATGTGGCAACATTCTATGGCGGGCGGCTGATCCAGGAGAGCCCAAAAACAACCGCCTTCTCCGCTCCGCATCACCCCTACAGCAATCTACTGATACAATCGGTGCCTTTACTGGACGTCAAATGGCTTGAGACGGTTGGGCAACGAAAGGATGTGTTGCTGGGTCTTTCCAATAACACAATCCTGCACGACAACGGTTGCGGGTTTCGCGAACGTTGCATCAACCGAAGCCCAGCCTGCGAGCAAAGCGTGCCGCCCGTAACACAGTCCGTCGACGGCAAACGCATCATGTGTTTTGCGCCGGCCGAACAGGACTAGCTGTGTAAACTGAAGCGACTCTGGCCCGTTCTGAATTGCAGTAACGCCGTGAAGCGATTTGCATGTGTCTGTTAGAGTTGCAATCTTACAACCGACCATTCCCGCTGAAACGCGCGGGATTTGCCGGAGATCTTGGCCAAGTGACACGCGGTTACAAATTCATGCCTGTCGTCAGGGATAATGACCACATTACAAGCTAGCTGTGTATCTGGGCAGCCACATCTGAGCCCAGCCACGATGATCCAAGAGGGCTTCTTTGAGAGCACTGAAACCGGAATAATGTATGGATCAAACGCCCTATCTGGATCATCTAACGATTTCTAGTGGAATGTCTGCCGTGCAACGGAATAAAAATTATCCGTTTCGGACCTCGCCATGCGTTAACTACGGCTCCTTAACCAGTTAAACCGACACCACGCTTCAACCTCAATTGTAGGGCGCTAGTGATGATGATGGTGATGGTGATGCACATCAGACTTGGTGAAACTGCCTTCACGGATCAGGCCCGCCTCCTCGAGATCGGTCCAAAGCGCGTCAGGCAAGCGCGCATGCTCTGCCGCAAGAGATTTCTCCACAGCCGCGACCGACGTAGCCCCAGTGAGTACAGACACAACCGCCCAATGCAGAAGCGGAAAATGAAAAGCCGCATCCTCAATTCGGACGTGATGCGCGTCGCAGATCGATTTCATCTCGGCCACACGCAGTTGATCTTCCTCCGGTGCTGCATCACTGTTCGCAGCCGCCGATAGAGTTGGTCCTGCAAATAAACCGTCAGCTCCGTCCTGGGCAGCGATGACCACGCCAATACCGCGCGTCTCGCAGAGAGGCAGGAAACTTTCGAGCGCACCCTGTTCCAAGAGCGTGTATCGACCCGAAAGCAGGAACATATCGAAATCGCCCTGTTCCGCCATCCGCTGGCAGGGTTCCCACTGGTTGGCCGCCGCGCCAATGGCTTTGATCGCGCCTTGGTCGCGCAAAGATAACAGCGCTTTGTAGCCGCCGTTCATAAACTCGGTAACCCGAGCAGTCAGAGCAGAACTTGACTGGTGCGTGAGCAGGTCCAGGTCCTGCGCGAACAGGATGTCGATCCGGTCCATGTTCAATTGTTCCAAACTGTGTTCGAAGGCGCGCATGACACCGTCATAGGTGTAGTCATACGCCTGCGACTGCAGCGACTTGTCTATGGATGCAACGTTACTTGCATACTTACCTTGTCGGTCAGTCTGCACGTTTATGCCAATTTTGGTGGATAGCACATAGCTGGCACGGTCCTTGCTACCCAAAAACTCCTTCAGCCTGGCTTCCGACAACCCGGACCAGTGTAACGGATCCGTATCGAAAAAACGCACACCTGCTTTCCAGGCGCAACTTAGAATACTGTGCGCTTCAAAATCGCTGAGGGGCTCATCGGGGCGACCACTTCAACAGATCGTTCTGCATGCTCAGGTCCGCATACATCCGCTTAAGCCGACGGTTCTCTTCTTCCATCGCTTTCATTTGGCTGACCATCGACGCATCCATGC
>CALGEH010000218.1 GCA_937881735.1 uncultured Shimia sp.
GAGGTCCTTGGCATCGGCGCGGATATCCGCGCCACCATCCAGCAGGACGTTGAAGCCTTGCGGGTTGCGCGAGGGCCAGAGCACGCCAATTGCGGGTCGGTAGATACCGGGCAGGCGGCGCAAGCGCAACACGCTCATCATCATCAATGCGCCTGTGTTGCCGCAGGACACGCAGACTGTCGCATCGCCCGCCCGCACTGATTCCAAGGCCGACCACATGGACGTGGTCTTGCCGTGGCGCATCACGTGGCTTGGCTTGTCGTCCATCGACACTACATCGGGCGCGTCGCGAATCTCGCAAATTTTCGCCAAAACGCGCTTGCGCGCGACAAGCGGTTCAAGCTCGGCCCGGGGGCCATGGAGGATAAAGCCGATATTTGGATTTATCGAGGCGGATTTGGCAATTCCGGCCACAACAACGGCCGGGCCCAGATCGCCGCCCATCGCATCCACGGAGATGACCATCCGCCCATGCCGCACCGGAGCCGTGTCCTGCTGCGCTGTCATGGGGGTGTCCTATCCGTGTTCAGGCCGGGAGGGGCCTTAGGCTGCGTCTTCGTCCAGATCGATGTCGTCGGTCATCGCCACGATTTCGCGGTCTGCGTAATGGCCGCAAGCCGAGCATACGTGGTGGGGGCGTTTCAGCTCACCGCAATTGGGACACTCGTTCGGATTTGCACTCGAAAGATAATCGTGCGCGCGGCGATTGTTGCGACGCGACTTGGAGACTTTGTTCTGCTGGACGGCCATGGTGCGATCCTAAATTCCTTGGGGCCTCAAATCTGGCCCGGTTTCATGGGTTCACGCGGCTCATACTTCCGAGTGAGCCGTCGGTTCAACCCTAAATTCCGATGGAAGAGCGAAAATACAGGCAAAGGGGCTTTTGGCAAGCAGTTTCTCGCGCGTTACCCGTCGTCCTTGTCCAGGTTTTGCTTCAAAGCGGCAAGACCCGCGAAGGGCTTTGCGTCGTCGTCGCTCATCGGGGTGCTGCCGGGGGTAGTGAAAACGGTCTGGGTCAGCGTGGCGCCGTCTTTTCGCGGATAGTCGGGCAGCGCAAGCGCCAGCGCCTCGGTCAGGATGCGGGGCATGTCGATAAACTCGGCCAGAGGCTCGCTGCTTTCGTCCTCTGGCATTTCCATTTCCTCATCGGTGGAGGGGGTGGGCATATGCTCCAGAAATTGCCGCCTGAGGGGCACGTCGATGCGGGTCGTGATCGGCTCCAGCGTGATCACGCAGCTTTGCTCGGCGGTGGCGCCCAGCTCTCCGCGCAGCTCCCAGTCGCGTTTGCCGATGCCGGCGAGCGTCCCGCGAAAGCTCAGCTTGCGCACGCTTGGCAGGTCCAGCACCTCCGCCACCTGCGCGCGCATCGCGGCATCCGCTACGAGGTTAAGCGCCAGGCCGCGGCTCGGTGAGAGGTCCGCGACGCGCAGGATTTCGGGTGTTTTGGTGGGATCAGCCATGAGCCAAGCGTGTCCTTGTCGTGACCGGGCAGGGTAACGTGGTCTTGAACCCGGGTGCGGGAGTGTTGTAAGCGGGATAAATGGCAGATCGTGCCGATATCAAGAGGTCAGACATGTTCGGACACCAATTTTCCTTTCGTGCGATCCTCGCGGCCGGCGCATTGTGCTTTATGGCAGCGTGCAGCGCCACCTTCAACAATCACGGCTATGTCCCGCCCGACGAGGACTTGCAACAGCTTGTCGTTGGGGTGGATTCGCGCGCCACGGTGGATGATCTGATCGGGCCGCCCTCGGCGTCGGGCCTGCTGAGCGGGGGGGATTACTATTACGTCCGCAGCCGGATCCGTAATTACGGCATCCGCCGCCCCGAGGTGGTCCAACGCGAGGTTCTGGCGATCAGCTTTGATGGATCAGACACGATTGCCAATATCGAGCGGTTTGATCTCAGCGATGGCAAGATCGTCGCGCTGTCGCGGCGGGCCACCAACTCGTCCGTTGAAGGGCAGGGATTCCTGCGCCAGATCCTTGGCAATATCGGCAATATCAACCCGGCTGATTTTTTCTGATCGGGACAGAGTATGCTTGGGCGAAGGGTGCTATGATGTCTAAGGGCAGGGCATATCGCCCCGCGGTATGAAGCGACGGCGCCAAGTATGACAGCACTGACAGGTCCGGCGATGAACGTGGTTGGCCGCGCGGATGCAGGGCCGCGCTTTGTGGCGCGGCAGGCTGATGGCGCGGGCGATGTGGAACGGGCGCAGGCGCTCCGCGCGCTTAGCTTTGGGCGGGCCGGGGTGGATTGTGATGGGTTCGACGCAGACTGCCTGCATTTTCTGGTCGAGGACCGGCGCAGCGGCGCGCTTGTCTGCTGTTACCGGGTATTGCCCCTGACGGGTGCCACCATCACGCGCAGCTATTCGGCGCAGTTCTATGATCTCGCGCGGCTCGCCGCATTTCCCGGCTCCGTGGTCGAGATTGGCCGCTTTTGCACCCACCCGGATGCACAAGACCCCGACATCCTGCGCGCGGCATGGGGCGCCCTCACGACCTATGTGGATGCCAATGGTGTGGCGCTTCTCTTTGGATGCTCTTCTTTTCAGGGGGTTGAGCCGGCGCGTTACGCCGATGCCTTCGCCATGCTCGGCGCACGGCATTGTGCGCCCGAGGCGTGGATGCCGGGGATCAAAGCACCCGAGGTGGTCAGCCTGTCTGGCCCGCGCCCCGATCTGCGCCGGGCGTCTGAGCTGATGCCGCCCTTGCTGCGCACCTATCTTTTGATGGGTGGCTGGGTCAGCGATCATGCGGTGGTGGACAGGGCGATGAACACGCTGCATGTCTTCACCGGGCTTGAGATCGCGGCGATCCCTGAGGCCCGCAAGCGGCTTTTGCGGGCCGATGCTGAGGTGCGTGCGCCCAAGCCTTCTTGACGGGGCCGTGCGGGCGGGTTAGCTGGCCCGCATGGCAGCCCGTCCCCCCCTCTTGCAGCTCAGTGACATCGCCCTGACCTTTGGCGGTGATCCGATATTTTCCAACCTCTCGCTGGTGGTGCAACCGGGCGACAAACTCGCCCTTGTGGGGCGCAACGGGTCGGGCAAATCCACGTTGATGAAAGTCATGGCGGGGCTGGTCGAGCCGGATGCGGGGTCGCTGGTGATCGCGCCCGGTGCAAGCGTCGGCTACATGGAGCAAGACCCTGACATGGCCGGGTTTGCCACGCTTGGCGATTACGCCACAGCGACGCTGGACCCGGCAGAGCATTACAAAGTCGAGATGGCCGCCGAGGGGCTCAAGTTCAACCCCGAGGGCGATGTGGCGACCGCGTCCGGCGGAGAGCGGCGGCGCGCGGCGCTGGCGCGTTTGATGGCCGAGGCGCCTGAATTGATGCTGCTGGACGAGCCGACCAACCACCTTGATATCGAGGCGATCGGTTGGCTCGAGCAGACGCTCAAGGAGACCAAGGCAGGTTACGTCCTGATCAGCCACGACCGTGCATTTTTGCGTGAGCTGTCACGCGCAACCCTCTGGATTGACAGGG
>CALGEH010000219.1 GCA_937881735.1 uncultured Shimia sp.
GGGCGCGGGCCGCGCCCGGCGCGAAGGCACACGCATGGGCCTTTGGGGGGCCGCGCAAGCCATCGCCGCAGGGTTCGGCGGTCTCACCGGGGCCGCCCTTGTGGATGTGTTCCGCATGACCAGCCTGACCACCTCACAATCATTCGGCCTCGTCTTTGTCTTCGAGGCCGCCCTTTTCATCGCCGCGGCCTTTATGGCGGCACAAGTCATGGAGCGCGGCATGACCCCCCGCGCCCTCGTTCCGGGAGAATAGCAAATGTATGATGTCGTTGTTGTCGGGGGCGGTCCCTCGGGCGCCACAGCCGCAGAAGATCTCGTCCGCTCGGGCCATAGCGTGGCCCTTCTGGACCGTGATGGCCGTATCAAACCCTGCGGCGGGGCGATCCCTCCGCGCCTGATGCAGGACTTCCATATCGAAGACGCACAGCTTGTCGCCAAGGTAAACACCGCGCGCATGATCTCGCCCACGGGGCGGCATGTGGACATCCCCATCGAAAACGGGTTCGTCGGCATGGTGGATCGCAAGGATTTTGACCCCTTCCTGCGCAACCGCGCGGTTGAGGCCGGCGCGAAGCTTTTTACCGGAACGTTTCTGCGGATCGAACGCGGGGATGAAGCCACTCAGGTCGTCTTCCGCGACAAGGCAACCGGCGAAGAGCGCGCCCTGCCCACCAAGCTCATTATCGGTGCTGATGGTGCCCGCTCCAAGGTGGGCCGTGCCGAAGTGCCCGGCGGGGACAAGATCCCCTATGTTCTGGCCTATCACGAGATCATCAAGGCCCCGGCCAAGACGGCGATCTATGATCCTGCCCGCTGCGACGTGATCTATGACGGCAAGATCAGCCCCGATTTCTACGGCTGGGTCTTCCCGCATGGCGATAGCGCGTCTGTCGGCATGGGCACCGAAGTCGCCTCCGTGGACCTCAAGAAAGCCACCGCCGAACTGCGAGAGATGGCGGGCCTTACCGATTGCGAAACGCTCCGCCGGGAAGGCGCGCCCATCCCGCTCAAGCCGCTGGACCGTTGGGACAATGGATTGGACGTGGTGCTGGCCGGGGATGCGGCGGGCGTCGTCGCTCCCTCCTCGGGCGAAGGAATTTACTATGCCATGGTCGGGGGCCGCGTGGCCGCCACCGCCTGCGCCGCCACGCTGGTGACGGGCCGCGTCAAGAACCTCAAACTCGCGCGCCAGCTCTTCATGAAGGAACATAAGACCGTGTTCCGCGTTCTGGCCTCGATGCAAAATGCCTATTACCGCTCGGACGAGCGGCGCGAACGCTTCGTGTCGCTGTGTCACGATATCGACGTGCAGCGCCTCACATTCGAGGCTTATATGAACAAAAAACTGGTCAAGGCGCGCCCGATGGCGCATCTCAAGATCGGCCTGAAAAACCTGGCGCATTTGACGCGCTTGGTCTCTGTGGAGAGAACATGAATGCTATGATTCCGGCCTGGGTGGGCGATACGCTCGTCCCAGTGGAAAAGCTTGAAGTGCATGAGCGCGGGTTGCGGCACAAGGCCGTTTCCGTCTTTGTGGTCAGCGGCAATGACGTGCTGATCCAGCGCCGCGCGCTGGGGAAATATCATACGCCGGGCCTCTGGGCCAACACCTGCTGCACTCATCCCAATTGGGACGAAAAAAGCCTCGATTGCGCCGCGCGGCGTATGGAGGAGGAGCTGGGCGTGACGGGTCTGACCTATCGCCACCGGGGCCGCGTGGAATATCGCGCGGATGTGGGTGGCGGCCTGATCGAACATGAGGTGGTGGAGATTTATCTCGCCGAAGCGCCAGAGACGATGACGGTTGAGTGCAACCCTGACGAAGTGATGGAGACCGAATGGGTCAATGTCGACACGTTGGTGGCGCGCGCGGCGAACGAGCCTGAGCTCTTCACACCATGGCTGCGCATCTATCTTGAGAATTATCACAGCGCCATTTTCGATCGCCCTGCCCTCAAAATCGCTTAAAGCAGGCAACATCAGACCAAACAATGCCGCGCGGGT
>CALGEH010000220.1 GCA_937881735.1 uncultured Shimia sp.
ATGATCCGGTTCAACTCGAAATCCTTGGGCGTATAGACCCGCGCCACGCCCATCGCCTTGAGGCGGGCGGCGTCCTCATCCGGGATGATGCCGCCGACGATCACGGGCGTGTCTGCGAGCCCCGCAGCGCGCATCCGCTCCATCAGTTCCTCGACCAGCGGAATGTGGCTGCCCGACAGGATAGAAAGGCCCACGACATGCGCCTCATCCTCAAGGGCTGCGTTCACGATTTCTTCGGGTGTGAGGCGGATACCCTCATAGCGCATGTCCATGCCGCAATCGCGGGCGCGAAAGGCGATCTGCTCGGCCCCGTTGGAATGCCCATCAAGACCCGGCTTGCCCATCAGGAACTTGAGACGGCGGCCCAAGCGGTCTGACACTGCGCTCACGGCCTCGCGGATATCGTCGAGCCCTTCGGTCATGTTCGACGGGCTGACCGAGACGCCTGTGGGGCCGCGATATTCGCCGTGCACGGCGCGCATCTGGGCGGCCCATTCGCCGGTGGTGACGCCCACGCGGGCGGCATTGATCGAGGCGGGCATGATGTTGCGTCCCTCGGACGCTGCGGCGCGCAGATCGGCGAGCGCGGCTTTCACCGCAGCGGCGTCGCGCGCCTCGCGCCACGCATCAAGGCGGCCGATCTGCTCGGCCTCGACCGCCGGATCGACGGTCATGATGCCGCCATCCTCGGTTTGCAGCGGCGACGGCTCGCCATTGGTCCATTTGTTCACGCCGACCACGATGGTCTCGTTGCGCTCGATCCGGCCCAGCCGCTCGGCATTGCTGTCGACAAGGCGGGCTTTCATGTAATCAATCGCCCCGATCGCACCCTCCATGCTGTCGAGCGTATGAAGCTCGGCGCGCGCGCCCTCTTTGAGGGCTTCGACCTTGGCCTCCACCGCCGGGTTGCCATCGAAGAGGTCATCGAATTCCAGAAGGTCCGTCTCGTATGCGAGGATTTGCTGCATGCGCATCGACCATTGCTGATCCCATGGGCGCGGCAGGCCGAGCGCCTCGTTCCACGCAGGCAATTGCACGGCGCGGGCGCGGGCGTTTTTGCTGAGCGTCACGGCCAGCATCTCAATGAGGATGCGGTAGACGTTGTTCTCGGGCTGCTGCTCGGTCAGGCCCAGAGAGTTGACCTGCACGCCATAGCGGAAGCGGCGGAATTTGGGATCCTCGACGCCATAGCGCTCTTGCAGGATTTCGTCCCAGAGGTCCACGAAGGCGCGCATCTTGCACATCTCGGTCACGAACCGGATGCCTGCATTCACGAAGAAGGAGATACGGCCCGCAAGCGCTGGGAAATCCTCGGCAGGCACGCGCGGCTTGAGCTCATCCAGCACGGCGGTGGCCGTGGCCAATGCGAAGGCAAGCTCTTGCTGCGGTGTCGCGCCGGCCTCTTGCAGGTGGTAGGAACACACGTTCATCGGGTTCCATTTCGGCACGTTGGTATAGCAGTATTCCGCCACGTCCCCGATCATCTTGAGCGAGGGCTTGGGCGGACAGATATACGTGCCGCGGCTGAGATATTCCTTGATCAGATCGTTCTGCACGGTGCCTTGCAATGCGCACACATCTGCGCCTTGCTCCTCGGCCACGGCGATATAGAGCGACAAGAGCCATGGCGCGGTCGCGTTGATCGTCATGGAGGTGTTCATCTTCTCCAGCGGGATATCCTGAAAAAGCTGGCGCATGTCGCCCAGATGACAGACCGGAACGCCGACCTTTCCCACCTCGCCCTTGGAGAGGATATGATCGCTGTCATAGCCCGTCTGGGTGGGCAGATCGAAGGCCACGGAGAGCCCTGTCTGGCCCTTCTCTAGGTTCGAGCGGTAGAGCGCGTTGGAGGCAGACGCCGTGGAGTGGCCCGCATAGGTGCGGATCAGCCAGGGGCGGTCTTTTGCTGGCGTGTTGGTCTCGGTCATGGCAGAGCCTCCGGAATCGGTTGCGCAACAATCGTGCGTTGCTGGGGACATATCGGGAATTTTATGCTTTTGTCAATTCGCTGCAACGCGGCATGATCGCTTGGTGAGAGCGCGCGGTCAATCCCGACTGATATGGGCGCTGGGCGGCGAAGTTTTGTGGCGCGCGGATGTCTCTTGCTATAGTTAAGGAGCCGGGGGCCACGCAAGGAGCGCGCATGACATCGACGGTGCAAATGCCGCTTTGGGCGCTATTGTTGCTGCTGGCCTTTGCGGCTGTGACGTTCGCGTCGCACTTCCTTTTTCCGTCCGTGCGTTGGTTCTTTCGGCGTCGGCTGGAGCGGGCGGTGGCACAGCTCAACAAAAAACTCACCCGGCCCATTGAGCCTTTCAAGCTGGCCCGGCGGCAGGACATGATCCAGCGGCTTCTCTATGATCCGGACGTGACCGAGGCCATCGTGGAATATGCGCACAAGCATAATGTGCGCGAGGACGTCGCGTTTGAAAAGGCCCGCCGATACGCTCGCGAGATCGTCCCGAGCTTCTCCGCCTTCGCCTATTTCAGCTTTGGCATCCGCCTCGCGAATTTTCTGGCGCGCTCTTTATACATCGTGCAGCGGGGCAATATGAACATGGCTGTTCTTGACAAGATTGCCCCCAATGCAACGGTGGTATTCATCATGAACCATCGCAGCAATATGGATTATGTGCTGGTCACCACACTGGCCTCTCAGGCCTCGGCGCTCAGCTATGCGGTGGGGGAATGGGCGCGGGTCTGGCCGCTCAGCCGTCTGATCAAATCCATGGGGGCATATTTCATTCGCCGCCGCTCGCGCGGGGGTCTCTACCGGGCCGTTTTGGCGCGCTATGTACAGATGGCGACGCAGGGCGGCGTGACGCAGGCGATCTTCCCCGAGGGGGGGCTGAGCGTCGATGGGCTGACCAAGCCGCCGAAGCTGGGCCTTTTGTCCTATGTGGTCGATGGCTGGAAACCCGGTGCGCGTGATGTGGTTTTTGTGCCCGTGGCGATCAATTACGACCGGGTGCTGGAGGACCGCGTGCTGAGCGAGGCCGGGCGGCGCGGAGATCGGCGCTTTCGGGCACGCATCTCGGTGATCATCAAATTTACCGCACGTATGATTTGGTTCCGGTTGCGTGGAAATTTTGAGCGGTTCGGGCTGGCGTCGGTGGTCTTTGCTGAGCCTGTGAAGCTCAGCGATTATGGGCCCGGGCCGGATCTGGAGGTGCTGGGTGCGGGCCTGATGAAGCGGATCGATGCCGCGATGCCGCTGCTCTTCGTGCCGCTTCTGGCGCGGGTGATGTTGCGGGCGGATGCACCGATGGCTGATGCGGACCTGACCGAGGCTGTGCGTGCCATGGGGCAGGCGGCCTCGGGTGATGTACCGTTGATAGAGGCGGAAGCGCTGCCCGGTGCAGTGGCGCGCGCGCAACGGCAGTTGTCGCGCCGGGGGTTGATCACTCAAAGTGAGCGAGGATGGTGTGCCAATCCCGATGAGACGCTGCTTTTGCAATTCTACGCAAATTCCATCGCACATTTCTATCCTGATGATGCTGCGCCCGCGAAAGAAATTTCTGCGACTGCTGGGTCATAAAGTTACAAAATATAGGCTTTGGGCATTGCATTATTGCGCAAGTCGGCCTATCCACTCGGCCACTCCGCGCGCAAGCGTCGCGGCCAATCATATCTCGAGGGAGGCCGCTCATGGCTCTGGATACGGAAAATGGCATTGCGCCCTACGACGCCCCGGAAAAGGAGCTTTATGACATCGGTGAGATGCCCCCGTTGGGCTTCGTACCGCCCAAGATGCATGCATGGGTGATCCGCCGCGAACGTCATGGCGATCCCGACAAGGCGATGGAGCTTGAGGTCATCGACACACCCACGCTCGACAGCCACGATGTGCTTGTCCTCGTGATGGCGGCTGGCGTGAATTATAACGGCGTCTGGGCATGTCTCGGGCAGCCCGGCTCGGTCTTTGATGTGCACAAGGCCCCCTATGCGGTCGTCGGATCGGACGCGGCGGGCGTGGTCTGGGCCGTGGGCGACAAGGTCAAACGCTGGAAAGTGGGCGACGAGGTGGTCATCCACTGCAACCAGGACGATGGCGACGATGAAGAGTGTAACGGCGGCGACCCGATGTTCTCCCCCAGCCAGCGGATTTGGGGCTATGAGACACCTGGCGGCTCGTTTGGGCAGTTCACGGCCGTGCAATCGCAGCAGCTTATGCCACGCCCCAAACACCTCACATGGGAAGAGAGCGCGTGCTATACGCTGACCCTCGCCACCGCCTACCGGATGCTCTTTGGCCACGAGCCGCATGACCTCAAGCCCGGCCAGAACGTGCTGGTCTGGGGCGCGTCGGGCGGGATTGGATCATTCGCGATCCAGCTGATCAACACGGCGGGCGCCAATGCAATCGGTGTGATCTCGGACGAGGACAAACGCGACTTCGTGATGGAGCTGGGCGCCAAGGGCGTGATCAACCGCAAGGATTTCTCCTGTTGGGGACAGATGCCCACAGTCAACACCGATGAATATGCCGAATGGTTCAAAGAGGCACGCCGCTTTGGCAAAGCGATCTGGGATATCACCGGCAAGGGCGTAAATGTCGACATGGTATTTGAGCATCCGGGCGAGGCGACATTCCCCGTCTCGACCTTCGTGGTGAAGCGCGGCGGCATGGTTGTGATCTGCGCGGGCACCTCGGGCTACAACTGCACCTTCGATGTCCGCCATATGTGGAGCCACCAAAAGCGGCTTCAGGGCTCGCATTTTGCGCATCTCAAACAGGCCGCGGCCGCGAACAAGCTGATGTTGGAGCGGCGGATTGATCCGTGTATGTCCGAGGTGTTCACTTGGGCTGACCTGCCGCAGGCGCATATGAAGATGCTGCACAATGAGCACAAGCCGGGCAACATGGCCGTGCTGGTTCAGGCCCCCAAGACGGGCCTTCGGACGGTCGAAGATGTGCTGGATGCGAAACAATAAACTTCACTGCTGACGCTACGGAAACAATCGCCCGCGAATCGTTCACCCGGTTTGCGGGCTTTTTCGTGCCTGCAGAGGCCACCTCAGAGAAAACAGAGGCTTATTTTTTGCCACCCCACCATTTCTGGGGGGCTGAAATACGCTAATTCATAAAAAAATATTACATTCTAGGGTTGATTAACCTTTGGTTAACCATCGTTAAAGAGGCTAGACATGAAGAATGAATGGATACTCGACGTTCTGGCCGATCTGCGGATTTTCGCGCAAGCGAATGATCTGGGCGCTCTGGCCGAGCAGCTTGACGATGCGCGCTTGATTGCGGCAACGGAGCTGGCGTCGAAAGGGGAAGGACACGCCGCACATGAGCGCAGTGCGTCAGGCATCGATGGATGCGATATTGGAGGGGCTGGACGCGGCTTCTGAACTCTCTGCTTTGCAAGAGGTTATCGAGGGTTTGCGCGATCTCTTCCGCGTCGATCACATGGTCTATCACTGGGTCAGTGCGGCGGGCGATCAATATGGCTGCGGGACCTATGCGCCTGCTTGGGTCGCGCGTTATGTGGAGCGTGATTACCTCAGGATCGATCCGGTCATCATGGGCTGTTACCAGCATTTTCACCCCGTCGACTGGAAGCGCCTTGACTGGTCCAGCAAGGCCGCTCGGGCCTTCCAGAAAGAAGCGATCGAGCATGGCGTGGGCAATCAGGGCTATTCCGTGCCCGTGCGCGGCCCCAACGGGCAGTTCGCCCTCTATACGGTCAGTCACAATTGCGACGATGCGGCATGGGCCACCTTCACCGAGAAAAACCGCCGCAGCCTCATCCTCATCGCGCATGCGTTCAACCAAAAGGCATTGGAGTTTGAGCCCGACCGCGTGCCTGAAACCGCACAGCCCCTGTCACCGCGCGAGGTGGACGCGATGACCCTTTTGGCGATGGGCTATAGCCGCGCGCAGGTGGCGCAGACCCTGACAATTTCCGAACATACGCTGCGGGCCTACATCGAATCGGCGCGGTTCAAGCTGGGGGCGATGAACACCGTCCATGCGGTGGCCCGCGCGCTCAGCCGGGGTTTGATCGTGATCTGATCTACTTGGGCCGCGTCGCGGTCTGGCTCAGAGCGGCTCCGACGCGGCCCAATCCCAATACATCTCGCGCACACGGCGGGTCACGGGGCCCACCTGATAACTTGTGTCGTCAAAGGCGGACACAGCCGTCACCTTGCTCATATTGCCGGACAGAAAGACCTCATCAGCCTCGGTAAAATCGGCGAAGCTGAGCACGGTTTCATGCACCTTCACCCCATCCGCGCGCAGGTTCGCCATATGCCGCGCCCGCGTGATCCCGGCCAAAAACGTGCCATTCGCCACCGGGGTGAAAACCTCGCCGTCCCGCACCATGAACACATTGGAGGTTGCCGTCTCCGCCACATTCCCCAGCGCATCTGCCACCAGCGCGTTGACGAACCCTTTGGAGCGTGCCTCGGCCAGCATCCTTGCGTTGTTGGGGTAAAGACAGCCTGCCTTGGCGTTCACGACCGAGCTTTCCAGCACAGGGCGGCAAAACCGCGTGCGCGTCAGCGTGACGGACGCGCCTGCCTGTGGCATCGGAATTTCCTCCAGCGCGATGGCAAAGCCTGCGCCCTCTGCGGCTGGCACAATTGCCATATAGTCCGAGCCGACGCCCCAATACATCGGGCGGATATAGATCGGCGTGCCAGCGGGATAGGCGCGGAGCCCCTCGCGGATGATCTCGACCATATCTTCGGTGCGCACATGCGGGGTCAGCATCAAGGCCTCTGCCGAACTGTTGACCCGCGCGCAATGCGCCTCCAGATCGGGCACCAGCCCGTTCACGCAGCGCGCCCCGTCAAAGACCGAACTACCGAGCCATGCGCCGTGATCGGCGGCGCGCATGATGAGCGCGTCGCCTTCATGCCACTGCCCTTCGAAATAGGTCCGGATGTTCGTGCCAGTGGCCATGTGCCGCCTCCCTTGTTGTCCCCTCAGGCTAAGCGCCGCAATGCCCGCCGTCCAGCGTCAGGACCTAGCTGCCGACCATGCCCACGATCTCATAGGTCCGCTTCAGGATCGGCGCCGCGATGGCCCGCGCATCCGCCGCACCGCGCGCGAGGATCGCGTCGATCTCGCCCGTGTCCTGCATCAAGCGGCTCATCTCTTGGGATATGGGGGCCATCTTGTCCACGGCCAGATCGGCCAGCGCCGGTTTGAACTCGGAAAACGCCCGCCCGCCCATGTCGCGCATCACGTCCTCGGCGCTCATATCGGCGAGGCCTGCGTAAATATTCACGAGGTTGCGCGCCTCCGGGCGGCCCGCAAGACCCTCCAGATCCGACGGAAGCGGCTCTGCATCCGTCTTGGCCTTACGGATCTTCTTGGCGATGGTGTCGGCATCATCGGTCATGTTGATCCGGCTCATATCCGACGGGTCCGACTTGGACATTTTCTTCGATCCGTCGCGCAGGCTCATCACCCGCGTGGCGGCCCCTTCGATCACAGGCTCGGTGATCGGGAAGAAGTCCACGCCGTAGTCATGGTTGAACTTCGCTGCGATGTCACGGGTAAGCTCCAGGTGCTGCTTTTGATCCTCGCCCACGGGTACATGGGTCGCATGGTAGATCAGGATATCGGCGGCCATGAGCGCCGGGTATCCGAAGAGACCCAGCGAGGCGTTCTCCGCATTCTTGCCCGCCTTGTCCTTGAACTGCGTCATCCGCTTCATCCAGCCCATCCGCGCCACACAGCTCAGCACCCAACCAAGCTGCGCGTGTTCGGCCACCTGGCTTTGGTTGAAGAGGATGGATTTCTCCGGGTCCAGCCCCGAGGCGATGAACCCCGCACAAAGCTCGCGCGTGGCGCGGCGCAGGTTGTCGGGGTCCTGCCAGACGGTGATCGCATGCAAATCAACCATGCAATAGAGGCTCGGTGTGCCGCTCTCTTGCATCGCCACAAAGCGTTTGATTGCGCCGAGGTAATTGCCAAGCGTCAGCCCGCCCGAGGGCTGGATGCCGGAAAATACGCGGGGGGAATGGGGCCGCGTGTCAATCGGTGCCGTCATGGCCGCGTCTCCTGTCTGGATTTCTGCGTGCGCCTCGCTTACCCATGCGCCAAAGCCCCGTCAAGGAGACGCGCATGGATGCCCCCGCAAACCAAAGCCCGATCAACCCGCTTCCGCCTGTTGTGGTGGTGCTTTTCTTGGCGGTTTGTATCCCGGAGCTGATCTTTTTCGCGGGCGAGGCGGGGCTGGTGGGTGGCGCGCAGGCCGTGGGCTGGCGCAGTGCGGCGCTTCAGGATTATGCCTATAACGCCGACCTGATGGGGCAGATGTTCCGCGCCTCCGTCTATCCCGCCGAGCATCTGATGCGGCTTGTGACCTATCCTTTCGTGCATGGCTCGGTAACCGAGGCGATGTTTTCGGGCGTGATCCTGCTGGCCTTGGGCAAGTTCGTGGGCGAGGTTTATCGCGGCTGGGCGGTGCTGGCCGTATTCTTCGCCTCTGCCATCGCAGGCGCGCTGGTCTATACGGCGGTCGCGGGGCCGAACCCATGGCTTTACGGCGCGTTCCCGGGCTCTTACGGGCTGATCGGGGCGTTCACGTTCCTTCTGTGGCTCAATCTGGGGTGCGCGGGGGCCAATCAGGCGCGGGCGTTCATGCTCATCGGCTTTTTGATGGGCGCGCAACTTCTCTTCAGCCTGCTCTTTGGTGGGGGCATGAAATGGGCGGCGGATCTTACGGGGTTTGCTACCGGCTTCGGGCTGTCGTTCTTCGTCAGCCCCGGCGGGTGGGCTGCTTTTCTGGACTGTATCCGCCAGCGGTAAGGGATGCCTACCTGCGTCGGAACATGCCGCGCAGCTCGTCCATGCGGAACGCACCCAGAAGCCGCCCGGCGATGAAATAGCTGACCGCTCCGATGGTGATAAGCAGCAAAAGCGTCAGCCACCGCCAGCCGGGAAGCCCGAAGAACGGCCCGATGGCCAGCAAGGTCATCCAGAGCACCACGCCCATGAGCGCCGCCGCCACGCAGATGCGCCAAACCCGGCGGCGGAACCGCGTGTCAAAGCGTGCCACCTCGCCAAACTGCCGCGTGCCGCGCGCCAGAAGCCACACCATAGCCCAGCCCGCCAGCGTCGTGGCAATCGCCGCCGCGATCCAGCCGATCACGGGTGCCAGGCCAATGGCGATGGCGGCATTCACCACCATGGCCACGACCGCGTAATGGAACGGGCGCTTGGTATCCTCGCGCGCGAAATAGATGGGCTGGAGCACTTTTTGCAAGACAAACGCAGGCAGGCCGAGGCCGTAGATGCCCACCGCCAGCGCCGTGGCCGCCGTGTCATCCGGGCCGAACGCGCCGCGCTCAAAGAGGACCGAGACTAGCGGGAAAGGCACCACCATCAGCGCCACAGCCGAAGGGATGGTAAGCGCCAGAGACAGCTCGCCCGCGCGGCTCAGCGCCTCGCGCCCGCCCGCCCCGTCGCCGGATTTGAGGCGTCGCGACAGGTCCGGCAGCAGCACGATCCCCACGGCGATCCCCACAACGCCCAGAGGCAATTGATACAGCCGATCGGCGGCATAGAGCCAGCTCACCGCATTGTCGAAATTCGACGCGACCTGCTGGCCCACCAGAAGGTTGATCTGCATGACGCCGCCCGCGAGGGCCGCAGGCACGGCTATGCGGACAAGCTGAGCCATATCGGGGGTCCAGCGGGGCCGCACCAGCCGCACGTTTTGCCCAGCGCGCCTTGCCGCCACCCAGACGAGGGCGAGCTGCGCGACCCCGGCGAAGGGGATGGTCCATACGAGCGCCTCGATCACCGCGCCGCCCATGATGACCGCGCCGATCATCGCGGCGCAGAGCATGACGTTGAGCAGCACGGGTGCGGCGGCTGCGGCCACAAACCGCCCCGTGGAGTTTAACACCCCCGACAGCAGGGCAGCCAGAGAGATGAACAGGATATAGGGAAAGACGATTCGCCCGAAGCCCACGGTCAGATCGAACCGCGCGTCCTGCGCGAACCCGCCCGCCGTGGCCCAGACCAGCGCGGGCATGAAGATCATCGACACGCCGGTCAGCAAGAGCAACACAAGGGCCAATCCGCTCATCGCTTGGCTGGCGAACCCATCGGGGTCCTGTCCGCCCTCAAGCCGTTTGGAGAACATCGGCACGAAGGCTGCGTTGAACGCGCCCTCGGCAAAGAACCGACGGAAGAGATTGGGCAGGCGGAAGGCGGCGACAAACGCATCCATCAAAGGCCCCGGCCCGATAAAGCCCGCAATCAGAACGTCTCGCACCATCCCAAGCACCCGGCTCAGAAGCGTCCAGACCCCTACGGTCATCACGCCGCGCATCAGGCGGCTCATGTGCTGGCCCTTTGCGCGCCCTCTGAAATGGCGAGGCGCAGCTTTTTCTCTAGCCCTTTTTGCTTCGCGTCCGAATGGAATTTCAGCCCGAACATATCTTTGACGTAGAACGTATCGACCACCTGCTCGCCATAGGTCGCGATGACGGCGCTGGCGATATACACATGCGCCTCGGCCAAGGTGCGGGTGAGGTCATAGAGAAGGCCCGGACGGTCTCGGGTGTCGACCTCGATGATGGTGTAAATTTCCGACCCTTCATTGTCGAAGGTGATGTGGGTGGGCACCCGGAAGGCGCGCTCGCGCTTTTTGATCTTGTCACGCGATTGCATAGCGTCGGAGGCTTTGATCTCGCCCTTGAGGGTCTTGTTGATGGACGCGCTCAGCCGTGGCAGGCGCGCGGCCTCGTAGGGGTGTCCGTCGGCATCCTGCACCCAGAAAGCGGCGGTGGCGAAGCCGTCATTGGACGTGTAGGTCCGCGCGTCCACCACATTGGCCCCGACAAGTGCCAAGGCCCCGGCAAGGCGCGAGAAGATGCCGGGGTGGTCGGCCATGACAAAACAGGCGCGGGTCGCGTCGCGGTCCTCGTCCACATCAAGATCGATGGCGATGTCGCCATCTTTTATATCGCGCAGAAGGCGGGCAAAGACGGCGTGGGCGGTGACATGCAGCCCCTGCCAATAGGGCGGATAGTGCCGCGCTGTCTCGCTCTTGAGATCGCGTGCGTCCCACCCCTTAAGCGCCTCGCGCAGGTTGCGTTTGGCGTCCGAGCCGCGCTGTTCGCGGTTGAGGTCTTCGAGCCCCCCCTCCATGGCGCGGCGCGTCTGGCGATAAAGCGCGCGGATGAGCGAGGCTTTCCAGTTGTTCCACGTGCCCGGCCCCACGCCGCGAATGTCGCAGACCGTGAGCACGCAGAGCATATCCAGCCGCTCGCGCGTCTGCACGGCCTTGGCGAAATCGCGCACGGTGCGCGGGTCGGCGATATCGCGTTTCTGCGCCATGTCGGACATCAGAAGATGATAGCGCACCAGCCATTCGGCGGTGTCCACCTCCTTGGGTTTGAGACCCAAACGCGGAGCCACTTTGCGCGTGATCTGCGCACCCAGGATGGAGTGGTCCTCGTCCCGCCCCTTGCCGATATCATGCAGCAAAAGTGCCACGTAAAGCACACGGCGGTTGATCCCCTCTTTCAGGATCGAAGAGGCGACAGGAAGCTCCTCGATAAGCTCCTCACGCTCGATCATGGCAAGGTGACGGATGCATTGGATCGTATGCTCGTCCACGGTGTAGTGGTGATACATGTTGAACTGCATCATTGCCACGATCGGCTCAAACTCCGGGATGAAGGTGCTGAGCACGCCAAGCTCGTTCATCCGGCGCAAGGCGCGCTCGGGGTTGCCGTGTTTGAGCAAAAGACCCACAAAGAGCTTTTGCGCCACAGGGTCTGCACGCAGGTCGTCGTCGATCAGGTCCAGATTGGCCGTGACCAGCCGCATCGCATCGGGGTGAATGAAAAGCCCCGTGCGCAGCGCCTCCTCAAAGAGGCGCAGGATGTTCATCCGGTCGGCGAGGAACTCTGCATCATCGGCGATGGCAAGGCGGCCATGCACCTCCACATAGCCGGGCTTGAGCTTCTTGCGGCGGCGAAAGAGGCGTTGCAACAAAGGCTCTGACTTGACGTGATCGGCCTCAAGCTTGGTCAGGAAGATGCGTGTGAGATCGCCCACGGCGGTGGCGTGGCGGAAGTAATCTTGCATGAACACTTCGACGCCGCGCCGCCCTGCAGTATCGGCATAGCCCATCCGCTCGGCCACCTCGACTTGGAGATCGAAGGTCAGCTGTTCGGTCGGGTGGCGGGTGACCAGATGCAGATGGCAGCGCACGGCCCAGAGAAAAGTCTCGGCCTGGATAAAGGTCTCAAATTCATCGGCTGTGAAGACCTTGAGGCGCACAAGCTCGGCAGCATCGGTGACGCGGTAGATATATTTGGCGATCCAAAAGAGCGATTGCAGGTCGCGCAGACCACCCTTGCCCTCTTTTACATTCGGCTCGACCATATACCGCTGGCCGCCCTGCTTTTCGTGGCGCGCATCGCGCTCCTCCAGCTTGGCCTCGATAAACGCGCGCTCGGAATTTTTGAACAGATCGTTCCAGAGCCTGTGGTTCAACTGCCCGGCCAGCTTTTGATCGCCCGTCAGATACCGGTTTTCCAAAAGGGCGGTGCGGATTGTGAAATCATCGCCAGCAAGGCGCAGGCAATCGCCGATGGTGCGGCTGGCCTGGCCCACTTTGAGGCGCAGGTCCCACAACATATAGAGCATGGTCTCGATCACGCTCTCGGCCCAGCCGGTGATCTTGTAGGGCGTGAGAAACAGCAGATCGACATCGGATTGTGGCGCCATTTCGCCGCGTCCATAGCCGCCCACGGCCATGAGGGTCAGGCGCTCGGCCTCGGTCGGGGTGGGCAGGGGGTGCAGGCGCATTGTGGCCAGTTCATGCACGCTCAGTACAAGGCAATCCGTCAGCCATGTATAGGCACGCGTGGCCGCGCGCGCTTCGAACGGATGGGTTGCCAGCGCTGCTGCAATAGCGTCGCGTCCGCTCTTTTGGGCCGCACCGAGGATGCGCACCGCCTCGCCGCGCAAATCTTCTGTCGCGACGTCAGCCAGAGCCAGACGCACGGCCTCTCTATCGAACACATCCTGCACGGGGCAGATCAGATCGTCCGGCGGAGTGGCAATTTTAGGGGTGGCGAGGTCTTGCAGTGTTTAGAACCCCGCGCGGCCAAAGCTGCTGGGCGCTTGCTCCAGGATCACCAGCTTTTTGTCGCGGACCGAAGCGACGACGAGGCCACGCTCGTTCGTCCCATCGGGGCGCAGGCGGAAGACACCATCGACGCCTTGGAACCCAGCCGACTGTGTAAGGCCCGAGCGGGTCAGAGCATCGCCTTGACCGGATTTGGCCAATGCGCCGATCGCAGCGATCCCGTCATAGGCAAGGCCAGCGATTGCGTGGGGCGTGTTGCCGTTGACCTCCTGGAAGCGTGCGGAAAAGCGGGCCGAGCGGTTTGGGTCTGGCATGGCGAACCAGCCGTTCTGCACACCGGGCAGGTCCAAAGTCTGGGCCGGTTTGTCCCAACGCGACAGCCCGATATACTGCATATTCGCCGTGTCCAGCCCAGTCTCGGGCAGCATCTGCGAGAAAAGCGGGAGCGCGCCTGCGGTGTTTGCGGTCATAAAGATCGCATCCGTATTGGTGCTGCGGGCTGTGGCGGCGATTTGCGGCACGGCGGCGACGACACCCTGCTGGCTGAACTCATAAGCCACTGTGCCAACCAGTGTGCCTCCCGCAGCGGCTGTGGCTTTCTGAATGGCCTGTTTGCCAAGCTCGCCCGCGAGGTTGTTGGAATGAACTGCGAGAATGCGGGGCTTGCCCTGCCGGACGGCATATTTTGCAAGACGGTCGGCTGTGTTGTCGAAGGTCTGCCCCAGAACGAAGAGGTTGCCGCCGGCGATGCTGGCATTATTGGAAAAGGCCAGCACGTTGATGTTTTTCGGTGCCATCGCCACAGCGACGGCATTGGCCGATTCGGCGTGAAGCGGGCCCAGGATGATCTTGGCGCCGTCGGTGGCGGCATTGAGGGCGGCTTGCTGCGCCTGCCCCGCTTGGCCTGCGGTGCCGTAAACGCGCAGGTCAATCCGGACACCCTGCAGATCGGCCACGGCGAGACGGGCCGCGTTCTCCAGATCACGCGCCAATGCGGCTTCCTGCGCGCTGGAGGACCCATGCGGGACCAACATAGCAACGGCGACAGGGGCACCGGGATCAATGCTCTGCCCGGAATTGCCACCACCGCCGCCAAGGCTCACGGGCTGACAGGCGGCCACGATCAGAACAGTGCACAAAGCGGCCAAACGGCGCATCGCCTTGCGGGCGGACAGGAAAACAGCAAACATGGGGAACCTCTCACTCGGGTGACGGAAGGCGCGCGAAACGGCGCGCCGGGCGTTAACGGCAATCATAAACGACAGATGGGGCGGGTCCAGTGGCTATTGCGAATAAGCAGACCCTTGCGCCGGGGCTCTACCTTGTGGCGACGCCGATCGGGGCTGCGCGTGATATTACGCTACGCACGCTGGACATTCTGGCCAGTGCCGATGTGCTGGCCGCCGAAGACACGCGGAGCCTGCGCAAGCTGATGGATATCCACGGCATTGCCTTGGAGGATCGGCCCCTTGTGGCCTATCACGACCACAATGGTGATCGGGCGCGGCCCCGGCTTTTGGCGGCGATGCAGGACGGGAAATCAGTGGTTTACGCCTCGGAGGCGGGCACGCCTATGGTGGCGGACCCGGGGTTTGATCTGGCGCGGGCGGCCGTGGCCGAAGGGTATGGGCTGATCTCGGCACCCGGGCCTTCGGCGGTGATCACGGCATTGACGGTGGCGGGGCTGGCCACGGACCGGTTTCTCTTTGCGGGGTTTTTGCCGAACACCGCGTCACAGCGGAAAACCGCGCTCAAGGCGCTATCGGCGGTGCCCGCAACGATTGTGTTCTACGAATCGCCCAAGCGTGTGGCGGCAATGCTGCGCGATGCGGTGGAGGTTCTGGGCGGTGCGCGCGAGGCGGCTGTGTGCCGGGAACTGACCAAGAAATTCGAGGAAGTGCAGCGCGGATGCCTCAGCGATCTGGCGGCCGAGGCGGCGGCGAACCCGCGCAAGGGCGAGATGGTGGTGCTTATCGCGCGTGGCGATTCAGAGGATCTTAGCGAAGATGATGTTGAATCGATGGTGAAGACGGCGCTTGAAGATATGTCGGTGCGCGACGCGGCGGATTATGTGGCGGCCAAAACGGGACAGAAACGGCGCATGGTCTACCAGATAGCGCTGCGGATGGCAGGGGATACGGAATGAAGCATACGGATTTCAACGAAGCTTCGGCGCAGCTGGTTCCTGCCCGCCAGCGGGCTGGGCGGCGGGCTTATCTGTCGGGCCATGCGGCCGAGGCGCGCGCGATTGATCTCTATGCAGCCCGTGGCGCGACCCTGTTGGAAAGCCAGTGGCGCGGGAAAAGCGGTGAGATTGACCTGATCTTCGAGAAAGACGGTGAGATCATTTTTGCCGAAGTGAAATCCGCGCGCAGCCATGATGCCGCTATGGCCCGTCTTGGACGCGCACAGATGCAGCGCATCCACCGCGCGGGGTCTGAATATCTGGCACATACTCCGAAGGGGCAACTCTCGGATGTGCGGTTCGATCTCGTTGTGGTCGACGGACAAGGATGCGGCGATATCCTTGAGGGCGCGTTCTCACATTTCTGAATTGCGCCTGCCAGGTGCATGGCCCATGTAGGAGCGGTGTATCATCCGCGGGGGCAGGCTATGAAAATCGCATTCCAGATGGACCCGATCGGGCCGATCAATATCGACGCCGACAGCACCTTCCGCCTCGCCGAAGAGGCGCAGGCCCGCGGGCATGAGCTGTTTTATTACACGCCGGACAAGCTGGCCTATGACGAAGGCCGTGTCACCGCGCGCGGCTGGCCTCTGACCGTGCAGAGGGTTGTGGGCGATCATGCGATCTTGGGCGATGAGCAAACGGTCAATCTGGCGGAGTTCGATGTCGTCTGGCTCCGGCAGGACCCACCTTTTGACATGTTCTACATTACGACGACCCATCTGCTGGACCGGCTCGCGCCCGGCACTTTGGTCGTCAACGATCCGTTTTGGGTGCGCAATTTCCCCGAGAAGCTTTTGATCCTCGATTTTCCGGATTTGATGCCCCCCACCACAATTGCGCGCGATTTGGCGACGATCCGCGCCTTTAAGGACCGGCATGGCGATGTGATCCTGAAGCCGCTTTACGGCAATGGCGGCGCGGGTGTTTTCCTTTTGCGTGAGGGCGACAGCAACCTCAGCTCGCTGCATGAGATGTTCACCGGGTTCAGCCGCGAGCCTTTGATCGTGCAGAAATTCCTCCCCGAGGTCTCGGCGGGCGACAAGCGGGTGATCTTGGTGGATGGCGTGCCGGTGGGCGCGATCAACCGGGTGCCTGCCAAGGGCGAGACCCGCTCGAACATGCATGTGGGCGGGCGACCCGAGAAGGTGGAGTTGACCGAGCGCGATCTAGAGATTTGCGCCGCTATTGGTCCCCTGCTCCGCGAAAAGGGTCAGGTTTTTGTCGGGATCGACGTGATCGGAAGATACCTGACCGAGATCAACGTGACCTCACCCACCGGCATTCAGGAGCTTGAGCGCTTTGACGGTGTGAACATCGCCGCAAAGATTTGGGAGGCAATCGAGGCTCGGCGCGCTTGAGTGTCGTCTTGCGGCTTCTGAACCCGTATCTGCGCCTGACGGAAAAGACCCATATGGCGCGGGCCGTCACACCCGCGCTGCTCCGCCGAAGCTTCGAACGCAAGGCGCGCTTGTTTTTCCATGGCCCCCGGACCGTGCGAACAAGCGTATGGGCAGGCGGCGGCTTGGAGCTTTCGGGGCCTGAGCATGGCCCCGTGATTCTTTACCTCCATGGTGGTGGTTTTATCTTTGGCTCCCCCGAGACGCACAGAGCCATGGTTGCGCGGCTTTGCGCAATAGCAGGGATGCGGGCGATTTTGCCGCGCTACCGCCTTGCGCCGGAACACCCGTTTCCCGCCGCGCAGGAGGATGCTATGACCGCCTATCGCGCGGTTATGGACCGCCCGGGCGGCGTTTTTCTGGGTGGGGACAGTGCGGGTGGCGCGTTGGCGCTGTCACTTTTGGCGCAAATCACCGCGGAAGGATTGCCCCAACCGCGCGGCACGTTTGCGTTCTCGCCGCTCACCGATCTGAGCTATTCCGGTGCCAGTTTCACCCAAAACGCCCGCAGGGATGTTGTGCTGCCCGCCGAGCGGGCGGGGGAGATGGGCGAAATGTTCCTGCGTGGAACCTCTGCGCGCAATCCACGGGCCTCGCCGCTCTTTGCGCAATTCAAAGGTGCTGCGCCAGTCTGGCTGACAGTTGGTGACACCGAGATATTGCTGGATGACACGCAGCGGATGGCGGCGCATTTGCGCAGCGCAGGCGTGAATGTCACTGCCATTATCAAGCCGGACCACCCGCATGTCTGGCCGATTTTCCACAATATTTTGCCCGAAGCCCGCCAGACGCTGCACGAGGTGGCGGCGTGGCTCACATCTCTCGCGCGCCAGTGATGCGGTAACCCATCGCCTCTGCCACATGGGGGCGACGGACGTCCGAGGCCCCGTCCAGATCGGCGATGGTGCGCGCCACGCGGAGCACGCGGTGATAGCCACGCGCCGACAGTCCAAACCGCTCGGCTACCTTGTTCAGCAATGCGCGACCCTCCGGGTCAGGTGCTGCGATTTCGGTGAGGATCTCGCCCTCGGCATCGGCGTTGAGAAACATGTCGGGCTGCGCGGCAAAGCGGGCCTCCTGCACCGTGCGGGCGGCTGCGACGCGGACGGCGACATCCGCTGAGGATTCCCCGTTTGCAGGCAGATCCAGATCGGTGAAGCTCACGGGCGGCACTTCGATACGCAAATCGAACCGGTCCATCAAAGGCCCGCTTATCCGGCCCATATACTCCTCCCCGCAGGTGGGTGCGCGGGAGCAGGCCCGCTCGGCATCGCTGAGATATCCGCATTTGCACGGGTTTGCCGCAGCCACCAGCATGAAGCGGCACGGGTAGCGCACATGGGCGTTGGCACGCGAGATCATCACCTCCCCCGTCTCGATGGGTTGGCGGAGTGATTCCAAAACGTTGCGGGCATATTCGGGGAATTCATCCATGAAAAGAACGCCGTTATGCGCAAGGCTGATCTCGCCCGGTCCGGCCTTGCGCCCACCGCCTGCCACGGCGGCCATCGATGCGGTGTGATGGGGCGTGCGGTAAGGGCGGGCGAGGTTGATGCCGCCCTCGTCCAGCAGCCCTGCGAGCGAGTGGACCATCGAGGTCTCCAGTGCCTCGCGCGGGGTGAGCGGGGGTAAGAGGCCCGGCAGGCGCGCGGCCAGCATCGATTTGCCTGATCCCGGCGGACCCGCGAGCAGGATATGGTGGCGCCCTGCGGCAGCAATCTCCAGCGCGCGTTTGGCCCGCTCCTGCCCTTTGACATCGCGGAGGTCCTTGCCGCCTGTGGCGCTGTGGACCGCGCCCGGCTCGGCCGGGGTCAGGGGCGCTTGCCCTGTGTAGTGGCGCACAACATCCGTGAGGCTTGCGGCGGCCAGAACACAGGTGGCGCCGACCCAAGCAGCCTCTGCTCCGGACAGTTTGGGGCAGAGGAGCGTGCGGTCCTCCTCGGCGGCGGCCATGGCGGCGGGGAGCGCGCCCAAGACGGGCATGAGCGCGCCATCAAGCGACAACTCGCCCAGCGATGTGGTCTCCTCCACGGCGTCCTTTGGAATGATGTCGAGCGCCGCGAGAAGGGCCAGCGCGATGGGCAGGTCGAAATGGCTGCCCTCCTTGGGCAGGTCGGCCGGGCTGAGGTTGATCGTGATCCGCTTGGAGGGCAGGGCGATGGCCATGGAGGTGAGTGCTGTGCGCACCCGGTCGCGTGCCTCGGACACGGCCTTGTCGGCCAAACCCACGATCGAGAAGGACGGCACCCCGGGCGTGATGGCGCATTGCACCTCGACCTCCCGCGCCTCGATTCCGTCGAAGGCGACCGTGTAGGCGCGCGCGATCATTGCGATTCTCTCCATTCGTAAATCTTGGTTAACGATGCGAGAGGAGTGTTTAGGAATGGTTAACGATTATGCCGCCGCGGGGTCACCAGGCCAGTGGGTGCTTTGCAGGTCCAGCCGGTAGCGGCCAAGCTCAGGGCCGTGGCTGAGTGCCAATGCGCGCCAGCGGCGGAAGGAAGGCTCGGCCAGATGGGCGTCCACATAGGCCTGTGCGCTGGGCGAGACGTGCAGCTGATATCCGGCGATGCGGGCCGCCACGGGCGCATACATCGCGTCCACGATGCCATAGTCGCCGCAGAGCCACGGGCCGCTGGCACCGCAGGTGTCGCGGGCATGGTCCCAAAGCCTCTCGATCCGGCGCAGGTCCGCTGTGACCGCATCAGACGCCGCGAAATTTGTATAGCATTTGCGCAGGTTCATCGGGCAGGCCCCGCGCAGTGCCATGAAGCCTGCATGCATCTCGAACGCCAGCGCGCGTGCGGTAGCGCGGGCCTGAGGGGCTGCGGGCCAGAGGGGCAGCTCCGGATGCCGCGAGGCCAGTTCTTCGGCGATGGCCAGAGATTCGCCCATGAAGGTGCCGTCCGGTGTTCGGATCGCGGGCACGGTGCGGGCGGGGGCGATTTGCGGCAGAAGGTCGGGCACCGATCCGTCATCAAAACAGATCGTATGCAGATTATGAGGAATGGAGAAGCGGTCAAAAAGGAGCCACGGCCGCATCGACCAAGTGGAGTAGGTGTAATCACCGATGAAGAGATCATATGTCATGGGTTCAGCCTAGCTGTGCGCAGGTGATGCGCAAAACGCTGATTTGTGCGCGGGGTCATCACGGAACCTGATTGATCCGCTCGGCGTGCCAGTGTCCGGCCTCATGGCGCAGGGTCGTGACCGACAAGTTGTCTATTTTATGGGCAAAGGCCTCATAGGCGGTCAGGCCGAGCGCGCGCTGCACTTGCGTCAGGATCGCGCCAAAATGGGCGACGATGATGATCTCACGGCCCGGATGGGTGGTGATCAGCCGCTCGGTCGCATCCGTCACACGGGCGTGGATGTCGTTCCAGCTTTCGCCGCCGGGGGCGCTCAGATCGCCGGGCTGTTCCCAAAAACGGCGCAGTCGGTCAGGCTCTACCTTGGTATCGAACGTCTCAAGTTCCCACGCGCCGAAATGCAGCTCCCGCAGGCTTGCGTCATGGGGCAGGCGGGTGCGCTGTCCCGCGATGGCGTCGGCTGTGGCCACGGCGCGGCTGAGGTCCGAGGACACCACCAGTGCCTCTTCGGGCAGGAGCGCTTGGAGCCGGGCGATCTGTGCCCGGTCGCTGAGATCGGCGGGCAGATCGGACCACCCGACCATGGATTTGGCATGGGTCGGGCCGTGGCGGACCCATGTGATACGGCTCATGGGAGGGTGCCTTTAAGCAGCTGCGGCAGGCCCGCAATGACCTGCACCACCAGAGCGGCCTCCGCCGCGAGGCGTTGGTTGAGCGCGCCTTGGGCGTTTTGAAACCGGCGGGCGAGCTTGTTGTCCGGCACGACCGAGAGGCCCACCTCGTTTGAGACCACCACCACCGGCGCCGCGCAGGCCCTGAGCGCGGCCATAAGCGCCTCTTCGGCCTGCGTCAGATCATGTTCGGCCAGCATATGATTGCTAAGCCAAAGCGTCGCGCAATCGAGCAAGACGACGTCCTCCGGGGCGGCGGCAGCAAGGGCGGGCGCAAGATCAAGCGGGGCCTCATGGGTGCGCCACCTATCACCGCGCTGCACCAGATGCGCGGCAACCTTGGCGCGCATTTCATCGTCGAAGGCTTGTGCGGTGGCTATATAGTGCCTAGGTCGAGAGGTGCGCATGGCGAGATTTTCGGCGAATGCGGATTTGCCGGAGGCCGCGCCCCCTAGAACCAAACTCAGCCGAGGCAACATTTTTTACCCTCCTTAGTGATCCGCTTCGTTAGTCGTTTCGTAACACTTGATAAGACGACAAAAAAGGTCGCTATGTGCGGCCACAATCTGGGGAATTGCTATGCCTGTCGATACGCAACAATCTAGCTCGATGTCACGAAAGGCCATGAAGGCCGAACTTCTCGATGCGGAAACGGAACTCAAGCTGGCCTATGCTTGGCGCGATCATCGCGACGAAGAGGCGCTTCACCGGTTGATCACGGCCTATATGCGGCTGGCGATTTCCATGGCATCGAAATTCCGCCGCTACGGCGCACCGATGAATGATCTGATCCAGGAGGCGGGTCTGGGCCTGATGAAGGCCGCGGACAAGTTTGACCCCGATCGCGGCGTGCGGTTTTCGACCTATGCGGTGTGGTGGATCAAGGCGAGCGTGCAGGATTACGTTATGCGCAACTGGTCTATGGTGCGCACAGGCTCCACGTCATCGCAGAAGTCGCTCTTTTTCAACATGCGCCGGGTCCAGGCACGTCTTGAGCGTGAGGCGATGGCGCAGGGCCAGGAACTTGACCGGCACCAACTGCGCGAGATGATTGCGACCGAAGTGGGCGTTCCCTTGCGTGATGTGGAGATGATGGAAGGGCGGCTTTCGGGCTCGGATTTCTCGCTCAACGCAACGCAAAGCTCCGAGGATGAGGGGCGCGAGTGGATTGATGCGCTGGAAGATGACGGCCCGCGCGGCGACGAGATTGTCGAGCAGGGGCATGATCAAGAGGCGCTTCGCGGCTGGCTCGCCGATGCGATGGGCAAGCTCAACGAGCGCGAAAGGTTCATCGTGCGCGAGCGCAAGCTACGCGACGATCCCCGCACGCTTGAGAGCCTCGGCAATCAGCTGAGCCTGTCAAAGGAGCGCGTGCGCCAGCTTGAGGCGGCGGCGTTTCAGAAGATGCGCAAATCGCTGGAGGCCAAAGGGTCCGAGGTTCATAACCTGCTGGCATGAGAGTTGTGGTGGCCCTGATCGCGGCGCTTTGCGCGCCGCTTGGGGCCGCCGCGCAGATGGCAGACGCAGCATCGCTTGCGGCGGGGGCTGATGTGGTGATTCTGGGCGAGGCGCATGACAACCCGGACCACCACGCGACACAGGCGGCCTTTGTAGCCGAGATTGCGCCGACAGCCGTTGTTTTCGAAATGCTGGATGCGGCGCAGGTGGAGGCCATATCCCCCGCGTCTTTGACTGATGAAGCCGCATTGGAAGCGGCATTGGGCTGGGACGCATCGGGCTGGCCCGATTTCTCCATGTATTATCCGATATTTGAAGCGGCGGGGGATGCGGCGTTCTACGGCGCGGCCGTTCCGCGTGCCGAGGCGCGGGCGTCGATGAGCGCGGGAGTTGTCGACGCATTTGGGCCGGAAGCCGGGCGTTTCGGGCTGGACACGCCGTTGCCCGCGCCACAGCAGGCAGCCCGCGAGGCGATGCAGATGGCGGCGCATTGTGACGCGATGCCGGAGGGGATGTTGCCCGCGATGGTCGATATCCAACGCCTGCGCGATGCGCGGCTGGCCCAAGTGGCGCTCACGGCGCTGCGTGAGACGGGCGGGCCGGTGGTGGTGATCACCGGCAATGGCCATGCGCGCGCAGATTGGGGTGTGCCAGTCTATATCACGCAGGCGGCACCAGAGGTGTCGGTGTTCACCTTGGGTCAGGGCGAGGACGGGCGGCGGCCGCCGGGCGCGTTTGACGTGGTCCTCAATGCACCCGCCCCGGAACGCCCCGACCCGTGTCTGGCGTTCCAATAGGACGCGGATGCCGCTCGGCCCTTGCGGGCCTCCTCGCGCGGGCCTAGGCTCTTTCGGGTCTTGGGTAGGAGCCTTTTTCATGCTGGCCTCGAAATCTGTCTTGCTGATCATCGGCGGCGGTATCGCCGCGTTCAAATCGCTCGACCTCATCCGGCGCCTGCGTGAGCGGGGGGTCGAGGTCACGCCCGTTCTGACACGCGCGGGCGCGGAGTTCGTCACGCCATTGTCGGTGTCGGCACTGGCTGGGCGCAAGGTGTTTCAGGACCTCTTTGACCTGACTGACGAGGCGGAGATGGGGCATATCGAGCTCTCGCGCAGTGCCGATCTGATTGTGGTTGCCCCCGCTACCGCTGATCTCATGGCGAAGATGGCGCAGGGCCATGCGAATGATCTGGCCTCCACCCTTTTGCTGGCCACCGATACGCCGGTGATGATCGCGCCTGCGATGAATGTGCGGATGTGGGAGCATCCCGCGACACAGCGCAATCTGGAGATTTTGCGCGGCGATGGGATCACAGTTCTTGGCCCGAATGAGGGTGGGATGGCCTGCGGTGAATATGGCCCCGGGCGGATGTCTGAGCCGATGGAGATCGTTGCGGGCATCGAAGCCGCGCTGACCTCCGGTCCGCTGGCGGGCAAGCGGGTGCTCGTGACCTCCGGGCCAACGCATGAGCCGATTGATCCGGTGCGCTACATCGCCAATCGCTCCTCGGGCGCGCAGGGAACCGCGATTGCGCGAGCCTTGGCGGCGCTGGGCGCGGATGTGGTGTTTGTCACCGGGCCTGCGGATGTGCCGCCCCCGGGCGGTGTCGAAGTGATCCGCGTCGAGACGGCGCTGGAGATGAAAGCGGCGGTGGAGGCGGCCTTGCCCGCCGATGCGGCCGTTTTCGCGGCGGCTGTGGCGGATTGGCGGGTGGCCTCGGCCTCGGCCGGTAAGATCAAGAAAACGGGCGGCGCGCTGCCGCAAATGGAGTTTGCCGAGAACCCCGATATCCTCGCAACCGTCGCGCAGATGGGCACGGGGCGGCCCAAGCTGGTCGTGGGCTTTGCCGCCGAAACCGATGACGTGATCGTCCATGCTACGGCCAAGCGGGTGCGCAAGGGATGCGACTGGATTTTGGCCAATGATGTGAGCGTAGGCACCGGGATCATGGGCGGCGCGGAAAATGACATTACATTCATCCACGAGGGCGGGGCCGAGGATTGGCCGCGCATGGCAAAAGACGCGGTGGCACGCAAGCTCGCGGAGCGGATCGCGGTGGCGCTGACCTGAGGCAACTTGGAAATTTGGACCAGAAAGAGGGCCTGACGCATGGTCACGATATCAGTGATGTGGGACACGGGCGCAGATACGTCCTTCGGGCTTCCGTCCTACGCAAGCGTGGGTGCGGCGGGCGCGGATTTGCGCGCGAATTTCGCGGATCGTGGCGGGGTTGTTATCGCACCCGGTGCGCGTGTCTTGGTGCCTTTGGGCCTGCGTGCGGCGCTGCCATCGGGGTATGAAATGCAGATCAGGCCGCGTTCGGGCTTGGCGCTGAAGCATGGCGTGACGTTACTCAACACACCTGGCACGGTGGATAGCGATTATCGCGGGCCGATTGGTGTGATCGTTGTCAATCTGGGCGATGAAGCGTTTGAGGTGAGCCACGGAATGCGCATCGCACAGGCCGTGGTTGCACCGGTCGCTCAGGCGGTTTTCGTGAGCGCGCAGGAACTGAACGAGACCGGGCGCGGAACGGGGGGCTTCGGCTCCACGGGGGTAGGCTGATGGTGTTTGTCTTTCTCATGGCGGGCGCGATGTGGGTGTTGGGCGCACTGCTTGGTGCGCCGTATCGGCTGCGCTGGTTGATGATCGGGCTTTTGTGGGCCGGTGTCGTGCTGGTGCATGTCGCCCTGCCCGAGGGCGCACCCTTGCGGCTCGCCACCGGGGGGAGTGCTGCACCGTGGCTTTTGTTTGGGGGCTTCGCCATGCTGGCCGCGCTCTACGGGCAGGGGGTGAAGCGCCTGCGCGGACGGGCCACCAAGAGCGAGGTGCCTGAGCAGACAGGCAGCTTTTCGGAGACAGAACTGGAGCGCTATGCGCGCCACATCGTGCTGCATGATGTGGGCGGGCCGGGGCAGAAGGCGTTGAAAAATGCGCGTGTTCTGGTGGTCGGTGCCGGGGGGCTTGGTGCACCCGCGCTGATCTATCTGGGCGCGGCTGGGGTTGGCACGATTGGCGTGATCGACGATGATGTGGTGGACCTGTCGAACCTTCAGCGGCAGGTGATCCACCGCGACGAGGATATCGGAATACCCAAAGTACATTCGGCGGCGGCAGCGGTCGTGGCGCAAAACCCGCATGTGGTGGTGCGCCCGTATCAGCGGCGGCTGACCGAAGAGATCGCGGTGGAGCTTTTTGCCGACTACGACATCATCCTTGATGGGTCGGATAATTTCGAGACCCGCTATCTGGTGAACCGCGCCGCCGTGGAGGCGGGCAAGCCCTTGATTTCGGGCGCTTTGGCGCAGTGGGAGGGGCAGATCAGCGTATTCGATCCGGCCCATGGCGCGCCCTGCTACCAGTGTATTTTTCCCCAAGCGCACGAGCCAGGGCTGGCCCCGTCCTGCGCTGAGGCGGGCGTCATGGGGCCGCTTCCGGGCGTGATCGGTGCGATGATGGCCGGGGAGGCGATCAAACTGATTACTGGCGCGGGCGTGCCTTTGCGCGGTGCGATGCTGATTTACGATTCGCTTTATGCCGAGGCGCGGCGGATCAAACTGAAACCGGCGCCTGATTGCCCCGTCTGCGCCGATGCGCAGCGTGGCGCGGATGCAGCCTGAGAAGGATATGACATGACGAACCCCCTGCTTGCCGAGTGGACCACACCCTTTGCCCTCGCCCCCTTTGCCGAGGTTGAGGACGCGCATTTCGCGCCCGCGTTTGAGGAGGCTTTGGCGCAAGCCCGCGCGGAGATTTTGGCCATCGCCGAGAGCACTGAGCCCCCCACTTTCGCCAACACGATCGAGGCTTTGGAGGCCGCAGGCGGCGCGCTCGACAAGGTGCTGAGCGTGTTTTTCACGCTGGCGGGGGCCGGCAGCACGGCCGCGCGGCAGGAATTGCAGCGCGCCTTTGCGCCAAAACTCGCCGCGCATTCGTCGTGGGTCTACGGGCTGAAGGGGCTTTTCGCGCGGATCGAGGCGCTTTGGGAGGCACGTGAGACGCTGGGTCTGAGCGAAGAACAGGCGCGGGTCTTGATGCTCTCGCATCGGGCTTTTCGCCGGGCGGGGGCTGCCCTTACCGGGGCGGAGGAGGTGCGTATGCGCGAGATCATGGCGCGGCTGGCGGAACTTGGGACCTCCTTCATGCAGAACCTTCTGGCGGACGAGTCGGGGTGGCATATGGCGCTGGAGGAGGGCGATCTGGAGGGACTGCCCGGTTTCGTCGTGGCCTCCGCGCGGGCGGCGGGCGCGGAGCTTGGGGCGACAGGCCCGGTCGTGACCCTCTCGCGTTCGCTCATCGTGCCCTTTTTGCAGTTCTCCCCGCGTCGCGACCTGCGCAAAAAGGCGTTCGAGGCGTGGGGCGCGCGTGGCGCAATGGGGGGCGACACGGATAACCGCGCGATTGCGACCGAGACGCTTGCCCTGCGCGCCGAACGCGCCGCCCTTCTGGGCTATGACAGCTTCGCCGCGTTCAAGCTGGAGACGGAGATGGCCAAGACGCCAGACGCCGTGCGCGACCTCCTGATGCAGGTCTGGGAGCCCGCAAAAGCACAGGCCGATCGTGATGCAGCTACGCTCACCGCCATGCTGCGCGCGGATGGGATTAACGACGATCTCGCCCCGTGGGATTGGCGCTATTACGCGGAGAAACGGCGGCAGGCCGAGCATGATCTGGATGAGGCTGAGCTGAAGCCCTACCTGCAACTGGACCGGATGATCGAGGCGAGTTTTGCCTGCGCAAACCGCCTTTTCGGATTGGAGTTCAAACCGCTCGACGTGCCGCTCTACCATCCCGACTGCCGGGCGTGGGAGGTGACGCGGGGCGGCGCGCATGTGGCGGTCTTCATCGGCGACTATTTCGCGCGGGCCTCAAAACGCTCCGGCGCGTGGTGCTCGGCCATGCGCGGTCAGGCGAAATTTCCCAAGGTGCAGGGGCCTGTGGTCATCAACGTGTGCAATTTCGCCAAGGGCGATCCCGCGCTTCTGAGCTATGATGACGCGCGAACGCTTTTCCACGAATTCGGTCACGCGCTGCACCAGATGCTCTCGGATGTGACCTATGAAAGCGTGAGCGGCACGTCTGTGGCACGTGATTTTGTGGAGCTACCGAGCCAGCTTTACGAGCATTGGCTGGAGGTGCCCGAGGTTCTGGCCGAATTCGCCACCCATGCCGAGACGGGCGCGGCAATGCCCGAAGCGCTCCTGCACAAGGTGCTGGGCGCCGCGACTTTTGATATGGGGTTTCAGACGGTGGAATATGTCGCCTCTGCCCTCGTCGATCTCAGCTTCCATGAGGGCGCGCCACCTGCCGATGCGGTGGCGCGACAGACCGAAATCCTGGACGGGATCGGCATGCCCGCCGCCATCACCATGCGTCACGCCACGCCGCATTTCGCGCATGTCTTTGCCGGTGACGGATATTCCTCGGGCTATTACAGCTACATGTGGTCCGAGGTGATGGACGCCGATGCGTTTGCCGCCTTTGAGGAGGCGGGCGGGCCGTTTGACGCGGAGCGGGCCCGCGCGCTGGAGGCGCATATCCTGTCGCGCGGCGGATCGGCGGATGCGGAGGCGCTTTACGTGGCGTTCCGAGGCCGCTTGCCGGGACCTGAGGCGCTTCTGAAAGGGCGCGGATTGGCCGCCTGATCGCGGCGCTATTGCGCGATGCTTGGGCTTGCGTCATTCTCATATGCGGAATTGGGAGGCTCTTATGCGCAAATTCATGGTCGTGCTGGACGATAGCCGCGAATGCCTCAACGCGATGCGTTTTGCCGCGATGCGGGCGGCACATACCCAAGGTGGCGTCACCGTTTTGTCGGTGATCTCGCCTGAGGAGTTCAACCACTGGATCGGGGTGGGCGACATCATGCGCGAGGAAAACCGCGAGCGGATCGAGGCGCATTTCGAGGTCTTCGCCAAATGGATGCGCGACAAGCAGGGCGTCGACCCCGAGCTTGTGATCCGTGAGGGAGAGCCTGTGGCCGAGATCATTGCGCAGGTGAACGAGGACCCGGATGTGGGCGTTTTGGTTCTGGGCGCCGCGACGGACCGCAAGGGGCCAGGGCCTTTGGTCACGCAGCTTACGAAAAATGCAGGCGCGCTGCCCATTCCGATCACGATCGTGCCCGGCGATCTGAGCAAGGAGCGGCTGGAGGCTATCACCTGAGTGGCTTGGGGCGCGTTTCCTGACAGTGCCGCAGAGTTTAGAATCGTTCCAAACCTTGACTCTGCGGGCCTGCATCCGCATATCTTGTAACAGCTATCAGGAGCGCCATCACATGTTCATCCAGACCGAATCCACGCCAAACCCCGCCACGCTGAAGTTTTTGCCGGGCCAGTCTGTTTTGCCGATGGGCACTGCGGATTTCCCAAGCGCCGAGGGCGCGGAAAAATCTCCGCTGGCCACACGCATTTTCGCGGTTGAGGGCGTGTCGGGTGTTTTCTTTGGCACCGATTTCGTGACCGTCACTAAGGCGGATGCGGTGGAGTGGGATCACATCAAACCCGCCATTCTGGGCGCGATCATGGAGCATTTCCAATCCGGACTGCCCGTTATGGCCGAAGGCGCGGAAGCGGCCTCGGGCCACGCGGAACACACCGGGGAGGATAGCGAGATCGTCGGCCAGATCAAAGAACTTCTCGACACGCGTGTGCGCCCAGCCGTGGCGCAAGATGGCGGTGACATTACCTTCCACGGGTTTGAGCGCGGCGTCGTTTACCTGCATATGCAAGGCGCTTGTGCGGGCTGCCCGTCCTCGACCATCACATTGAAGATGGGTATTGAGAACCTTCTGCGCCATTACATCCCCGAGGTGACAGAGGTGCGCCCTGTTGGCGTCTGACGTTTACGTTCTGGCATTTGATACATCGGCCGCGCATTGCGCGGCCGCTTTGCTGTGTGGGGACCAATTGGTCGCCGCGCGGGCCGAGCCAATGAGCCGGGGGCAGGCCGAACGGCTGATCCCGCTCTGCGAGGATATTCTGGCCGAGGGTGGTACCGCTTGGGCCGACCTCAGTGCGATTGGCGTGGGCGTGGGCCCCGGCAATTTCACAGGCATACGGATCGCCGTGTCGGCGGCGCGCGGTCTGGCGCTTAGCCTTGATATCCCGGCGGTTGGGGTCACCATTTTCGACGCAATTTCCGAGGGGCATTCGGAGCCGCATCTGCCCGCCGTCGAAGCACCACGTGATCACGTCTATATCGCCGCACCGGGGGCCGAAGCCGCCTTGGTCGCGCTTGCCGATGCGGAGGCGATGGGCCTGCCCTTGGCCTTTGCACCTCCCGGTGCTGCCCTTGCAGAGGCGATTGCACGGATTGCAATCCGCTGTGTGGGGGACGCACCCGCAGCACCCGCACCGCTCTACCTCAAGGCCGCAGATGCGGCACCTGCGCGAGACGCCCCACCGGTGATCATAGATGATCTCGCCTGAGGCGGCGGCACGGCTTCATGGCTTGGCCTTTGCCGGGCAGGGGCGCGGTTGGCGCGTGGCGGAATTCGCCGATCTTTTCGCACAGCGCGGTGTGGTGTGTGTGGGGCGGCCCGAGGGGTTTGCCTTGACGCGCGTGATCGCGGATGAGGCGGAGCTGTTAACAATCGCCGTGGACCCCGAGGCGCAGAGGCAGGGCCACGCACGGTCATTGCTTGGCGAGATCGAGATGGCAGCGGCGGCTCAGGGTGCTGCACAGATGTTTCTGGAGGTGGCCGATGATAATCTGGCCGCGCGCGGGCTCTACACCGCTTCGGGCTATGCCGAGACGGGGCGGCGGCCGGGGTATTACGAACGCGCTACGGCGCGCGTCGATGCAATCTTGATGGTGAAAGCACTGTGATAAACGCCCAGCACGGTCTAGCGTCCGCGTATAAGGATCGCTTCCCATGTCCGAGCTTGCCGCAGCTAAGCAATCTCGATTGTCGCGGCATCGTCGCCGGGACCAGCGGTTGCGATGCTCTTGGGCATTGCGAGCAGCAGCATCTTGCTCACTCTGAGCACGCTTTTGGGCGTTGGGCTCCTGCTGTCGCAGGCCGCATGGACGATGAGCGCGTTGCCCCTGATCGGGGCGGCCTGACTGCTCTGGCGCTTTTTTCGCTTGGCTTCGGGCTTCAGGTCACAAACCCCAAAGTAGATTGTCTTCCGGCTTGCCATTGCGCCTCTCAGGGCGACGGCAGGGGGCGGTGGCGGCGTGATTTTGGCCTTTGTGGCGTTCAAGCTGACCACCTCAGAGACGTGAGCCTTTGGCCACGCGATAGGTCCAGTTCCGCACAGTTTTAGGGCCAGAGCGGAAAAATCCCCGCCTCAGGGCCTGCCGCCCGCCCTGCGCGCTTGCCAAGCCTGCGGCCATGGGCGTAGGAATCCCCATGCAAATCTACCTGCCCATAGCCGAGGTTTCGGTCAACGCCTTCCTTTTGCTGGGGCTTGGTGGGATGGTCGGCGTGTTGTCAGGTATGTTCGGCGTGGGTGGCGGGTTTTTGATGACTCCGCTTCTTTTCTTCATCGGCATCCCGCCCGCGGTGGCCGTGGCCACGGAAGCGAACCAGATCGTCGCCTCGTCCTTCTCGGGGGTTCTTGCGCATTTCAGGCGCAAGACGGTCGATTTCCGCATGGGCACTGTGTTGCTCATCGGAGGTCTTGTCGGGGCCGCGATGGGGGTCGTGGTCTTCAACTATCTCAAAAGCCAGGGGCAGGTCGATCTGCTGGTGAAGCTTTGCTACGTCGTGTTCCTCGGGATCATCGGCGGGATGATGTTCATCGAGAGCCTCAGGGCGATCCGCAAGTCGCGCGCGGGCAATCCGGTGCCGACGCGCAAGAAACACAGCTGGATTCACAAGCTGCCCTTCAAGATGCGATTTCGCACATCGGGGCTTTATATCAGCGTGATCCCTCCGCTGATCGTGGGTGTTCTGGTGGGAGTTCTGGCGGCGATCATGGGCGTGGGTGGCGGGTTCATCATGGTGCCCGCGATGATTTATCTGCTGGGCATGCCGACCAAGGTCGTTGTGGGCACGTCGCTTTTTCAGATCATTTTCGTGACTGCGTTTACCACGATGCTGCACGCCACGACCAACTTCACCGTTGATGTGGTTCTGGCGGTTTTGCTGCTTGTGGGTGGTGTCTTGGGCGCACAGGTGGGGACAGTGATCGGGACCAAGATGAAGGCCGAGCAGTTGCGCATCTGGCTTGCGATCATGGTGCTGGCCGTGTGCTTCAAGCTTGCGCTTGATCTCCTGATCATGCCGGGTGAGCTTTACTCCATTGGCGCGGCGGCGGGGCATTGATGCGGGTCCTCATCGCCCTTGCACTCATGCTGGCCGCCTTGCCTCTCCGGGCGGAGGAGGTCGTCCTCGGCCTCAGCAAAAATCAGATTTCGATCAACACCACGTTCGACGGGTCCGAGATTTTGCTCTTTGGTGCGATCAAACGCGATCGTGCGATCCCGGATGGCGAGCTTGGCGTGATTGTGGCCATTGCGGGCCCCTCGCAGGCGGTAAACGTGCGGCGCAAGGAGCGGCGGTTTGGTATCTGGGTCAATGTCGATGCTGTGGAAGTGGACGCGGCCCCGAGCTTTTATGCAGTAGCCACCAGCGGGCCGCTTGCTGATCTGCTGACCGAGGTCGAGGATCTGCGTCACCGAATTTCGATTCCTCGCGCGATCCGCTCCGTGGGCGCGCCGACCAGCGTCAGCGATGCGCAGACATTCACCGAAGCGGTGATCCGCATCCGTAAGGCGAACGGCGCCTATAAGATTGAAGAAGGGGCAGTCGATCTCGCGGAGGAGACGCTCTTTCAGACGCAGATCGAGCTGCCTGCAAACCTCACTGAGGGGGCCTATGCCACGCGGATTTTCCTGACCCGTGAGGGGCAGGTCGTCTCGCGATACGAGACGGTGATCGATGTGCGCAAAGTTGGGATGGAGCGGTGGCTCTTCGCCCTCTCGCGCGAGCAGCCTATCCTTTACGGACTGATGTCTTTGGCGATTGCTATCGCGGCCGGGTGGGGGGCGTCAGCGGCGTTCCGGCTCTTGCGGCAGGGGTGATCTCGGGCGGTTCGTGTGCAGCGGGCGTGCGCCTTCGGCGAGGATATTTTCAGCAAGAAGAAGCGGGGGCTCAGCCCCGGCCTATATAGGGCATCTGCGTGGCCATCACGGTCATGAATTGCACATTGGCGTTGAGCGGCAGGATCGCCATATGCAGGACAGATCGGGCCGCATTTGCCACGTCCATCGTGTGCATGTCCGGCTGCGCCGCTTTCAGATTTGCCACCATTTCGGATTCCGCATTGCCGATGTCGATCTGCCCACAGGCGATGTTGAACGCGCGGCCATCGAGCGATAGCGTGCGGGTGAGCCCGGTGATGGCGTGTTTGCTGACCGTGTAGCAGACCGAGCCCGGGCGCGGCACATGGGCCGAGAGTGAGCCGTTATTGATGATGCGCCCGCCTTGTGGTGTCTGGTGGCGCATATGTTTGAAGGCGAGGCGGGCGGCGATGAACATGCCGCGCAGGTTGACGTTCATGACCTCGTCGAACGCCTCGACGGGGATCTCGTCAATGGGCGCGGAGGGGCCGAAGAGACCCGCATTGTTGAAGAGCGCGTCCAAGGGCGCATCCTTGCAGAACCGAGCGAAGGCGGCTTCCATCGCGGCGGGGTCGGTCACGTCGCAGGGCAGGGGGACGGCGTTTGGCTGCGTGTCAGCCAGCGCCTTAAGCTTGTCCGCGCGGCGCGCGATGAGCCCCACGCGCCAGCCGTTTTGCAAGAAAAGCTCCGCCGTGGCGAGGCCGATGCCGGAGCTTGCGCCGGTGATGAGGATGGATTTCATTCGGATAGTGCCTCCAGGCTGAGGGGGGCGGGGGCGCTTTGCAGATCGTCGATGCGCAGCCCGCGTTCGGGTTTGGACAGTCGGTTGCGCACCACCCAGCAGAGCCGTTCTTCGGCGCGGGTGATGGCGACATAGGCGAGGCGTTTCCACAACGGTTGGCCCGCCTCGGAGCGGCCCATGCGGGCTGCGGCGTAAAGATCAGGCGCGAAGACCTGTACCGTGTTCCACTGGCTGCCTTGGGCCTTGTGGATGGTCACGGCGGCGCCATGCAGGAAGGTCGCGCCCATATTGGCCGCAAAAGGGATGAAGGGCTCTTCCTCGTCAGGTTTTTCGATTTTCACGATGGAGGCGGCGCTGACCTGCGGCTCCTCCGCGCCCATGACGTGCAGGCGCGAGAAGCCCGGTTTGCGGCCTGGTCCGAGATAGATGACCTGCGCGCCCTTGATCAGGCCGCGCGCCTCCAGATCGAGCCGCTTCTTGCGGTGTTTCATGGGAAGCTCGATCCCGTCGCAGATGAGTGGCTCGCCCTCCAGCAGGGCCGTTTCCGGCGCGCCGTGGACCTTGCGAAAGGCGTGGATTAGCCGGATGCGGGTGGCGTTGCGCCAGACCAGAACGGGGCTGCGCGCCATAAGGTCCACCTCGACGCGTTCGGCCCATTGCACACGGTCATCGCGGCGGGCGGCGTCCTCGATCATGGTCCCGAAATGGTGAAATTCCAGCGCCGGATCGGCCAGCGCATGGGCCAGATCGAGGATCGGGTTGTCGGCGTCCTGGCGGTGCACGCGGCTGAGGATCAGCTTTGCTGGCTCTGGGAGGGTCTCGAACACCATCGCGCCAGATTGGTTCACTGGCGCAAGCTGCGCGGGATCACCGAACAGGATGAGCGTGGGAAATATCTCCTGCAAATCCTCCATCTGCTTTGCGTCGAGCATGCTTGCCTCATCGACGAAGCCCACGTCCAATGGTTCCTCCCGGCGCTTCCATCCGGTGATGAAATCGCTGCCCCGGAGACCGGCGGCGGCCAGCGCGCCGGGGATGGATTTGTTGTTTTGGTAGAACGCATGGGCGCGATCCAGCGCTTGCTCGGTCAGGCCTTCCACTTCGGGCCGCTCGCCATTGCCAGCCAGCCATTCGGCGATCCTCTCATACTCTGGGTCGTAAACGGGCGTATAGAGGATACGGTGGATCGTGGTTGCGGGCACGCCGCGGTTGCGCAAAACGCTCGCGGCCTTGTTCGTCGGCGCGAGGATGGCGAGCGTGCGTTTGTCGCGCCGTTTGCGCCCCTCCCAATCGCCCGAGACCACCTCAAGCCCGGCCTCCTCCAGCGCGTGGTAAAGCTGTGCCAGAAGCAGGGTTTTGCCTGATCCTGCCTTGCCGATGATTGCCATCACGCGGGTCTGCCCCTCGCGCGGGGGCAGGAGCGTGCCATTGTCGAGATCAATGCCCGCACCGCGCAGGGCCTCGGCGATGGCGTCATGCGCCTCGGCCTGATCGTCGGAATATGTGAGCGCGGTGCTTGCCATGGCGCGATTCTATCTGGCGCGCGGAAAAGGTGCCAGCGAAAGCCGCGTCAGGCGGCCACGCGAGGACGGGCCATGGGTGCGGCAAGAGCGGCGCGGCGAAACCAAAGCTCGGAGATATCCGTGGAGAGGCGCGCACGGCGGGCGACGCGGGCGCGGTCCGCGTCCGTCAGACCCCAAAGACCCGCGCTGACCCTGTCGCGGCCTGTGCCGTCTTGGCCCAGAACCTCGGGTGCGGACCCTATGAAACGGTAAATCCGCTCCATCCGCGCGTCGAACACGCCGATATAGTGGCGCAGGCCCAACCCGCGCAGCACCTCGCCCCCGCCCAGCATCAGGGCTGCCGCCACATGCGCCGCCGCGCCGGGTGCGAGGCAAAAGCGGGTGCATTCCCATGTGTCCCGAGCATGGACCGGACCGGAGGGCAACAGATGCTGAAAATGCTCGTTGATCATAGTGCGTCCGGCGGTGGGTAAAAGCCGCATCGAGCCGCCATGCAGCCCGTCAGGCCGCTGCCAGATCACGTAGAGCGGGTTTAGCGCGTCGTAGGCGTCACGCTCCTCGCCATTTGCGTCCACGGTGACCTCCCAGCCAAGGCGGCGGGCGAATTGATCGGCCCGGTCGCGGTGCATGGAGTGGGCGAGATCCGGATAGTTCGAGATGTCGGTTCGGTAGATGAAGCGAAGCATTGCGTCCCCCTGCTTTTGCGGTGGGGACGGAAATACTTAAGGGTGGTTAATGCTTGACTGGAGCAGCGTGCGTTGGATCAGATCGTCTGATCATACTCGCCCACGCTGGGCTCCGTGCGGATTACCGCGTCGATATCTTTGAAGATCGCGCGCATCTCCGCCTCGCTCTCGCTGCTTTCGCAGACGACGACCAGATTGGGGGTGTTGGAACTGGCGCGCACCAGACCCCAGCTTCCGTTGTCGAGGATCACCCGCGCGCCGTTCACCGTGACGACCTGCGCGATTGTGCGGCCTGCGAGCGGCTGACCCGCCTCAAACTGCGCGACAAGCTTGGCCACAAGTCGTTCAAGAACTTGATATTTTTCGGTATCGGCGCAATGGGGCGACATGGTGGGTGTGGCGTAGGTCACCGGCAGGGCGCGGCGCAAATCGGACATGGATTTATCTGGATTGCGGTCCATCAGCTTGCAGATTTCCACCGCCACGCGCATCCCGCAATCGTATCCACGGCCCACAGGCTCGGCCAGAAAGTAGTGCCCGGATTTCTCGAAACCCGCCAGCGCGCCCAGCTCCTTGACGCGCCGTTTCATGTGGCTGTGCCCGGTTTTCCAGTAATCGGCCTTGGCGCCATGGGCCAAAAGCTCGGGATCTGAAGCAAAAAGCCCGGTGGATTTCACATCCGCCACGAAAGTGCTGCCGGGGTAGAGCTTGGCAAAGTCACGCGCCATGATAACGCCGACCTTGTCCGCGAAAATCTCCGCGCCCTCATCATCCACCACGCCGCAGCGGTCGCCATCGCCGTCGAAGCCAAGCGCGAAATCCGCGCCCGAGGCACGCACGCTTGCGCTCATATCATGGAGCATTTCCATCGCTTCGGGGTTCGGGTTGTAATGTGGAAATGTGTAGTCCAGCTCATTGTGCGAGGGGACAACCTCGACGCCCATGCGTCGGAAAAGCTCGGGCGCGAAGGCGGCGGCGGTGCCGTTGCCCGTGGCGCAGACGACCTTGAGCTTGCGGCTCATTTTGAAGTCACCCACCAGATCATCGAGATAGGCCTCGCGCACGCCGTGCACGAACTCATAAGCGCCACCGGGCCGGGCCTGCCCGCGCCCTTCGAGCACGATCGCGCGCAGCTCGTCCATCTCATCGGGGCCATGGGTCAGGGGGCGTTCAAACCCCATCTTCACCCCGGTCCAGCCGTTGGGATTATGCGAGGCCGTGACCATCGCCACGGCGGGCACATCGAGGTGAAATTGCGCGAAATAGGCCATGGGGCTGAGCGCGGGGCCAATGTCCTTCACGGTGATCCCTGCCTGCATGAGGCCAAGCATCAGCGCGTTTTTGATGCTGAGCGAATAGTCGCGGTAATCATTGGCCACGGCGATCACCGGGTCGATCCCGCGCGTGATCATCTGCGTGCCGAGGCCAAGCCCGAGTGCCGTGATGCCCGGCAGGTTGATCTCCTCGGGGTATTTCCAGCGCGCGTCATATTCGCGGAACCCTGTTGGGGTGATCATCGGGTCGCGCAGGAATTCCCAAGTATTGGGGGTGACGGTGGGGCTCGGTTTGGTCATTTTGGACTACTCTTTGCAGGTCAGTGGCTTTGCAGATCGATCGGGTTGGCCTTCGCCAAAACGTCTAGTTGCATCAGCATGGAAACCAAGGCGGGCATTTCGTGCAAATAGATCATGTTGGGCCCGTCACAGGGCGCATTGTCAGGGTCTTGGTGCGTTTCCATGAAAATACCCGCAACACCGATAGCCGCGGCCGCGCGCGCCATGACGGGGGCCAACTCTCGTTGCCCTCCCGAAGACCCACCAAGCCCGCCGGGCTGCTGAACCGAATGGGTGGCGTCCATGACCACCGGGTAGCCTGTCTGAGCCATCTGCGGAAGCGAGCGCATATCTGTCACCAGAGTGTTGTAGCCGAATGACGCCCCGCGTTCGGTCAGCATGATTTTATCGTTGCCGGTGCTTGCAATTTTAGCTGCCACATTGGCCATGTCCCAAGGCGCCAAAAACTGTCCCTTTTTGACATTGATCACCGCGCCCGTCTCGCCCGCTGCGATCAGCAGATCGGTTTGGCGGCAAAGATAGGCGGGAATTTGCAGCACATCTACTGCGTTTGCGGCGGGCGCGCAGTGGCTTTCCTTGTGCACATCCGTGAGGACCGGCACGCCGAGGGCTTTGCGCAGATCCGAGAGCACCGCCAGCCCCTTTTCCATACCCAGACCACGCGAGGCGTTTGCCGAGGTGCGATTGGCTTTGTCGAAAGATGCCTTGAAGATGTATTGCGCGCCAACTGCTGCACATGCCTCTTTCATAGCGCCCGCAATCATTTGCGCGTGGTCCGCGCTTTCTAACTGGCAGGGGCCTGCGATGATCGTCAGGGGGGCGTCGTTGGCGACGCGGAGCCCAGCGAAGTCCACTGATTTCATGTTATGATGTCACCTGTTCGCGAAGGATGGAGGCCGTGAGCGAGAGCATCAGATAGATGCCCGCAAAGATCAAAAAGGCCAAAATAGTGTTCTCAAACGCGCGCGGATATGAGGCATCTTGCGAGGCGACAGGGCGCACGGAAACGGTGAGATACCGCACCTGCTTGTTCGCCTCGATCGTGCTCTGGCGTTTGTTCTCAAGCGCCGATTGCAGCACGAGATCGGCGGTTGCGAGATCGGCCTGCGCCATTTGGATATCAGCGGTCTGCGAGGCCAGCGACGTGGTATCGCCCGCGGCTTGCGTGAGGCGCGCGTTTTGCTTGGCAAGTTCCGCACTCAACACCGTGATTTCGCTTTGCAACGCCTCCACCCGCGCCGCGTTGGGCCGCGCGTTGTTGAGTTGGATGTTCAGGCCAAGTTGCTTTTCTTGTAGCTGAAGCTCCACGTTGGAGATCAGTGAGCGGATATTGCCAATCTCGCCCTGCGGGTCCAGAACGCTGCCCTCTTGCATCTCGACCAGACGGCGCTGGGCCTCGCGGCGCTCAAACTTGGCGTCTTCCAGCCCGGCAATGGCGACCTGTACGGCATCTTGCCGCTTTTCCTGGCTGAGCTCGTCCACACGTTCCTCGGCATACTCGATCAGCTTTTCTGAGAAATCTGCACTGACCGCCGGGTCTGCGGTGGCCACTTCCATGCGAAGTACGCCCTCGGTGGGATCATAACCAATTTTGACGTTTTTCTTGTAAAGCTTGAAGGCGTCTTCGTTGCTGGCATCTGCATCAAGGCGCTGGATCGGGTCGATCCAATCCTGGCTGAAATGATCCCGGAAGCCCACATCGGCATCCAGACGCAGCATCGCATCCTTGGACAGAAGGTAGCTTTGCGTCGCGATCGCGTCCTGCCCGGTGGCAAACTGGCTCGGGATCAAACCACCAAGCCCGCCGCCACCCCCGCCACCATCGGCTGACAGGATCAGGAATTCGGATTTGGTGGAGTACATCGGGGTTGCAACCACGTAGTAATACCAGCCCGCCACAAGCGTCGGCAGCATCACAAACGCCAAAAGCCGGGTCAGAAGCAGCACAAGCTTCTTGCGCCGCCGGCTGCCGATGTCTTTTTGGATGCGGGTGATCTCTTCGCTGCGTTTTGCGGCGGGGCTCATCTCGACCGCAGGCAGGTTGGGCACGCCGAGGGGCATCGTCTGCGGAAGCTGCACAAATAACGAATCGGGCTCATTCCCGGCGGGCTGAATTGCCGGGCGTCCGTCTGTGGGCGTCACAAGCTCAAGGATCGAGGCGCGCTGAAACGGATCGATCCCCTTGGCGCGCAACAGGCGCACCGCGTCGAAATCGGAGGTGGGCGCGAGGCCATGCTTTTGCGCCACGCGCCGCGCCATGCGCAACTGGCGGCCCGTCAGGCCCTCATGGCGAATTTCGTCGATGGTGGCGCCTGCCGACATCTCGTTGGCGGAGCTGACCTGCCCTTCGCGTGCGGTGGCAGCGGTCGCAGATGCGGGTGCCACGGGGCGGCGAGGTGGTTGGCTTGCAGGCGGCGCGGCATTGGGCGCAGGCGCGCGCAAGGCTGCCCCTTGGGATGCAGAGCCGCCCGGCACAGAATTGGCCGCTTCATCATGCGGCGCGCTGCGCTTGATGCGGAATTTCCTAGCCTTGGGTTTCGTAGTCATAAAGCTGCTTCGCCTCTTCCAAGGTATCAAACATATAAAACTGCCCGCCCATCAAAACAGCGGCGGAGGTCGCGAATTTTTCCAGCGTCTCGGGTTGATGCGAGACGATAATGACGGTCGTGGTCGTGAGCCGTTCGCGCAAAATCTCGCCCGCCTTGCGATTGAACTCCACATCGGTGGAGCTGGGCATGCCTTCGTCGATCAGGTAGATGTTGAAATCCAGCGCCAGCATCAGGGCGAAGGTGAACCGCGCCCGCATCCCCGAGCTATAGGTGCCCAAGGGTTGATCAAAATACTCGCCCAGATTACACATCCAACGGCAAAATGCCTCGACATAATCGGGGTCGAGCCCATAGAGCCTTGCGATATAGCGGCTGTTCTCCATCGCTGAAATCTTGGCGATCACCCCGCCCATGAAACCGAGAGGAAAGCTGATGCGGCAGCCGCGCCGGATCTCGCCCTCATCGGGTTTTTCCAGCCCGGCCATCATGTTGATCAATGTCGTCTTGCCGGTGCCGTTGGGCGCAAGAACGCCCATCGAACGGCCAAGCTCCACCCGGAAGGAAACCCGATCAAGGATTACCTTATGCTGGGTGCCCGTCCAGAAGGACTTGCTGACATTATCGAACTCGAGCATTCAAAAGCTCCGAAATCTGCTCTGTGCCCTCTTTAACGGGGCTTTCTTGACGGGAGGATAATCCTCCTGTCCCAGCATTATGCCGGATCACGCTCATTATATACAAGATTTCAAGGCAGAATTATGCCGAAATTGGAAAAAACCGCCCCTCGTCCGGAGTTTTCGTTCTGAATTGGAAACAAACTCCTGCGGGTGGAGGCGGGTAGCGCCCTTCTTTCGCCGCAAAGGCGTTCGCTCTGGCGCTCAAATGGTCTAGCTGTGGATCAGATCAGAGGGGGATAACATGATGAGCGATATGGAAACGACGGGAGGCTGTCTTTGTCGCGCGGTCCGCTACGCAATCACAGGCGCGCCGCTTTCGGTGATTTACTGCCATTGCGAGAGTTGCCGCAAACATGCGGGCGCGCCCGTTGTGGCGCTTGCGGGCTACAAGCGCGCACAGCTGCGCTATACGGCGGGCGCGCCACAGGTCTATGCGTCCTCGGCTGGCGTCGGGCGGGCGTCCTGTGGGGCGTGCGGCACGCCGCTTACCTGGGAGGGGGACGGGGGCGAGATCGGCCCGATGGTGGAGATGTTGGTCGGCACGCTTGACCGACCCGAGGATTTTGCGCCGAGCTGTCATATCCACTATGCAGAACGTCTGACATGGTTCGATGTGGCCGATGATTTGCCGCGTTATTCCGAGTGGCATGATGGTGGCGAGGCTCCCGCCTGCCACGGGCCTGCCCGCTGAGATGGGCCTGCGCGCCGAGATCGGGGCCTGTACGCTTTGCGCGGATCGGTTTGCGACGACCGCCACCGCGCACCCGCCCCGACCCGTGGTCTGGTTTCGGCCCTCCGCGCGTATTTTGATCGCGGGGCAAGCGCCCGGTGCGCAGGTCCATGCCTCGGGGCGGCCCTTTGACGACGCCTCAGGCGCGCGGTTGCGCGATTGGTTAGGGCTGAGTGAGGCTGCGTTTTATGACCAGAGTCGCGTGGCGATCGTGCCTATGGCGTTTTGCTTTCCGGGCTATGACGCCAAGGGCAGCGACCTGCCGCCCCCGCCGCTTTGCCGCGCGACATGGCACGCGCGGGTGATGGGCGCGCTGCCAGATTTGCGCCTGAAGGTCGTGATCGGGGGCTATGCCCAGCGGTTTCATTACGGCGCGCGCAGCGGCGTGACGGAGATGGTGCGTGGCTGGCGCGACCATGCGCCCGCCGGCTTCCCCTTGCCGCATCCCTCGTGGCGCAATACGGGATGGCTGAAGAAAAACCCGTGGTTTGAGGCGGAGCTGGTGCCCGCCCTGAGGGCCCGCGTGGCGGAGGTGATGCGCGATGGATGAGACCGATCTGGACCGCGCCCACGCACGGATGAGTGCCGCGCCAGAAGATGATACGGCACGGGTGGCGTTTTACGCGGCGTTGAGCGATGCGAGCCTCGTTCTTTTGCTCACGGGCGAGGCGGTGGGCGATGACATATCGCCCGAGATTTTCGAGGTGGACGATCAGCGGTTTGCCTTGGCCTTTGATACTGAGGAGCGGCTCGCGGATTTCAGCGGGGCGGCTTCCGCTTATGTGGCCGTGCCGGGGCGGATCGTGGCGCAGATGCTGGGCGACGCCGGGATCGGGCTGGGGCTTAACCTTGATGTCGCCCCCTCGTCTATCCTGATGCCGCCCGAGGCGCTTGCATGGCTCACTGAGACGCTGGGCGGGGAGGCACCACAGGAGGTGGCCGCGCGCCCCGAAGAGTTGCGCCCACCCGGTGCGCTGCCCGAGGGGTTATTGACGGCGCTTGATGCGAAGCTGTCGCGGACCGGCGGCTTGGTGCACTGCGCCTATCTGTCGGGTGTTAGCTATGCGGGCGGGGGGCAGGGGCATCTCATTGCCTTCGTGGGCGCCGTGCCGGGATCGGAGGACGTTCTGGCGCGCGCGGTGTCGGAGGCGCTGATCTTTTCGGGGGTCGAGGCCGGTGCACTCGATGTGGGCTTCGTGCCTGCGGGTGGCGCCATGGAGGCGCGACTGGAGCGGGTGGCGCTCAGGGTTGATCCCGCGCGGCCGGAGGCTGTGGCGGAGCGGGGCGCTCCTGGATCAGACCCTGACGCGCCGCCGCGCTTGCGCTAATACCCTTGCGCGCGGTCCACGAGATGCAGGAACGGCTCCCCCGCCTCGCCGCGCCGGATGTTCTCGACAATCACCTCTGAGGCGGTGACGGGACGGGTCTCTGACGCGATATGGGGCGTTACGGTGACGTTTGGATGGGCCCAGTAGGGGTGATCCGTTGCCAAAGGCTCCTTTCGGAAAACATCGAGCGTGGCGTGGCCGATCTGGCCCTTGTCCAGTGCGGCCAGAAGTGCTGCATCGTCGATCAATGGGCCGCGCCCGGGATTGATCACAAACGCGCCGGGGGCCATCAGGGCGAGGCGCTCGGCGTTGATCAAATTGTCTGTCTCGGGCGTGGCGGGTAACAAAAGCACCAGACCCTCCGCCCCTGTCAGCGCATCCACGAGTCCCGCCGCGCCATTCAGACAACGGATGCCCGGCACCTCTTTGGGCGCGCGGCTCCACCCGGTCACGTCAAAGCCCAGATCACGCAGCGCGCCGGCGCAGGCGGCCCCCAACGCCCCGAGGCCCAGAACGGTCACCTTGCGATCGCTTGCCAAGGGCGGCGCATAATCGCGCCAGATCCCGTCCTGACCGTGGATATGCAGGTCCATCCCGAGATGGTGGCGCAACGTGTGGCCCGCGACCCATTCGACTATGCCTTGGGTCAGCCCATGATCCACCATCCGCGCCAGCGGCAGCTTGAGCGTCGTGTTGCCAACGATCCCCTCCACCCCGGCCCAAAGGCTCAGAACCGCCTTGCAGCGCGTGTAGGGCGCGAAATCCTGCACCACGGAATTGGGGGCATAGACGATGTAATCCACCTCCTCCGGCGCGATATCCATGGCCAGATGCGCGTCGATCCCGGCGTTGGCGAGGGCCGTGCGCAGGGGCCCTACGTATTCGGGGAAGCGGGCGGGGCGGGCGGCGAAAAGGATGTTGAGCATTGGATGGAACTACCTTGGGCGGTGAACATGGGCGCTTTGCACGAGGCCGAAGCCGATCATCAGGATTAGCATGGCCGAGCCACCATAGCTGACCAAAGGCAGCGGCACACCGACAACAGGTGCCAGACCCATAACCATTGACATGTTGACCGCGAAAAAGAGGAAAAACGTGGCCGCCACACCCAAAATCATCAGCGACGAAAACCTGTCGCGATTGGCCATGGCGGAGGCGACACAGAAGAGGATGATCAGCGCATAAAGGGTCAGCAGGGAGATCGCGCCGAGAAATCCAAACTCCTCGGCCAGGGTGGTGAAGATGAAATCGGTATGCTTTTCGGGCAGGAAGTTCAGGCGGCTTTGCGTGCCTTGCATGAAGCCACGCCCCGTCCAGCCACCAGAACCGAGCGCGATCTTGGATTGTGTGATGTGATAGCCCGCGCCCAAAGGATCGGTTGAGGGATCGATAAACGTGTCGATCCGGCGATACTGGTAATCCGCGAGAAGCTGCCAATCGGTGCCGCGGCTTTGGAACACTGCCGTGATGAGGCCGATACCAGCGGCGAGAACGGCGGCGAAATAGGCCCAATGCACACCCGCCAGAAACATCATGATGGCCCCCGCCACCAAAAGCAGGATCGACGTGCCTAGGTCAGGTTGTTTGAGCACCAAAAAGACCGGGATCATGATCAGGATCACTGGGATCAGCACGAAAGCGGGCTTGGAGGTGCGCCCGAGCGATAGCCAGTCGTAATAGGCGGCAAGCACCATCACGAGGGTGATCTTCATCAGTTCCGAAGGCTGAAGCCGCATGAAGCCCAGATCAATCCACCGCTGCGCACCCATGCCGACCGCGCCAAAAAACTCTACCGCCACCAACAAAGCCAGCGCCACGAGATAGGCAAGGAGGGCCACGTTACGCCAGAAATAGATCGGGATCATCGCTACGAAGATCATGAGGGCGAAGCCGAGGCCGAACCGCTTCATCTGAGCCTCGCCCCAGGGCTGGAATGAACCGCCCGCGACGGAATAGAGCATCAAGAAGCCAACGCCGGCCACAGCCGTCAGCAACAAGGCAAGGGGCCAATTGAGGTAGAGAATCTTTCTCAGGCCCGAAGGCGTAGTTTTGACGGTATATTCAAGATAGCTCATGCGCGATCACGGGCCCCGGCGCGGTAATCGGGCCGCGCCTCACGCAGGCGCGCCTGAAGCTCCTTGATGCGGGCGCGGTCCTTGGTGGGGTAGGCATCAAGCGGCGGGTCCTCGCCATAAAGCGCCTGAAGCGTGACATCGCGCGCGATGGGGGCCGCCGCCGTAGAGCCCCCACCGCCATGCTCGACGATGACGGCGACGGCGATCTTGGGATTATCATAGGGCGCGTAATTCACATACAGCGCGTGGTCGCGGCGCTCCCATGGCAGGTCCTCATTGCGGCGCACACCGGCGGCGCGCTCGGCAGTGGTGATGTTGCGCACCTGACTGGTGCCGGTCTTGCCCGCCATGCGCATCCCATCCGTGATGATCCGGCTGCCATAGGCGGTGCCGCGCCGGGTGTTGACCACGTCATACATCGCACGGCGGATCTGGCGCAGGTTGTTCTCGTTGAGGCCCAGATCCTCGCCATGGCCGGTGGGGGTCTCGACCCCGTCGATGGATTTGATCAGGCGGGGCGTCACGCTGCGCCCTGTTGCCAGCCGCGCGGTCATCACGGCCAGTTGCAAGGGCGAGCTGAGCACGTAACCCTGCCCGATGGAGGCGTTCACGCTATCGCCGATGCGCCACTCTTCGCCACGTGTCTCGCGTTTCCAATCGCGGTCGGGCACCAGCCCTCTCGCCACGGAGGTCATCGGCAGATCATGCTGCACGCCAAGGCCGAGGCGGCGGGCCATCTCGGAAATCTTCTCGATCCCTGTCCGCAGGGCCATTTCATAGTAGTAGACATCGCAGCTTTCCTGAAGCGACTTGCCCAGATCGACATTGCCATGGCCCGCGCGTTTCCAGCAGTGGAACCTGCGGTCGCTGACCTCCAGATGGCCGGGGCAATACACGGTGTCGTCCGGCACGGAGGTGCCGTTTTCCAGTGCCGCAAGCGCCGTGATCATCTTGAAGGTGGAGCCGGGCGGGTAGATGCCCTGCACCGATTTGTTTGGCAACGGGCGATATTTATTATCCAGAAGGGCTTTGTAATCCGCCACGGAGATGCCGCGCACGAAGAGGTTGGGATCGAACCCCGGCGCGGAGACGGTAGAGAGCACATCGCCCGTCTCGCAATCCATTACCACCACAGCGGCGCTTTCACCGTTCAGGCGGGCATGGATGTAGGATTGCAGATGGCTGTCCGTGGTGATCTGGATATCCTTGCCCGGCTCGCCTTCGCGCCGGTTAAGCTCGCGGATAACGCGGCCAGCGGCGTTCTGTTCAACACGCTTGGTACCCGCCTTGCCGCGCAGCATGTCTTCGCGCCGCTGCTCAAGGCCGACCTTGCCAATCTGAAAGCGTGGGATGCGCAGAAGCTGATCCGGGGCCTCGATCCGCTCAAGATCGTAATCGCTGACCGGACCGACATAGCCGACCAGATGGGCATATTCCTCCAGCATCGGATAGCGGCGCGAAAGGCCTACCTCGGGGTGCACGCCGGGCAGGGCGGGGGCGTTGACGGCGACGCGGCTGACCTCGTCCCATGTGACGCGATCAGCCAGCGTGACCGGGTGTATGCGTGTGCGGCGCATCTCCTCGCGGGCGCGCTCGATTTCTTCGGGGTCGAGGTTCACGATCCGGCCCAACCGCTCGATCAGGTCATCGACGTCCACGACTTCCTCCTGCTCGATCATGATCCGATAGCTTGGCACGTTTTCGGCTACGACGAGGCCGTTGCGATCAAAAATCTGCCCGCGTGCAGGCGGGATGAGGCGGATCTTGATGCGGTTTTCTTCGGCCAGGAGGCGGAACTGATCTGCTTCTTCCACCTGAAAATGCCGCATCCGCCAGACCAAAAGCCCAACAAACCCGCCCTGCGCCGCCCCCAAGATAAGACCTCGGCGGGAGATTTTACGATGGCTCAGGGCCGTGTCGCGTGTGGGGCGTCTCATGTGCGTTGTCCCATGCTGCTGTCATCGCCTGGCCTGATCTTGCGCACCCGGGCCAAAAGGGCGGAAGCCATGACCACGAAAGGATAGGCCGCAATCGTGGCACCCATCTGCATGAGGTTGAGCACCAGCGGGGCCTGATCTACCAACAAGATAGCAAGAATAAGCCGTTCGGCCAATGTCATGATCATGAGGACCGTCGCCACGGTCAGCCATTCCGGGCCAAAGCCCATGTCGCGCAGATCAGCCGAGCGGCTGCGCAAAGCCTCCGCCCCCAGTACCACCAGCGCGGCCCACAGGCCGGGTGGGCGTTGAAACAACAGATCAGCCAGCAGGACCATGAGGCCGATCAAGAGTGGCGGTGCAAATTCAGGACGGCGAAGTACCCAGGCAAAGGCAAGGGCCGCGATCAGATCAGGCCCCGCCCAGCCGCGTGGCAGCATGTCGAGCGGCAAAAGCCGCCAGAAAATGATACCAAGGCAGAGCAGGGCGAAAAGCGCGCGCATGGACCACAGATATGTGCCGCGATGCTCAACCATCGTTTGGCGCCTCCTCGGTCGCTTGCGCGCCTTCCTCGGCCACGTCCGAAGGCGGAGTGGGCGGTGCGGTCTCGATCAGCGCGCCTGGGTTTTCAATCGTCTCGCCCCCCAGATCGCGCAGCACCCGCAGAAACTCCAGCCGTTCGTAATCGGCGGCAAGGCGCAGGCGCATCCGCCCGCTCGGATCAAGTGCTATCTGCCCAACCAAAAGCCCCGGAGGGAAAACACCGCCATCGCCCGATGTGATCACGCGGTCGCCGGGCCGCACGCTCCCTGCGTTCTCAATGAAATCGACGGGCGGCGCGGCGGTATTATCACCCAGTACGAGGGCCGTTTGCCCCGACGGCTGCACGGTGACGGGGATGCGGCTGGACGTATCGGTAAGCAAAATGACCCGCGCCGAATTATCTCCCACGCCTGATATCCGTCCCACAAGGCCGAGGCCATCCATTGCGGCCCAGCCATCCTTGATGCCGTCGCGCGCGCCCACATTCAGCAGCACCGATTGCCGAAACGGCGAGCCGCTATCGGCGCGCACGCCGCCGGTGATGAACGTCATCCGCGGGTCGAGCCGCACGTTGTTGAGGTCAAGCAGCCGGGCGTTTTCCTGCTCCAGTTGCAGGGCCGCCTCTTTCCACTGGGTCATCTGCTGCAATTCGCGGCGCAGCTCACGGTTCTGATCATAGAGCCGCTCGTAGCTTTGGAAATCGCGCAGAATATTGACCGTGCCCGTCACCGGCGCCATGGCCCAATCGAAATTGGGTACGACCGTGTCGACCACTTGTGCACGGAACCGCTCAACCCGTGGGCTGTCGATGCGCCAGAGCAGGAAAATTCCGAGCAGGCACAGCAGCACCACCCCCAAAAGCAAGCGTTTCAGAGGGCCGGTGAAATCTTCGCTCTGTCGTCGGTCACGTGCCAAAGCGTCCTCGCGGGTGGGGCGCAGGGGGCGCCCGCGTGATGTGGTCCCTGATCCTCAGATATAGGTGTGGCAGGCCAAAGCCCCAAGCACCTTAGCTGTCGTAATCAATGGCGTGGCGCAGCTGTTTTTCAAATTCCAGCGCTTTTCCGGTGCCGAGGGCCACGCAATTGAGGCTCTCATCGGCGATGGACACGGCCAGACCCGTCTGCTCGCGCAGCGCCAGGTCCAGATCCCCCAGAAGCGCGCCACCCCCGGTAAGCATCACGCCCCGGTCCACGATGTCGGCGGCCAGATCGGGCGGTGTCGCCTCAAGGGCTGTCATCACCGCCTCGCAAATCTGCTGCACGGGTTCGGCCAAGGCCTCGGCGACCTGCGCCTGGCTGATCTCGGTCTCTTTGGGCACACCATTGAGAAGATCACGGCCACGAATTTTCATCGACGTACCACGCCCATCGTCAGGCATACGCGCCGTGCCGATGGAGGTCTTGATCCGCTCTGCGGTCGATTCGCCGACCAAAAGGTTCTGCTGACGGCGCAGATAGTTGATGATCGCCTCATCCATACGGTCGCCGCCCACTCGGACCGAGCGGGCATAGACGATATCACCAAGGCTGAGAACGGCCACCTCGGTGGTCCCGCCGCCGATATCCACGACCATGTTGCCCGTGGGATCGGTGATCGGCATGCCCGCGCCGATGGCCGCGGCGATAGGCTCGGCAATCAGACCCGCCTTGCGCGCACCCGCGCTCAGGACCGATTGACGGATCGCGCGTTTCTCGACCGGGGTCGCGCCATGCGGCACGCAGACGATGATCTTGGGCTTGGAAAAGGTGGTGCGTTTGTGCACTTTGCGGATGAAATACTTGATCATCGCCTCGGCCGTGTCAAAATCGGCAATCACCCCTTCACGCATCGGGCGGATCGCCTCGATGCTGCCGGGGGTGCGGCCCAGCATGAGCTTTGCGTCCTCTCCCACCGCCAGAACTTTGCGCACACCGTCCTTGACGTGGTAGGCCACGACGGAAGGCTCGCTCAGGATGATGCCGCGGCCCTTGACGTAGACCAGAGTGTTGGCTGTACCGAGGTCGATTGCCATATCCTGCGTGAATAGGCCGGGGATTTTTGACAATATCGACATGAGCGGTGGGTCCTGCGGTGAAATACGAATGGGTCCGCGACTGAGACCGCCCGGACAATCGCCCTTATAGAGGGCGCATGCGATTGGTGAAAGGCCCTGTTTTCACGGGCTGAGCAAGACCCTGCCGGGGTGCAAGGAGGTGCAAGATGATTATTGTCGCAGGGCTGTTGATCGCCTTTGTTCTGGTGCTGCTACTATCCAACCGGCGCACGCGGATGTGCCGGTGGCGGCAAGACCGCACCCAAGATCAAGACGGACAGCGGGCATGGCGGTGCGCGGCTTGTGGCGCTGAGGACTTTACGCGCGGGACAAAACCCCCCAAAGAATGCCGCAACACGCCGCCCGGTTGAGGAGATATGTCATGAAACGCCCCAGCGACGCAGAGGCCCGCCGCGCGGTCCCACCGGTGATCTGCTATCCCAACGAGACGCTGCCCTTTCCCGATATGGCGCTTTATGCGGCGGCGCGGGCAGGGGCCACAAAGGTCTCTGAAACGCTCGTGCCCGCGCGGGAGGCGGCGTGCTTTCGCGCCGAGGCGGGGCAGTTCTTTCGCATCTCGTCGGTGGAGGGGCCGCAGGTGGGCGATCTGAACCTTTGGAACGCACAAGACCTTTCCGAGCGGTTCTATTCGGGTAAATCCCGCGCGTTGCATGGCACTCATCTGTCGGCGGGGGAGCGGATGTGGTCGTCGTTTCCCACCCTGCGGCCCATGGCGACGATCACGGAAGACACTCTGGGCTGGTATGGGATCGACGGGTTCGGAGGCTCGGTCCATGATGTGATCGGCACGCGCTGTGATCCCTATACGGGCAATCTTCTCTCGGGCGCGCAGTATCATCATTGCTGCCATTCCAACCTGACCCGCGCCCTGGCCGACGAGACGGGGCTGAGCCTTGGGGAGGCCGAGGGCCATGTGCATGACGTGCTCAACGTCTTCATGTGCACCGGGTTTACTCGCGACACGGGGCAGTATTTCATGAAAGCCAGTCCCGTGCGGCCCGGTGACTACCTTGAGTTTTTCGCCGAAATCGACCTTCTTGGCGCGCTGAGCGCTTGCCCCGGTGGCGATTGCTCAACCGAGCATTCCAGCGATGTGGCCGCGTGTCATCCGCTTCTGGTGGAGGTCTTCGCACCCTCGCCCGGCGCCGTGGATGGCTGGCAGAGCCCGGCACCCAACGGATATGACCGCAGCCATGGGCGGGGTGCGCCATGATCGGATATACGCCGGGTGATGACGTGGGTGCGCTGGAGGATTGGCCCTTCGACAACGCTCTGAGTGATTACCGAATATTGGACGGCACGCCGCGCGCCTCGGGGCGACTCGATGCGGGCGGGCCGGGGGAGGCCACGCGGATGGGTATCTGGCGCTGCACGCCGGGGCGGTTCGCGTGCACCGAGCAGGGTGATGAGCTTATGATGATCCTCGCCGGGCGCTGCTGTCTGATCAATCATACCAGCGGGGAGGAGACTGACCTCGGCTCCGGTGACAGCCTTTTCGTGCGGGATGGATCGCGCGTGACGTGGGATATTTCGGAAGAAATCACCAAAGTGTTCTTCGGACACAAATCCGGCGGCTACTGAATCGCGACGCCCCTACAACGCAAAAGGCCCCGGAGATGATCCGGGGCCTTTTGGTATTTTAGAGCGGCTTAGTGTGCCGGGTTCTTGTCCCAGTCTTCGCGCTTGGGCAGCTGCTCGAACGTGTGCTCGGGCGGTGGCGAAGGCAGGGTCCATTCTAGCGTATCGGCGTATTCGTTCCATGGATTGTTCTCAGTCACCCGTGCGCCGCGGAAGAGGGCATAGATGATGACCACGAAGAAGAACACGAAGCTGGCGAAGGAGATGAACGCACCGAGCGAAGACCACCAGTTCCAGTAGGCAAACGCCTCGGGGTAGTCGATGTAACGGCGCGGCATGCCCTGACGGCCCAGGAAGTGCTGCGGGAAGAAGGTCAGGTTCGAGCCAAGGAACATCGCCCAGAAGTGCAGCTTGCCGGCCCATTCGGGGATGTGACGCCCGGACATCTTGGGGAAGTAGAAATAGATCCCCGCGAAGATGGCGAACACGGCCCCGAGGCTCATCACATAGTGGAAATGCGCCACGACGTAATAGGTGTCATGATAGGCGCGATCCACGCCGGCCTGCGCAAGCACGATGCCCGTCACGCCGCCCACGGTGAAGAGGAACAGAAACCCGAACGCCCAGAGCATCGGTGTTTTGAACTCGATCGAGCCCTGCCACATGGTTGCGATCCAGCTGAACACTTTCACACCCGTGGGCACCGCAATGACCATGGTCGCAAGCATGAAGTAGGATTGCTGCGTCAGGCTCATCCCCACGGTGTACATGTGGTGCGCCCAGACGACGAAGCCGAGCGCGCCAATGGCGATCAAGGCCCAGACCATCGGCAGATAGCCAAAGATCGGTTTGCGCGCGAAGGTCGCGATGATGTGACTGATGATGCCGAAGCCCGGCAGAATGATGATATACACTTCCGGGTGGCCGAAGAACCACAGGATGTGCTGATAGAGCACTGGATCCCCGCCGCCTGCAGGATCAAAGAAGGTGGTCCCGAAGTTCCGGTCGGTCAAAAGCATCGTAATCGCACCCGCCAGAACCGGCAGAGCAAGAAGAATGAGCCATGCGGTGACGAAAATGGACCACGAAAAGAGCGGCACCTTGAAGATCGTCATGCCAGGCGCGCGCATGTTCAGGAATGTCGTGATCATGTTGATCGCACCGAGGATCGAGCTCGCGCCCGACACGTGGACCGCGAAGATCGCAAGATCCATCGAGATGCCCTGCTCGTTCGTCGAGAGCGGAGGATACATCACCCAGCCCACGCCGGATCCAAGCTGACCACTACCGCCCGGCGCCAGAAGCGAGGCTACACCAAGCGAGGTGCCTGCAACATAAAGCCAGTAGCTGAGGTTGTTGAGGCGCGGGAAAGCCATATCTGGCGCGCCAATTTGAAGGGGCATGAAGTAGTTACCAAACCCACCGAAAAGGGCCGGAATCACCACGAAGAACATCATCAGGACGCCGTGATACGTGATCAAAACGTTCCACAAATGGCCGTTTGGCGTACACTCTCCGGCCGCCGCGGCGGTGAAACGTGCGCCTTCGAGGCACATGTACTGCACACCGGGCTCCATAAGCTCAAGGCGCATGTAGACTGTGAACGCCACCGAGATCAGGCCGACGATCGCCGAAGTGATCAGGTAAAGAATACCGATGTCTTTGTGGTTCGTGGACATGAACCAGCGCGTGAAGAAGCTGCGCTCGTCTTTGTGATCATGACCATGAATGGCTGCATCTGCCATTAGGTGCCTCCTAAATTTTCAGTCCTGAGGCCGTGCATGGCCCCCTTGGCAGGAGGACGGCGACCTGTTTCCCCTCTTGTTCTAGTGCGCCAATGCATGCTGAGCAATGGTTCAAAGGCTTCGGCACAAGAAAAATTTGTCGCAGCATCTTGAAACTACATCAGGGTACCTCTGTAAATTGCGCGGATCTTTGCGCTGCGGTATGATTGAGCATTGAACCGGCACAGGG
>CALGEH010000221.1 GCA_937881735.1 uncultured Shimia sp.
CGGCACGCCTCGCGGCGGGGGATTTTGAATCCCCTGCGTCTACCATTCCGCCACAAGGGCACGCGCACTGCTTAGCGAAGCTGTGCAGGCCCGTCCAGACCCGTGAGCGCGGTTTTTATTGCGGAGCCTTTTTACACACATGCAGGCGCGCGCCGGGCTTGACCACCCTGCCCCTGCATGGTTTGACCCAGCCAACATAAGAGATCTACGCTGCACCAGAGCAGCCACCCAAAAGGACCGGCCCGATGATCAGACGCCTTTACGAGTGGATGCTGCGTATGGCCGAGCATCCACAGGCCCTTTGGGTGCTGGCTTTTGTCGCGTTCATTGAAAGCTCGGTCTTTCCCATTCCGCCCGACGTCCTGATGATCCCTATGATCCTGGCGCGCCCCAGCCGGGCATGGCTGATCGCGGGGGTGGCGCTGGCGGCCTCCGTATTGGGAGGGCTTTTGGGCTATGCAATCGGCGCGCTGGCCTATGAGCAGATCGGCCAGCCCGTGCTCGCCGCCCTTGGCAAGGGCGACGCGATCGCCGAGTTCAACACCCGCTTCAACGATCTGGGTTTCTGGGCCGTGCTCGTGGCGGGCGTCACGCCCTTCCCCTACAAGGTCATCACGATCATGTCGGGCTGGACGGGCATGTCGCTGGGCACGTTCATCCTCACCTCGATTCTGGCACGGGGCCTTCGGTTCTTCCTCGTTGCCGCCCTGCTGTGGAAGTTCGGCGCGCCGATCAAAGAGTTTATTGAGCGCCGTCTGGGCCTGATGTTCACGCTCTTTGTCGTGCTTCTGGCGGGCGGGGTTTACCTGCTGAAATTCCTGTGATGCTCGGGCCGCGCACCCTCATCGTTTTGGCCGCTGGTGGCTCGCTCGCACTCCTCCTGGCCGCGTTTGGGTTTCAGCATCTGGGCGGTCTCGCGCCTTGTCAGATGTGTCTGTGGCAGCGTTGGCCCCATGCGGCGGCGGTGGTCTTTGGCGTTTTGGCGCTGGCCTTGGGTGGCAACATGTGGATTTGGCTCGGCCTGCTCTCTGCCCTCACCACCGCCGGGATCGGCGCTTATCATACGGGAGTTGAGCGCGACTGGTGGGAAGGCCCTTCGTCCTGCGCAGGCGGCGCCGGCGGGTTGGGTGGCACGGGCGCGGATATGCTCAGCCTCGATGTGCCGGCGCTCGTAGTGCAATGCGACGCCGTGGTCTGGTCCCTCATGGGCTTGTCGATGGCCAGCTGGAATATGCTCGCAGCACTGACGCTCGCTGCATTTTGGGTGCTTGCCCTGCGCAAGAGCGCTTGACGTAAACCCGCGCACGGCCCTAGCGTTGGGCCATGCTCAATCTTGATCCCCACCACTATACCTCGCCCGATATCCACGCCTCGGATGTCGCCAATATTTTCACCCGCAGTTGGCAGCTTCTTGGCGCCGCCTCTCGCCTGTCGGAGCGCGGCGATTACATCGCGGTCGAGATTGCGGGGCAGAAGGTCTTCGTCGTGCGCGCCAAAGACGGTCTGCGCGCGTACCGAAATGTCTGCCGTCACCGCGGTGCGCGGCTTTTGCCCGAGGGCACGGGGCGCTGCAACACGATCCGCTGCCCCTATCACCAATGGGTCTGGGGCGATGACGGCTCGCTTCTGAACGTGCCATGGTGGGGCGATGATGCGGATTTCAAGATGGAGGACTGGGCGCTCGACACGGTTGAGTGGCATATCTGGCGCGGGCTTCTCTTCGTGGCGATTGATCCCGAGATGCCCTTTGAGGAGCAACTTGGCGCCACGGAAGCGGAGCTCGCACCCGAACCGATGGAGAGCTACCAGTGGGTCCATGAAGAACGGTTGATCTTTGACGCCAACTGGAAAATCTACACCGACAATTTCGTCGAGGGCTACCACATCCCCGGCATCCACCCCGCCTTTCACCGCGCGATCGAGTTCGAGGCGTTTGAGACAGTTGCACTTGACGGTCTGGTGCGGATGAGCGCGCCGCCGCGCGAGGGGCTGTTTTACCGCGGCAAATGGATGTGGATGTGGCCAAACTGGACACTGTCGCTCTTTGAGGGGGGCATGAACACCTCGCGGATCAACCCCATTGATCATCAGCGCACTGAACTGATCTACAATTTCTACTTCGCCGATACGTCTGAAGCGACCAGAGCCGCGCGCGCCAAAACCATCGAGGACAACCTTCAGGTGATCCGCGAGGATTTCGAGGTCTGTCTTGAGACGCAAAAGAACTACCGAAGCGGCGGGTACCGCGCGGGCCCCCTGTCGCCAAGGCACGAGCAGGGCGTGGCTTATTTCCAAGACCGCCTGCGCGCGAGTCTTGCCAATGAGGAGCAACCGCAGGAACCAAGGAACGCTCTCTAGAGCGAGGATTTCCGCGTGCTCAGCAGAAGGCTCGTCTCGCTGGTTGCCACCCCCTCCAGCCGCCGAATCTCGCTCAGCACTTTATCAAACGCCTCCAGCGAGGCGGTCCCGATCTCCACGATCACGTCCCAGCGCCCGTTGGTGGAATGCACCGCCCGCACGGCGCTCAAGCCGCCCAACTGGCGCAGCACCCGCTCGGTCCCACGCCCCTCGATGCCAAGCATCATCAACCCGCGCACCGGGTCGCGCGCCACGTCCCCGCGCAACACAACCGAGTAACCCACAATCTCACCGCGCCGCTCCAGCCGCTCAATCCGCGCGCGCACCGTGGTCCGCGAAAGACCCAGCTCCAAGGCCAGATCCGACAACGCCGCACGTGCGTTATGGCGCAGTGCCGCAACCAGTTTGCGGTCGGTTTCATCCATTTCAGCCATATAGCCTCTCCGATTCGAGCAGTCTTTTATCATTTCGTGCAATTTGGCGGGTTATATGCGCCCTTATTGCGCAGCACATTCGGCAAATTACAACCGAGGAACGCACCATGACCCCCAAAACCTGTTTTCTGATCGGCGCGCCTATGGATGCGGGCAAGACCCGGCAAGGCTGTCTTATGGGGCCGGATGCCTACCGCGTGGCGGGGATCGAGGCCGCGATTGCCGGTCTGGGGCACAGCGCCGTCGATCTTGGCAACATCGCACCCGATGCGGCTCAGGCGCCGACCGCCCTCCCCGACCATCTGCACGCGCCTTCGGACGTGATCGGCTGGACCAAAGCCCTCGCCCGCGCGGCCGAAGAGACCCTGCCGCGCGGCCTGCCCATCTTCCTCGGCGGCGATCACGCGCTGGCGCTTGGCTCCGTGCTTGGCGCGGCGCGCCATGCGGCGGCTGCGCAACGGCCGCTCTATGTCCTCTGGCTCGATGCGCATAGCGACTACCACACGCCGGCCTCCACTGCCTCGGGCAACCTGCATGGCACGCCACTGGGATATATCACCGGGCGCGAAGGGTTTTACGGTTTTCCAGAAGTCACGCACCCCGTTCCACACCAGAACATCTGCCTGCTGGGCCTGCGCTCCGTCGATGCGCCCGAGCGTGAGATGTTGCAGCAAACCCAAATCCGCTACCACGACATGCGCCGCATCGACGAGACAGGTATCGCGAGCCCGCTGGCCGCCTTCCTCGCAGATGTGAAAGCGGCGAACGGGATGCTGCATGTCTCGTTGGATGTAGATTTTCTCGACCCGAGCTTTGCCCCCGCCGTGGGCACCACCGTGCCGGGCGGGGCCACGATCCGCGAGGCGCATCTGGTGATGGAGATGATCTGCGACAGTGATCTGATGACCTCGCTCGATCTGGTCGAGCTCAATCCGTTTCTGGATGAACGTGGCCGCACCGCGCAGGTGATGGTCGATCTGGCCGCCTCCGCCCTTGGCCGCCGGGTGTTCGACCGCACCACGCGCGCCTTTTCATAACACCCTCCCCAAGGAGCCCCCCCATGACCAATCCATATCCCTCCGACAAGGCCCTTGTGCCCTTCGTCAGCGTCGATCACATGATGCAGCTTGTGCACCATATCGGGATCGAGCCGATGCTGATCGGCCTCGCCGACGCCATCGAGGAGGATTTCCACCGCTGGGAGCTTTTTGACAAAACCCCGCGCGTGGCAAGCCATTCCGCCGAGGGCGTGATTGAGCTTATGCCCACCTCCGATGGCGAAGTGTATGGCTTCAAATACGTGAACGGCCACCCGAAGAACATGAAGGAAGGCCTGCAAACCGTCACCGCCTTTGGTCTTTTGGCGGATGTGGGCAATGGCTACCCCGTGCTTCTGAGCGAGATGACACTCCTGACCGCGCTGCGCACCGCCGCGACCTCGGCCATGGTGGCCAAGCATCTGGCCCCCAAAGGCGCGCGGACCATGGCGATGATCGGCAATGGCGCGCAGTCCGAATTTCAGAGCCTCGCGATGAAGGCGATTTGCGGCATCGACACGGTGCGGCTTTGGGATATTGACCCGGCGGCCACACGCAAAGCCGCGGCGAACCTACGGGGCACGGGCCTCACGGTTGTGGAATGCAGCAGCGCTGAGCACAGCATGGAGAGCGCGCAGATCATCACCACTTGCACCGCGGACAAGCAATGCGCGACCATCCTCACCGACAACATGATCGGCGCGGGCGTGCATATCAACGCCATCGGCGGCGATTGCCCCGGCAAGACGGAGCTTGCCGCCGAGATCCTGCACCGCTCGGATATCTTCGTGGAGTTCCCCGAGCAGACCCGCATCGAGGGCGAGATTCAGCAGCTTGCCCCCGATCATCCCGTGACCGAGCTTTGGCAGGTCATCAATGGCACCGCCAAGGGCCGCACCTCCGAGCGGCAGATCACGCTGTTTGATTCCGTGGGCTTCGCGATTGAGGACTTCAGCGCCCTTCGCTACGTGCGCGCCGCGACCAAGGGCACGGCGTTCTATCATGATCTGGACCTGCTGGCCGATCCCGACGATCCGCGCGACCTCTTCGGGATGCTGCGCCGCGCCGCACCCTGAAGCGCCCCACCCAAAAGCTGAGGCGCGCCTTGCGACAGGCGCGCCTCATAATCCCTCAGAGCCGATGTATGCTCAGGAAGAAACCAAGCCAAACCCTGAGGGAATTTCCGCCAGTCTAGCCGTCCGTCGACGCAGGGATGAGGCCCTGTTCCTGACCCGAGACCATTTCGGCATCGTCCAGCGCGCCATCGCCATTGGCGTCAATCTGGCTGAAGGTTTCGGCGGTGATCTCCGGGTAGACGGCCTGCACCTCGTCCATGGTCATGAGCCCGTCGCCATTTGCGTCAATCTCAACCGCTCCGTCGCTCATGGCGATTGCCGAGTTGGCCAATGCGCCAAGCGCGAGGGTCAGTGCGATGAATTTTGTCATGTCAGATCTCCGATTTTTATCGTTGCTGTATGGAAGGCCCCGTTTTGCGGCCCTCACATCACAGGATGCATGGGGGCGGGTTTGCATCCCTCGTCCCGCGCCGGGCGGCGCCTGCGGCAGCGCGCCGCTCATTTGGATCAAAGACTTCGGCGCTCTGCCGCCCAAAAAGAGGGGTTTGCGACTTTGAGGTGAGGATCGGCGGAAAGCCCCCAGATTGCCGGGGCTTTTGCACGGGCGCAGGGTCAGGCTCACTCAGGCCCCTATAAGGAGACCGCGCCAATGCCCTGCTCCAGACACCCTTCGCACAGCGATCGCGGGCAGGCGCTTTGCGTCTTGAGCGATGATCTGATGCGATTGGCCCGGCGGCTCGCCCACAGCGAGGCAGAGGCACAGGACCTCGTGCAGGAAGTGCTCTTGCGCCTCTGGATGCGGCGCG
>CALGEH010000222.1 GCA_937881735.1 uncultured Shimia sp.
GTCATGGCTTTGCACGTAAGCGGCGATAACTGTTCGTCGTTGTTGTGTGACGCGCATACCTGCATCACGTAGCATATCATTTATCTCGTCAGGCACAGCGTTCATCTTGTCATCCTAAACTTGTGTAAGCTCCATAGCCAACCGGAAACTTTTTTTGCAAATCATTCGCAATTCCAATTGACAGTTACAAACAATTTGCGCTGATAGAAGCTAAATTTCATCCACAGGATAACTAAATGCTATCTCTATTCTTTAAAACGACAACTGTCGCGGCTATCATAGCGTTCTCTGCCACTGGTGCTTTTGCAGAGAACCGTATGAAAGTTGTCACGACCTTTACCGTGCTGGCCGATATGGCTGCAAACGTAGCGGGCGACGCGGCTGACGTGGTATCCATCACCAAACCAGGTGCTGAAATTCACGGCTACGAGCCGACACCGCAAGATATCGTGCGGGCGTCTGATGCAGACTTGATCTTGTGGAATGGCATGAATTTGGAACTCTGGTTTGAACAGTTCCTTACCAACGTGGAAGACGTTCCGTCCGCAACGCTAACTGACGGAATCGACCCGATTTCGATTTCCTCGGGCAGCTACGAGGGCAAGCCCAATCCGCATGCTTGGATGGGTTTGGATAACGCGCTGATCTACATCGACAACATCGTAGAGGCATTCGTCACGCAGGTGTCAATCCCAGTGTAAATTGGGGCCAACGTCCCGGAGTAAAATAGGGCCATTGGGTCCAGTTTGGACAGCGCCTTGGCACACGTGCTCTCCAAATGGCTAACGGGTGCCAAGGCGCGTTTGCGGAAAGCCAGCGTGTTCTGTTTGGTGTTTTCAACTCTGTGTTTTAGAGTTTTTACTTTGCCGTAACCGGTAGCTTTCGCCGTTCATCTCCAGGATGTTCACATGATGGGTGAGACGATCCAGAATGGCCCCGGTCAGACGTTCAGCGCCAAAGACTTCAGTCCATTCATCGAACGGCAGATTTGAGGTGATGATGATGGAGCCTCGTTCATAGCGCTGAGAGATGACCTCAAAGAGCAATTCGGCGCCGGTTTTGCTGAGGGGGACGAAGCCCAATTCATCAATGATCAACAGGTCCTGGCTGACCAGCTGTTTTTGCAAGCGCTGCAGGTGCCGTTCATCTGCGGCTTCAATCAGCTCGTGAACGAGGGCCGCAGCGGTTGTAAACCTTACCTTCCGGCCTTTTTGGCAGGCGGCCAGCCCCAGGCCCAGAGCAATGTGGGTTTTTCCAGTGCCGCTTGGCCCCAAGGCAATGATGTTCTCACGGCGATCAATGAACTCTCCGCGTGCTAATTCCATGGTCAGGACTTTGTTCAGCGAAGGGATGACCTTGAAGTCAAAGCTGTCCAGGCTTTTGGTTGCGGGGAACTTTGCAGCCTTGATCCGCCGCTCAATCATGCGCCGTTCCCGTTCAATCAGCTCCAACTCGCACAGGCGCAAAAGATAGGCTACATGGTCCTTGTTCTCAGCAGCACATTGTTGTGCCTGTTTGGCATATTCACTTTGGAACGTAGGCAGTCGCAATTTTTTGAGATGATGGGCCAACAGCACTTGTGGCGCATCTGTCATGCCGGCACCCGTGTCATCAAGCTCATGTAACTGGCGGGTTTTGTCGTTTCCACCTGAGCCCTTGGCAAATACGGGTAAATATCCAGATCAAGCCTTGGTGGGCGTTTCTCGATCCTGCAAAGAACAAGATGCTTTACCGCATCATACCCGATAGCGCCCAGCTCAAGAGCGTGTTTGATCGCGCCCTGCACATGTGCCATCTCGAAGGTCTCCAGAAGTCGCAAAACCTGCACATATTCGCGTTTGCCTTTTGTCCCCATCCTTGCTTCCAGCAGGCGGCGCAGCGTGGGAAAAACTTCCGGAAGCTCCCAGCCCTGTAAGGCGGCCGCTTGATCCAAGGCGCCGACCTTTCGCTCCAGGAGTGCCAGAATATGCAGCGGATCAAACACCATATCCGCCTTGTCATAAGAGCGTTTGTGCCGGGCGATGATCTCTGTTCCACAGCCGATGACAACCTCGTGGACATAACCACGCACCTGCACCTCGCGATGGGCATAAGCCACAGGAACAGAATAATCATTGCAACGATACCGAACCATCGAGATGGAAGTTGCCCGTGTGCTCACCTTCTCACAGGCGTCATAAGAGACCGGCGGCAACGCCATCAGAACATCCAAACCCCGCAACATCCGTTCACCGATGCTCTCTGAATGGCCGCGCAGAACATGGCCCTGCCGTTGAATACATTGCTCCTCAAGTTTGGCATTCAACGTATCAAAGCTGACCGCCCGAGGGGCCGGAACCAAGAAGTTCCGTCGCGCGTAACCAATCATGCCCTCGACATTGCCTTTGTCGTTCCCTTTGCCCGGGCGACCAAACTTGTCCTCAAAAAGATAATGGGATTGTAGCTCCGAAAAGGTTTTGGTGCGTTCGCGCTTGCCATCCCCCAGAATCCTGGCGACGGCAATAGTGGTGTTGTCGTAAAGGATCGATTGTGGGGTGCCGCCAAAGAAAGCCAAAGCCGCATTGTGGCCATCACAAAAGGCTTCCGTGGTCTCTCGGGGGTAGGTCTTTACAAAAACGGCATCTGAATGGGGCAAAGTCATCGCAAAATAATGAAGCTTGCATTCAACCCCGCCGATAACTCCAAGCGTCTCGCCAAAGTCAACCTGAGCATGGCCGGGGGCATGGGACAAAGGCACAAACACTTCACGGGTTCGGCGTTTTGCCTCTCGAACATAATCCGTCACAATCGTAATGCCACCCGTGAACCCGTGATCGTCACGAAGACGCTCATAAATCCGCTTCGCCGTGTGGCGTTGCTTTTTGATCAGATCCTTATCCTTTGCCAGAATCTGATCAATGAGGCCCGTAAACGCATCCAGCTTCGGGCGAACAGGCGGGCCATCCCGACGATAACCAGGGGGCAACCGGTGCTCCAAAATCTTCGAAACCGTCTTGCGGTCTATTCCAAACCGACGGCCAGCTTCGCGTTTGCTTGTACCATCAACATGGCACGCACGCCGAACCCGAGCATATATATCCACAGAATACATCTCCCCACCCTCCGTTCTAAAACATCAGGTGATAAAGTGGCGGAATTTTACTCCGCGACGATCAGAAAAG
>CALGEH010000223.1 GCA_937881735.1 uncultured Shimia sp.
CGTCAGGCGAAACACCTTGGCCACATCGGGCTTCAGGGCCGCGAGATCCAGCCGTTGCCCCCCGCTCAGTTGCTTCATTGAGGCCACGACAGCGCCAAGCCCACTCGAATCGATAAATCCGACATGGCCGAGATCCAGAACGATGGTGCCGGCTGCATTCTGTGTCGCGGCGCGCATCGCGTCCTTGAACTGGATCGCGGCCGCGGAATCGATGCGGGGTGCGTTGACAGTAATGATGGTGTAGTGACCCGATACAGTGCTCGACAGATCCATGATTGCTCCATGCGTTAGATTATCTTGGCAACACCTCTAGACCTCATTCGTTACTATTCGGTAAGGACGGCTCAGGACCGCCACCCTCGACAGCAAAGGCCCCTGCCCATGCGCATCGACTATGCCCAAATCGCTAAAACCCTCGCGGCCCTTACTGAGGGAGAGGACGATCCCGTCGCCCTCATGGCCACGATGGTGTGTGAGCTGCACCATGCCGACGACCGCTTCGACTGGACCGGGTTTTACCGTGTGACTGGGCCTGAGATGCTCAAGATCGGACCCTATCAGGGTAGCCATGGATGCTTGCAAATCCCCTTCTCGCGCGGCGTTTGCGGGGCGGCGGCGCGCAGCGGTGAGGTGCAGCTGGTAGATGATGTGCACGCTTTCGACGGTCATATCGCCTGCGCCAACTCCACTCTTTCCGAGATCGTGCTGCCGGTGCATGACGCGTCCGGCGCGCTCATCGCGGTGCTCGACATTGACAGTGATCAACCCAGCGCATTTGGCGAGGCTGATTCCGCGGGATTAAGCCGACTTTTGCGGCAGACCTTCGCACGTTGAAGATTTGCGGCGATGCGGCGTGAAAAAACATTTGATATTTTCATAGAATCATCGCAGCGTGAAATTTCACCGAGTTTTTTCATAGGCGCCTCCGCGTGCACCAAACAGCCATCTCCGCGACACGCACATTGGGCGCTGACCTTCGGGCGCTGCGCAAATCGCGCGGTATCACGCTGAGCGATCTGGCCGAGGCATTGGGCCGGTCGGTGGGCTGGTTGAGCCAAGTGGAGCGTGACCTCTCCACCCCATCTGTTGACGATTTGCACGAAATCTCGGCGGCCATGGGCGTGCCGACATCGCTTCTTTTCGCGCATGCCCCCGCCCCTGCGGAGGAGGCGGGCTATATTGTGCGCCGAGGTGCGCGCAGGCCCATTGGTGCGGATATTGAAGGGCTGACTGAGGAGCTTCTCTCCCCTGATCTGACGGATGATTTCGAAGTGGTCCACTCCACTTTCGCTCCACACAGCGCCGTTCCTGCCGCCAAATCGCGTCCGACGCAGGAGGTGGGGTACATCCTGTCGGGAAAGCTCGATCTGCGGATCGGCGAGCGTGCCTTTACGGTCGGCCCCGGTGACAGTTTCCGCATAAGGGGTGAGGTGCATGAATGGGCCAATCCTTACGACATTCCCTGCGTGGCCCTCTGGGTCATCGCCCCGCCAGTTTATTGAGTAGGTCATGAGCATCAAAGACCGTATGCCCCCGCAGGCTTTTCCAACCCGACCCAACGGAGACCCAACCCCATGAGCGATTTCCCCACCACGGCCCGCGTCGTCGTCATTGGCGGCGGCGTTGTCGGCGCCTCGACCCTCTATCACCTTGCCAAGGGCGGCTGGTCTGATTGCGTCCTTTTGGAGAAAAACGAGCTGACGGCGGGCTCTACATGGCACGCGGCGGGCAATTGTCCGAGCTTCTCGACCTCTTGGGCCGTGATGAACATGCAGCGCTATTCGCTCGACCTCTATTCGCGGCTGGAGACGGAGGTGGATTACCCGATGAACTACCACGTCACCGGTTCCGTCCGTCTGGCGCATAGCAAGGAGCGGATGCAGGAATTTGAGCGCGCCCGTTCAATGGGTGCGCATCAGGGGCTGGACTTGAGCATCATGTCTTTGGGCGACATCAAGGAGAAGTATCCCTTCATCGAGACGCACGACCTCGAAGGCGCGCTTTGGGACCCGGCGGATGGCGATATTGATCCTGCACAACTGACCCAGGCGCTGGCCAAGGGCGCGCGACAGATGGGCGCGCGGATTGAGCGGTTCTGCCCCGCCACTGGCGTCAGCCGCGAGGGCGATGAGTGGATCGTGCATACCCACAAAGGCGATATACGCTGCGAAAAGGTCGTCAACGCGGCAGGATATTATGCGCAGCGCGTGGGTGAATGGTTCAAGCCCTATGGCGGACGCACCGTGCCGATGGTCACGATGAGCCATCAGTATTTCCTGACCGAGGAAATCCCCGCGCTGGCCGAATGGACCGCTGAGCAGGGCCACAAGGTCCCGCTCTTGCGGGATGTGGACAGCTCCTATTATCTGCGGCAGGACAAGAACGGCCTGAACCTCGGCCCGTATGAGCGCAACTGCAAAGCTCATTGGGTCACCCCCGATGATCCCATGCCCGAGGATTTCAGCTTTCAGCTTTATCCCGACGATCTGGAGCGGCTAGAATGGTATATTGAGGACGCCATGGCCCGCGTGCCCATTCTGGGCGAGGCAGGCGTCGGCCGGGTCATAAACGGCCCCATACCTTACGCGCCCGATGGTCTGCCGCTGGTTGGCCCAATGCCGGGCGTGCCCAATGCGTTCGAGGCTTGCGTCTTTACCTTTGGCATCACCCAAGGTGGTGGTGCGGGCAAGGTGGCGGCCGAGTGGATCATGCATGGCGAGACCGAGCATGACATGTGGGCCGTCGATCCGCGCCGCTTCACTGATTACACCGACCATGACCACTGCCACGCAAAGGCGATGGAGGTCTATGGCCACGAATATGCCATGCACTTCCCCCGCCACGAATGGCCCGGAGGGCGTGACAAGAAACTCAGCCCCAACGATGCCAAGCTGCGCGAGCTGGGTGCGGTGATGGGTGCCTATAACGGATGGGAGCGGGCTAATTGGTTCGCCAAACCCGGCGACGACACGTCCGAAGAATCGACCCAGACATGGGGCCGCAAAGGCCCGTGGGAGCAGCGCATCCGCGAGGAATGCGAGGCGGTGCGCGATGCGTGCGGTGTGCTCGACCTGCCGGGGTTCTCGCGGTTCTGGGTCACCGGTTCGGGCGCGGATGAATGGCTGCGCGGCTTTGTGACCGGGGCGCTGCCCAAGATCGGCCGTATGAACCTTGTTTATGTGTCCGACAGGCGTGGCCGCATTCTGACCGAGCTTTCGTGCATTCGGCTGGAGGAGGACAGCTTTGTCCTGATCACCGCCGCCACCGCGCAATGGCATGACGGTGATCTGATCCGCCAATCCGTGCCCGAAGGTGTGAGCGTCAAGGAAACCACAACCGAGCGCAGCGCGCTGATCGTCACCGGGCCGACCTCGCGAGAGGTGCTTGGGCCGCTGACGGACGCCGATCTCAGCCTTGGCTGGCTGACCCATCAGCACGCCACCGTCGCAGGTAAGAAGGCCTTCCTCGCTCGGGTGTCCTTTGCCGGGGAGCTGGGTTGGGAGGTGCACGCGGCCATGGAGGACATGCCGGCGATCTACGAGGCGATCCTTGATGCGGGCGCGAAACCGTTTGGGATGTATGCGCTCAACTCCTTGCGGATCGAGAAAGGCTATCGCGCGTGGAAGGGCGACCTTTCGACCGACTACAGCCTGCTTGAGGGAGGTCTTGAGCGATTCATCAAGTTTGACAAGCCACAGGATTTTGTGGGCAAGGCGGCGCTGCAATCCGAAAAGCAGCAAGGCAGCGCCAAACGCTTTGTTCAGCTGATCGTGGATGCGGGTGACGCGGACGCGCCTTACATGTCTACGCTTTGGCATGGCAACGAGGTGGTGGGTGAGACCACATCGGGTGATTGGGGCTACCGGGTTGGGGCCTCCATCGCGCTGGGCATGGTGCGGGCCGAACTGGCTGCACCGGGCACTGAGCTTGAGGTGGAGATCTACGGCCACCGCCGCCGGGCCACGGTGCAGACGGATGCACCGCTCTGGGATCCGGAAAACGCGCGGCTGCGCGCCTGACACCTTCCCTGCGCCTCTTCATCGAGGCGCAGGTTCATTCATCCCAGCATTGGTGCGGGACATCGGGGCGCTTGCCGCCTGCGCATTCAGGAAAGACCAAGTCATGACCGATATCACACTTCTTGACGGCTCCATCGGGCAGGAGATCGTCAAACGCTCGGGCGACCGTGCGACACATTTGTGGTCCACCGCCGTGATGATCGACAAGCCCGATGTTGTGGGCGACGTGCACGCCGATTATTACCGCGTTGGTGCCACGATCGCCACGGCCAACACCTATGCGGTGCACCGCGACCGCCTCGTGAAGGTCGGGTTGGAGGATAAGGTGTCCGAGCTTGTGGATACGGCTCTGGTGCAGGCTGAGCGCGCCCGCGCGGCGCATGGCGCGGGCCGCATCGCAGGCGCGCTCGGGCCTCTCGGCGCATCCTATCGCCCGGATATCTCGCCCAGCGTAGAGGTTGCGGCCCCCGTCTTTGCGGAATTGGTGGAGATGATGGACAGGCGAGTCGATCTGATCCTCATTGAGACGGTGTCGTCGGTGATGCAGGCGCGCGCTACTCTCACAGGCTGTGCGGATGCGACAGTGCCCGTGTGGCTGTCGGTGTCGGTGGATGATGATGACGGCACGATCCTGCGCTCGGGCGAGGCGCTGAGCGAATTGGCACCGGTGCTGGCGGAGTTCAAGCCGGACGCGCTTTTGATCAACTGCTCGCGCCCTGAAGCGGTGAGCGCCGGCGTGCCGCTTATCGCGGCGTTTGGCCTGCCGTTCGGGGCTTATGCCAACGGGTTTACCCGCATTTCCGAAGGGTTCCTGCAAGATAGCCCTACGGTGGATGCTCTTGAGCAACGGGTTGATCTCGGCCCAGAGGCCTATGCCGATTTTGCCATGGCATGGGTCGAGCAGGGTGCAACAATTGTAGGTGGCTGCTGTGAGGTTGGACCCGATCACATTGCTGAAATGGCACGCCGTTTGCGCGCCGCTGGCCGCACTATCGTCTGAGGCGCGCGGCGCCCGCATAATTTCTCAGGAGAAACAAGAATGGACCTTCCAACACAGGCCCGTGTGGTCATCATCGGCGGCGGCGTCATCGGCTGCTCTGTCGCGTATCATCTGGCCAAGATGGGCTGGACAGATGTGGTGCTTCTGGAGCGCAAACAACTCACCTCCGGAACAACATGGCACGCGGCGGGACTTATCGGGCAACTGCGCGCATCCGCCAGCATGACTAAGCTCGCCCGGTACTCGGCAGAGCTTTACACCCGACTCGAGGAAGAAACGGGTGTTGCCACAGGGTTTCGGCAGGTTGGTTCCGTATCGGCTGCGCTGACGGATGAGCGGCTTGAGGAGTTACACCGGCAGGCGGCCATGGCGCGGGCGTTTGGTGTCCCGGTGGAAGAGTTGTCGCCCGATGAGGTCAAAGCACGCTACGAGCATATCAATATCGAAGGGGTGACGGGTGGCGTTTGGTTGCCGACAGACGGGCAGGCCGACCCGGCCAATATCGCCCTTGCTCTGGCGAAGGGCGCGCGGCAGAGCGGTGCTGTGGTTAAGGAACGTGTGAAGGTGACGGGCATTGCACGGACCGGTCGACGGGTTACCGGCGTGGACTGGGCCAGCGATGACGGCGCGGCGACAGGACATATGGCCTGCGACGTGATCGTGAATTGCGCGGGCATGTGGGGCCGAGAGGTTGGCCGGATGGCGGGCATCAACGTCCCGCTCCATGCGTGTGAGCATTTCTATATCGTGACTGAGGCCATCGAGGGCCTCAGCCAGATGCCAGTGCTGCGCGTGCCCGATGAGTGCGCTTATTACAAGGAAGACGCGGGCAAGATGCTTTTGGGCGCGTTTGAGCCGAACTCCAAGCCCTGGGGCATGGACGGCATCCCCGACAGTTTCGAGTTTGATCAGCTGCCTGAGGATTTTGACCATTTTGAGCCCATATTGGAAAATGCCTGCAACCGGATGCCGATGCTGGCCGAGGCTGGCATCCACACCTTCTTCAACGGACCCGAGAGCTTTACGCCGGATGACGCCTATCACCTCGGCCTCGCGCCCGAGATGGACAATGTCTGGGTCGCGTGCGGGTTCAACTCCATTGGCATCCAGTCGGCAGGGGGCGCGGGTCATGCGCTGAGCCAGTGGATGGAAACCGGCGAGAAGCCGTTTGATCTGGGCTCGGTCGATATTTCCCGGATGCAGCCCTTTCAGGGCAACAAACACTACCTTTTTGAGCGGTCCAAAGAAACGCTGGGCCTGCTTTATGCCGACCACTTCCCCTATCGTCAGATGGCCACGGCGCGCGGGATCAGGCGCACACCCTTTCACCATCACCTGCTGGAGCAAGGCGCCGTCATGGGCGAGGCGGGCGGCTGGGAACGCGCGAACTGGTTCACCAATGAGGGGCAGAAACCCGAATATGAGTATTCGTGGAAGCGGCAGAACTGGTTCGAGAACTCCGCGGCTGAGCATCATGCGATCCGCAATGGCGTGGGCATGTATGACATGTCGTCCTTCGGCAAGCTGCGCGTCGAAGGGCCGGATGCCGAAGCCTTTCTGAACCATGTGGGTGGAGGCGATTATGCAGTGCCCGTGGGCAAGATCGTCTACACGCAATTTCTGAATTCCATGGGCGGCATCGAGGCGGATGTGACCGTGACACGCCTCTCCGAGACGGCCTATCTGGTGGTCACGCCCGGCGCGACGCGTCTGGCTGATCAGACATGGATGGCGCGCCACAAGGGCAACTTCAACGTGGTGATCACGGACGTGACGGCGGGCGAGGGTGTTCTGGCCGTGATGGGCCCCAAGGCGCGCGATCTGCTTCAAGCCGTGTCACCTGCGGATTTCTCCAACGCGGCCAACCCGTTTGGCACGGCGCAAGAGATCGAGTTGGGCATGGGGCTCGCGCGGGTGCACCGTGTGACATATGTGGGCGAGCTTGGCTGGGAAGTCTATGTAAGCGCCGATATGGCAGGCCATGCCTTCGAGGTGCTGCACCAAGCGGGTCAGGATCATGGGCTGAAGCTTTGCGGGATGCACATGATGGATAGCTGCCGGATCGAGAAGGGCTTTAGGCATTTCGGGCATGATATTACCTCGGAGGACCATGTTCTGGAGGCCGGGCTTGGCTTTGCTGTGAAGACGGCGAAGCCTGATTTCATTGGTCGTGATGCGGTGCTGCGCAAAAAGGACGAGGGGCTGGCCTTGCGCATGGTGCAGTTCAAGCTGACCGATCCGGAGCCGCTTCTGTATCACCACGAGCCGATCCTGCGCGATGGTGAGATTGTGGGCTATATCAGTTCTGGAAATTACGGCCACCACTTGGGCGGTGCGATTGGCATGGGTTATGTGCCATGCAAAGGCGAAACAGCCGCAGAGGTGCTGGCGTCATCCTATGAGATCGACGTGGCCGGGACCCGTGTGAAGGCTGATGCATCGTTGAAGCCGATGTATGATCCCAAAGCGGAGCGCACCAAGGTCTGAGCGCAATCAGCTCAACCCCCGAGCGGGGGCCGTGCGCCGGTTTTGGGACGTGTAGCCGGTGGGCCGAGCCTCGATTTCAGGCCGGTAGCCCATGCGCGAGCGGAAAGGGCGTGTGGCCTCGCCCGGGCTTTGCTATAGGGCGGGCATGACAGAGTATTGCCCGCCAGACACGCCGCTTGAAGTGCTGCATGCCGATCATGAGATATTGATCGTCAACAAACCTGCGGGGCTTTTATCCGTGCCGGGCAAAGGGCCGGAGCTTGCTGATTGCTTGCAGGCAAGGGTGGTCGAGGCCTTTCCCATGGCCCTTTTGGTGCACCGCCTGGACCGCGATACCTCGGGCGTGATGGTCTTTGCGGTGAGCCCCCATGCCCAGCGGCATTTGGGACTGCAATTTGAGAAACGATATGTGAAGAAGACCTATGTGGCACGGGTCGAGGGGCATCTGGAGCCGCAGGTGGGCGAGGTCGATCTGCCGCTGATCGTGGACTGGCCCAACCGGCCCAGGCAGATGGTGTGCCACGAGACCGGCAAGGCGGCGCGGACCGAATACAAGGTTTTGAAGGCGAGCGGTGGCGAGAGCCGGGTGCGCCTCAGCCCGCACACGGGGCGCACGCATCAGCTTCGGGTGCATATGCTTGCGCTGGGTCACCCTATCTTGGGTGATCCGTTTTATGCCAGCGGAGCGGCGCTGGAGCATCCGCGGATGATGCTGCATTCCGAGGAGCTCCGCCTGCGTCACCCAGATGGAGGGCGGGGTATGAAGTTTCGCAGTAAAGCGGAGTTCTGATTTGATAATCCCAACAGGTTTGCTATCACAAGAGGTGGGCTGATGGTTGGTCTGCGGCTTCCAAAGAACGGACGAGACTTTCACCGTGTTCAAAAAATACCACATCAACAAAAAGCGTCGTTACGAAGAGATGAAGGCCCGCGAATTTGCGTGGTTCGATTTGAACGTGCTGCGCGCCGTGCCAGAGCATCATGTGGTGCGCGTTTTGGATTTGATGATGCGCTCCAAATCTCAAATGCGGCAAGATGTAATGGTGCTGTCCCATTTGAACTTCAAACGCGATGGGTATTTTGTGGAGTTCGGCGCGACCAATGGGGTCGATCTGAACAACAGTTGGTTGATGGAGAAAGAGTTCGGGTGGACCGGGATCGTCGCGGAACCCGGCCGTATTTGGCAAGATGCGCTTAAGAGCAACAGGTCTTGTGCAATTGACGAGCGCTGCGTTGCACCGCGCACGGGTGAGATGGTGGAATTCACGCTTGCGCCGCGTGGAGAGAATTCCGGTATATCCGAGTTTGTTCCAAAACGGCGGCAAATGCGCGGGACCCAATACAAGGTTGAAACGGTCTCTCTGAATGATCTTCTGGCTGAGCACGGCGCGCCGGAGATCATAGATTATGTCTCTTGCGACACCGAAGGCAGCGAAAACACGATCATGGAAGCGTTTGATTTTTCGAAGCATAAGTTTCGCTTCTTCTCCGTGGAGCATAATTTCGAACCGCGCCGAGAAGATATGTATAACTTGATGACGCGAAACGGGTATAAGCGTATCCATACCGACCTGTCACGTGATGATGATTGGTATATTTATCCCGGCCTTTAAGAACGCAGCACGCGGTCGGTGAGGTTCATGCGGTTTGCGGTGAGTGGTTTCAACTTGGACCCTAGCGCGGGGTCGGCGGCGCTGAGCTCGGCCAACTCGTCAAGGCGATTGGCGGCGATGAGGCTGAGGATATCCATGCGCGGAGACCCATCCGCATGGCGGGGTAAGGTTGGCGTGGTTTGGATCAGTTCGGGTGCTGGACTAAGGGATGCGGCCAGCGTCTCGGCAGTCAGACCCGTTTCTACAAACGCATAGAGCCCGACGCCCTTGGCTGGCAGGGCATAGGTGCAAAGCGCTACGTCCCTGACCTCGGGATGCGCCATGAGTGCAGCGGTGATCGCGGGACCATCGCGTTCTATCCGGTCTTCTGTGCCTTCTCCATCGGACCAGTTCATCACGCGGCGCGTGATGAAGTTATAGCCCCGCTTGCCCGTAGCCATCCAGAGCCGCGCAGGCAGGGCCTTGCGTGCGAGCATGTTGTGCTCCGCAGGCGTCAGAAGATGTGGCGCGTAGGCGCGTTTTTGCTTCAGGAGGTGGCGCAAATCCTCGCGCGCCATGGTGCGAAAGAGAGGGCCACGGCGGCGATGCACCGAGGCCAGTTGAAAGTCGATCACGGCGGCACGGCCCTCGGGCGTGCGCAGCCAGTTTTGCGGCTTGGCGATATCGTTATGGGTGACGCCGGCGCGGCGCATTTCGCGCAAGAGGCGCTTTGCGTCCTTGTACCACGCCGCATCATCGGGTTTGGCCAGTTGCAGCGGCGTGCCGCGTGTCCAGCTGCGCAAAAGCCCGGTGTGGTCGACACGGATCAGCAATGGGCAGCCTTCGATCCCTTTGACCGCGCGCAAGGCTTTGATTTCCTTGCGCGCCAATGCCCATGCGATGGGCTTTGCGTAAAGCGGCACGGTGTCGAGCTTGCGCAGAACAACGGGGAAATCTGGCACGCCTTTGAGGATTCCCGAGACAGTCTCGGAAAAGATATCGCGCTTGTGCACGGTTTCGCCCTCGAACGGAGCGCGGGTGATATCTGGGGGTGTGCTCATAGGCCCGCTATAGAGGGTTTTGGGCGTGTCGGAAAGATAGCGACCAGAGCGTGGTGGGTTAGGCGAAAACCAGGGGCTTTAGCCGTATCTTTGGAACGGCGGCGCAGCAATGCCGCGCCGCCGCCCTGTCGTTTAGGCGCCGGGCGTGTAGCCCGAGACGGATTTGACCTCGAGGAAATCCTCGATGCCCCATTTCCCGCCTTCGCGCCCATTGCCCGATTGCTTCATCCCGCCGAAAGGGGCCGCCGCGCCACGGCTTTGGCCGTTGATCTCAACCATCCCGGCGCGCAAGGCACGGGCAAGACGGTTGGCGCGGGACGGATCGCCCGTTTGGGCATAATTGGTGAGGCCGTAGACCGTGTCATTGGCCATCGCAATCCCCTCTTCCTCGGTGTCGAACGCCATGATCGACAGCACGGGACCGAAGATTTCTTCACGCGCGATGGTCATATCAGGGGTCACGTCGGCAAACACCGTTGGGCGGACGTAAAAGCCCCTGTTCATGCCCTCGGGTCGGCCTGTGCCACCTGCGACAAGGCGTGCGCCCTCGTCGATGCCAGTTTGGATGAGGTCCTGAATCTTGCCGAACTGCACCGCGTTGACCACGGGGCCGATATGGCGGCCACTCTCGCTTGCGGGACCTACTTTGATGCTGTTGGCCACCTCGGCCGCCGTCTCGACCGCTTGGTCATAGACGCCGCGCTGCACGATCATCCGGGTGGGGGCGTTGCACGACTGGCCCGAGTTGTTCATGCAGTGCAGAACGCCACGCTTCACGGCCTTCTCATCAGCGTCGTCGAAGATCAGGTTCGCACCCTTCCCACCCAGCTCAAGGCTGACGCGTTTGAGCGTATCGGCGGCGGCCTTGGAGATCAGCTTACCGGCGCGCGACGAGCCTGTGAAGCTCACCATATCCACGTCCTCATGCGTGCTGAGCTGGGTCCCCACGCCCACACCATCGCCATTGACGAGGTTGAACACCCCGGCAGGGAAGCCTGCCGCGTCCATCATCTCGGCAAAGACGATCGAGGACAGAGGCGATTCTTCGGAGGGTTTCAGAACCATTGTGCAGCCTGCAATCGCGGCGGCCACAACTTTCAACGTCACTTGGTTCATTGGCCAGTTCCATGGCGTGATCAACGCCACGACGCCAATCGGCTCGTGAAAGATCATCGAGCCGGGCGTATTGGGGTCGTGCACGTGGTCGAATTGGAATTCCTTGGCTGCATTGATGAAGCCGCCGATGTGATAGGACCCGGCCCCCGTTTGATCCGAGCGCGCCATATCGATGGGTGCGCCCATCTCAAGGCTGATCGCTTGGGCCATGTCTTCGGCGCGCGCATCATAGGCTGCCATCAGTTTTTCGGCCATCGCGATACGGTCGGCCACAGGGGTGGCCATCCATGCGGGAAAGGCGGCTTTTGCGGCGGCGACGGCCGCGTCCGTGTCGGCTTGACCACCCAGGCTGATGATCGCGCAGGCCTCCTCGTTGGAGGGGTTGATCACCTCGTGATCGGTGCCCGCAACCGGGTCCAGCCACGCGCCGTTGATATAGAACTGACGTTTCTCAATCATGTCTCAATCTCCCATATAGTCATGGCCGAAAGCGAAGCTTCCGGTGCTTTGGGCGCAGAGTGGCACTTGCCGCGCGCGCCCGCAAGCCTCGCGGGGGGTGCAAATCAGCGCGCCCCCCCTTATCTTGAGAAGTGAGTCGTCAAACCCAAGGAAGAGGACATTCCAATGGCACTGCGTATCAATGACATTGCACCGGATTTCACCGCTGACACGACCGAAGGCGAGATCAATTTTCATGACTGGATCGGGGATGGCTATGCCGTCATGTTCTCGCATCCCAAGGATTTCACGCCCGTTTGCACAACAGAGTTGGGTATGATGGCAGGGATGGCCCCCGAGTTCGCCAAGCGCAACGCCAAAATCATCGGCATCTCCGTTGATCCGGTCGAGGATCACAACCGTTGGAAGGCCGATATCACGACCTATACAGGCAATAACGTGAGCTATCCGATGATTGGTGATACTGATCTGAAAGTGGCCAAGCTTTACGACATGCTGCCTGCCGCTGCGGGGGATTCGTCCGAAGGGCGCACGCCTGCGGATAATGCCACCGTGCGGACCGTCTTCGTGATCGGGCCGGACAAGAAGGTGAAGCTGTCGCTGACCTATCCCATGACCACGGGCCGGAACTTTGACGAGATCCTGCGTGCGCTTGATTCCATTCAGCTGACGGCCAAGCATCAGGTGGCGACGCCTGCCAACTGGAACCAGGGCGAGGATGTGATTATCACCGCCGCCGTATCGAACGAGGATGCGAAGGCGCGCTTTGGTGACTATGAAGCCAAGCTGCCCTATCTGCGCACCACGAAGATGCCCACCTGATACCGGGAATTGCACCCGCGTTTTGAGACCAATGAGCCCCGGCCCGTCTGCGCGTGCCGGGGCTTTTTGATGCGCAGGTCCGCGCGGGTTTGAGGCAAATCCTACCTATGGAAAGTCTGATCAACGGCCTCGGCTGCGCCGATATTGCCGCTTGAGGGCACTA
>CALGEH010000224.1 GCA_937881735.1 uncultured Shimia sp.
TGCATGCGGACGCAAACATCATGCCGCGAAAAAGGGCCGTCTGGTCTAGCTGGAACTATACCGAGGCGGCGGGCAAGAGCACGGGTCAGATTGATCTCACCTATTGGATGAACAAGCTGCAACCCATCCCCGAGACCGATCCGCATTTCGTCACGCTCAACACCACGCGCCCCATCCGCGAAGAGCTGATCTATGATCGCGTCACGCTGCGCCATCCCGTCTACAACACAGCCGCTCTGGCCGCCCAAAGCCGTATTGCGGCCAGCAACGGCGCGCAGAACACATGGTTCTGTGGCGCGTGGATGAAGAACGGCTTCCACGAGGACGGGCTCAGCAGCGCTGTTGATGTGGTGGACGCGCTGAGCGCACGCGAGGCACGGGCCGCCGCATGAGCGGGATCGACCATATCGCAGGCCACACATGGCATGGGCGCAAAGGGGCGGTGGAAAACGCTTTTCGCTATTCCATTGATTATGTGCTGGTGGATGCTGAGGCTGCGCTGCGCACGCCGCGCCTCTTTGGCCGCAATGCACGCGGCCTCGCCAGCCTGCATGACACGGACCATGGCGGCGCGGCCGGTGCGGGCCGTGGGGCGGCCTGGGTGCGTGATGTGCTCAATGAATACCAGCTGCCTGCGCCCGCGCAGGTGGAGCTTCTGGCCCAGCCGCGCATCTTGGGCCATGTGTTCAACCCCGTCTCCTTCTGGCTCTGCCGGGACGCGGAGGGCGCGCTGACCAGCGTGATTGCGGAGGTGAGCAACACATTCGGTGATCGTCATTCCTATCTTGTGCACCGCGACGATGGTGCGCCGATCAAGGCCGAGGACAAGCTGAGCGCGCAGAAGATTTTCCACGTCTCGCCCTTTCAAAAGATCGAAGGTGATTACGTCTTTCGTTTCGACATCCGCCCGGATCGCATCGGGATCTGGATCGACATGCAGGCCCATGGCGCGGGCGTGATCGCCACGCTGGTCGGCGCGCGAAAACCGCTGAGCAATCGCAGCCTTCTGGCGGCAATGCTGCGGCGGCCATTGGGGTCGCGCCGGGTGCTGGCGCTCATTCATTGGCAGGCGCTCAAGCTTTGGTGGAAGGGTGCCCCCTTTCAGCCCCGCCCCAAGCCTCCCATTGACGAGGTGAGCCGGTGACAGCCGCGCCGCGCCTGCCCTCCTACGCGCTCTTTGCTGCCTTTTTGGCGGCAGCGGGTCTGCCGCTTTATATCCACGCGCCGAAGTTCTATGTGGATGAATACGGTGTGTCGCTAGCCCTTCTGGGGACGGTTCTTTTTGGCTTGCGCCTGCTCGATTTCGTGCAGGATCCGCTTCTGGGGCGGCTGGCCTCACGGATGCAGGGACGGCGGGGCCTGAGCATCGCCGTGGCGGGATTTGCCATGGCCGCTGCGATGGCGGGGCTCTTTGCCGTGACACCGCCGCTCATGCCCATCATCTGGTTCGCCCTGATGCTCACCGTGGTTTTTTCCGCGTTCAGCTATCTCACCATCTGTTTTTACGCCCAAGGCGTGACGGCGGCCGGTGCCATGCCCGGTGAGGGGCATCTGCGTCTTGCGCGCTGGCGCGAGACGGGCGCACTTTTGGGGATATGTGCGGCGGCCATCGCCCCAATCGTTCTGGGCAGCTTCGCGGGCTTTGCCCTTTCATTTGTCATCCTCGCGGCGCTGGCCCTTTGGGCGATGAACGGCGAATGGCGCCGTGCCTCCATCCCCTCACAGGGCTTCGGCCCGGTGTTGCGCGATGCTGTGTCGCGCCGCCTGCTGATGGTCGCTCTGGTCAACGCGGCCCCCGTCGCGGTCAGCTCGACACTCTTTCTCTTTTTCGTCGAAAGCCGTCTCGATGCGCCGGGCTGGGAAGGGCCGCTATTATTGCTCTTTTTCCTCTCCGCTGCCCTCGCTGCGCCCTTCTGGGGCCGTGCGGCGGAAATCTGGGGTGCGAAAAGCGTGCTTTTGGCGGGCATGGTCCTGTCCATCCTCGCTTTTGCAGGGGCGGCGACACTTGGCACGGGTGATACATGGGCGTTCGGCCTTGTCTGCCTTGCCTCGGGTGCGGCGCTGGGCGCGGATATGACCCTTCTGCCTGCGCTTTTTGCCAGACGTCAGGCCGAGGTGAACCCCGGCGCCAGCGAAGCTTTTGGCCTTTGGTCTTTCGTGTCGAAATTTACATTAGCGTTGGCGGCGGTGTCCCTCTTGCCAATTTTGCAGGCGGGCGGCTTTCAGGCCGGGCCTGACAATTCCGAGGAGGCCCTGCGCCTTCTCACGCTTCTCTATTGCGCGCTTCCATGCGCTCTCAAGCTGGTGGCCATCGCGCTGCTGGCGTCCACACATCTCGAGGAAAGGACCTGACATCATGACGGGTTTCGGACTTATCGCACTGGGCGCTCTGCTCTCTTTTGCCGCTGTTTGGCTCTGGGTGCGGATCACTGGGTTTCGGGCACAAAAAATGACAGATTACGCCGGAACAGAGCCTGTTTTGAACCTGCGTGCGCATCTCAACGGCAAGATCAAATGCGAAGGCGTGATCTATGGTCCGCTTGGTCGCGTCTCCTCGCGCTTTACCGCCGATTTCGAGGCCAGTTGGGATGGCAACCGCGGCGTGATGAAAGAGCATTTCCTTTATGATAGCGGCAACACCCAAGACCGAGAATGGCGGCTTGAGCTGGCAAATGATGGCACCATCCGCGCCGATGCGGACGATCTGGTGGGCCAAGGTACGGGTGAACAGGTGGGATGCGCGATGAGGCTCAATTACCGCATTCGTCTGGCCGAGGAGGCGGGGGGGCATGTTCTGGACACTGTGGATTGGATGTATGTCACGCCCGGTGGCACGATTGTAAACCGCAGCCAGTTTCGTAAATTCGGGATCAAGGTGGCCGAGTTGGTGGCTACGATGCAAAGGGTGGATGTGTAGATGATGGACTGGGCCGGGAAACGATATTGGCTGATCGGGGCGAGTGACGGGCTGGGTGAGGCCCTGGCTCACAAGCTGAGCACCGCCGGTGCCGAAGTGATCGTCTCGGCCCGCAGCGAGGATAAGCTGGCGGCCCTTGTGGATGCGCTGCCCGGCAAGGCGCGGGCTGTGACTGTGGATGTCTCCAGCCTCGAGAGTGTGACCGAAGCCGCCGCCGCCATTGGGGAGATCGACGGGATGGTCTTTCTAGCGGGCGTCTATTGGCCCTTCAAGGCCCAGGACTGGGATGCGCAGAAGGCCGAGGCGATGGCCGATGTAAACTTCACCGGCGCGATCCGCAGCGTGGGTGCTGTGATCGATCAAATGACGCAGCGCAATGCGGGCCATATCGTGCTTACCGGCTCCCTTTCCGGTTTTCGCGGTCTGCCGGGCGCGATTGGGTATTCGGCGGCCAAGGCGGGCGTTATGGCGCTTGGCGAGAGCCTTCAGGCCGATCTGGCGGGCACCGGCGTGCGGGTGCAGATCGCCAATCCGGGGTTTATCAAGACGCGGCTCACCGCCAAGAACGACTTCAAAATGCCTTTCATCATGACGCCGGAAGAGGCCGCGCAGGAGATGTTCGAGCTGATGTGCGATGATGGCGCATATGTACGCCACTTCCCGCGCGCCTTCTCAATGCTTTTCCGCGCATCGCGCTTTTTCCCGCATTGGCTCTATCACCGCATCTTTGCGTAAGATCAAAGACGCGCACCCTACGGCCATGCCATGCTGGCTCATTGCATAACAATGGGAGGCGAGGATGCTGGATATCAGCACATATAAAGTGGCCCAAGTGGTGCTCATGGCGCGCGAGCTTGGCCGTGCCGAGGGCGAGTTACGTGGGTTCATCGACGGGCTGAGCGAGGATGAACAGGCGAGCCTTGTGGCGCTCATGTGGATCGGGCGGGGCAGTTTCGAGCCAGAGGATTTGCGCGAGGCGATCCAAACGGCCCGCAGCGAGGCGACGACGCCCTGTGCGGATTACCTTTTGGGCTCACCGCATGTGTCGGACCATCTGGAAAACGGGCTGGAGGCGCTGGGCCTTTCGGCCCAAGACGATGAGGATGATCTGATCCGAGGCGGCTAGGCGCGTGTCCCGTTTGCGGTGTCTCTGATGGCTTGCGTCGCGGCCTCATCCACCTGTCCGCCGGGGGCCAGAGCCACGCCAAAAAGTGCTTTGGCCTGCGCGCGCGTATATCGCTCCAGCCTTACATCCTCGGCCACAAGCGCTGGATCGCGCTGCATCGGGTCGCCGTATCCGCCGCCGCCGGGGGTTTTCACCCGCACCCTGTCACCGGGCGCGAGGGGGATGTTCTGCTCCTTGCTCAGATGCTCGGGCGTATGCGCTACGCCGCCCTGCATCACCGTTACCTCGTTCACCGCGCCATCCGCCCCGCCCAGCGCGCCTTGTGGCCCGAACCGCCCGTGATCCATCACGAAGCTGGCCGCGGCCGCGCCGCGCCTCAGCTCCACCTCATACTCCAGCCCGAAGCCGCCGCGCCGCATACCGGCCCCGCCCGAACCCTCACGCAGGGCATAGCGGTGGTAAAGCACCGGAAAGGCCTGCTCCATGATCTCTACCGGGGGCGCTTTGGAGATACCGATGGTGGAGCATCCGTTGCTCAGCCCATCTCCCCCCGCATAGCCGCCATACCCCCCGCCCGAGAGCTGATACATCACGAAGTCGCGGCCCTTCTCTGGGTCATGCCCGCCCAGCGCGAAATTCCCGCTTGTGCCCGCCGGGGAGGCGGTCACACGATCTGGCAAAACAGAGACTAATGCGGCGAAAACGGCCTCTGCGATCCGCTGGCTCACCTCCGCCGCGCAGCCCGATACAGGGCGCGGATACTTTGCATCAAGGAACGTGCCTTCGATGCCCGTGACGTGCAAAGGCTCGAACGCGCCCGCGCTGATCGGCACCTCGGGGAAAATGTGCCGCATGGCGAGGTAGACGGAGCTGAGCGTGGTCGCCTTGACCGAGTTCATTGGCCCCGCACAGGGCGCGGAGGAGCCGTTGAAATCAAAGCTCAGATTGTCGCCCATCCGAGTGATAGAGAGCCTGATCTCAAGCGGTTCGTTCACCACGCCATCGCTATCGATAAAGGCCACGCTGCGGTGCGTACCTTGCGGGATCTGCGCGATGAAGGCCCGCATCTGGGTCGCGGCGCGGCGGCGCAGCTCGGCAATCGCGTCGGCCACCACATCATCGCCGTAGCGATCCATCAGAGCGCCGAGACGTTCCGCCCCAAGATCGAGAGCGGCGGCCTGCGCCTTCACATCGCCGATCCGCTGATCCGGGACACGGATGTTGGAGCAGATGATCGCGTAAATCTCGGTATCCATCACCCCCTCCTTGAAAAGGCGCACCGGCGGCAGGCGCAGCCCTTCCTGCTCCACCGATGTGGCGGAAGCGGAAAACCCGCCCGGCACGGCGCCCCCGGTATCGGGCCAATGGCCGGTATTGCTGAGCCAGCAGGTGAGTTTACCGTTTCGGTAGAAGGGCCGGGCAAAGCGCACATCCATCAGATGCGTGCCGCCCAGATAGGGGTCATTCACGATATAGATATCGCCGGGCTTCGGCGCGGCCACGCGCCCGTCTGCGATCATGGAGATCAGCGTGCGGGTGGAATATTGCATCGTGCCGACAAACACGGGCAGCCCCCCGGCGCCCTGAGCGATCAAAGCGCCGTCCACCGCGTCATATATCCCGTCCGAGCGGTCATTCGCCTCGGCAATGACGGGCGAGAAGGCGGCGCGCGAAAAGCACATATCCATCTCGTCACAGACCTGTTGCAGCCCTGCCTGAATGACCGAGAGGGTGATGGGATCAAGGCTCATGTCGCACCCCCCACATGGATCAGGATATTGCCCTGAGCATCGCCGGTGGCGGTATCGCCCGGCTCGATCAGGATGGTGGTGTCCATCTGCTCGATAATGGCCGGACCGGTAAGGGCCACGTCCAGCGGCAGGTGGTCGCGCCAATAGACGGGTGTGTCATACATATGGCCGCCAAAACGCACGGCCCGCGTGCCGGTCTGCGCCTCGGTCTGCGTCTTGCGTCCCTCAGGGTCGATCAGCGTCGAGAGGTCGAGCGGCGGGCGTTGGCCTATGACAGAGGTGTTCACATTGACCAAAGTGGCGCGGGCCGTTTCCAGCCGGACGCGGAAACGGGCGTAATAAACTTTCTCGAAGAGGGTCTTGAGGTCTTTGGGTGAGATGTCAGGCCGCTCCAGCGGGACGCGCAGGAGATGAGTCTGGCCGAGATACTGCATATCGACACTAAAAAGGCGCTTTATGCCATCAATCTGGATCGTTTCGCGCGCAATGGCCTGCTCGCCTTCGGCCACTTGTGCGGCGAACGCCTCCTCCAGAATTGCGGTGGTGAGCAGGTCCAAGGGCGTGCCCAACGTTGTCACGTAATCATGGCGCAGATCTGCCACGACACAGCCCAGCGCGTTGGTGATCCCCGGCCTGCAGGGCACCAGAACGCGTGGCACGCCCAGCTCCCGCGCGAGCGCCGCCGCGTGCAAAGGTCCGGCCCCACCGAATGCAAAAAGCGCGAAATCACGCGGGTCCGCCCCGAGCGAGAGCGACACCATCCGAATCGCCCCGGCCATCTTGGTGTTGGCCATGCGGATCACGGCCTCTGCGGCCTCTGGGACCGACAGGCCCAAGGGCTGCGCCAGCTTAGCATCGAACACAGCTGCCACATCGCCGAGGGAAATGCCGCCCGTGACGGCGAGCTTCGCAGGGTCCAGACGGCCCAGCAGGAGGTTGGCATCGGAAATCGTGGGCTCCGTTCCGCCGCGCCCATAGCAGATTGGGCCGGGGTCCGCGCCCGCACTGTCGGGGCCAATCGCCAAGAGACCCGCCGCATCCACCCGCGCGATGGAGCCGCCGCCCGCGCCCACGGTGCGCACGTCCACCATGGGCACGTGGATCGGCATGGCGTATTCAAGCTCAATCTCGCTGGAGACCGCAGGCTCCGCCCCCCGGATCAGCGCCACATCGGTGGAGGTGCCGCCCATGTCATAGGTCAAAAGGTCCGGCAGCCCCGCCGCGCGCCCGGTATAGGCCGCAGCCATCACACCCGAGGCGGGGCCGGACATGACAGTCTTGGCCGCCTCCGCCGCCACCAGCCGGGCCGAGACCATGCCGCCATTGCCGTTCATCACCAGCACGTCATTGGTGTAGCCGCCGTTGGAGAGTTCATCGGTCAGCCGCTCCAGATACCGCGCCAGAATGGGCTGCACGGAGGCGTTGACGGCGGCCGTGACGCCGCGCTCATATTCGCGGCTTTCGGACAAGAGCGCGTGGCCCATCGTGATATGCGCGCCGGGCCAGTGATCCCTGAGCAGGGCGGCGGCGCGCAGCTCATGGCTTGGGTTGGCGTAGGCATGCAGGAAATGGATCACCAGCGATTCGCACCCTTTGGCCAGAAGAGCCTCGCTTGCCTCCATCAGCGCGTCCTCATTCAGCGGTGTGACGACAGAGCCTGCGGCGTCCATGCGCTCGGGCACCTCAAGTCGTAGATCGCGGGGAATAAGGGGCGTGAACTGACCTGTCATGCCGTAGGCTTGCGGGCGGGTGCGGCGTCCAAGCTCCAGCACATCGCGGAAGCCTTGGGTCGTAATCAGCCCTGTGCGGCTCAGTTTGCGCTCGAGCACGGCGTTGGTGGTGGTTGTGGTGCCATGCACGATGAGGGCGAGTGTGCTCAGATCCGTATCGGCGGCACTGAGGGCGTTCATCACGCCGTAGGCCTGATTGTTCGGTGTCGTCGGAACTTTGGCGAGACGCACGGCACCCGTGGCCGGGTCAAGCTGCACCAGATCGGTGAACGTGCCGCCAACATCGATACCAGCCACTTGGCTCTCGGTCTGTGTCACGGGGGGTGGCGCCTTTCCTGAGGTGTCGCAGAGTTTGGCGAGCTTGGGGGGAAAGTCAACGTGGGAGCTGTGCGTGGTTTTTCTGTTGGGTTTGAGTATTTTTGCTAAGAAGAAGCTAGGGCGGTGGATGCGGGGGCCAGCGGAGGGCTTATGCGGTTTTTGTGGATAGTGGCGATGCTCCTCTTGGGTGCGGGGCAGGTGCAGGCCCATGCGGGGGATCAGGGGTTTGTCCTGCTTTTGCCTACGGATTTTTATATCTGGTCGGGGGTGGCGAGTGTTGCGCTCACGGTGGTGCTTTTGGCGGTGCTGCCAGACCGGGCGGGGGCGGCGCTGTTTCGGCCCCTGCATCTGTGGCGGTGGCAGGGGAAAGACGCACGTCATTGGATCAGCGGGGCTGTGGCTCTGGCTCTGATCGTGTTGGTGGGGGTTGGGCTTTATGGGTCGCGCGATCCGCTAGTCAATCCGCTGCCGCTTGTGATTTGGACGCTGTGGTGGGTGATGCTGGTGACGCTTCAGGGTCTGGTGATGGATCATTGGCGCTGGATTAATCCGTTCACGGGGCCTGCTGCGCTGCTGTCCTATCTGACTGGAGAGCGTGCGCCACTGCGCTATCCACGGGTGCTGGGCTACGGCCCCGGGATGGTAGGGTTCGTGGCCTTTGCGGGGTTCTTGCTGGCCGATATTGCGCCCTCTGATCCGGCGCGGCTGGCGGTGGTGATCGGGCTTTATTGGCTGATCAATCTGGCGGGGCTGTGTCTTTTTGGGCCGAGATGGCTTCTTAGCGCGGAGTGCGTGACGATCCTGATGCGCATGTTCGCGCGGATGGCCGTTCTTGGGCGTCACCATGGGCGGCTGGCACTTGGCCTGCCGGGTTGGCAGCTTTTGGCGCGGCGGCCGATGCCGATGGGGGGTGCTATTTTTGCGCTTTTGTTGCTGGCGGTGGGCAGCTTTGACGGGTTGAACGAGACGTTTTTCTGGCTGGGTATTTTGGGGCTGAACCCGTTGGAATTTCCGGGCCGCTCGGCTGTTGTAGGGCCGACTTTGGTAGGGCTTGGTCTGTCGGTTGTCGCATTGGTGCTGATTTTTGTGGCATCGACATGGCTGGGGCTGCGCGTGGCCGGTGTGCGTGGGCGGCTGACGCTGGCGGTGCGCCTTTTCGCGCCTGCGATCCTTCCCATCGCGCTGGGCTATCACATCGCGCATTACCTCACGAGTTTTCTGGTCGAGGGGCAATATGCGCTGGCGGCGCTCAGCGATCCGCTCAATTCCGGGGCGGACCTGCTCGGGCTTGGGCAGTATAGCGTCACTACGGGGTTCATGTTCCAGCCGGGTCCGGTCAAGGTGATCTGGCTCACCCAGGCGGGGGCAGTAGTGATCGGCCATGTGATTGCGATTGTTTTGGCGCATGTGCTGGCCCTTCGCCTTGTGCAGGGGGGGCGTGGGGCAATGTTGAGCCAGCTTCCTCTGGCGGTGTTCATGGTTGCGTATACATTCTTCGGGCTCTGGCTTTTGGCGGCACCACGCGGGTTCTGAGGGTTTAAAAAACTGGACAAGGGGCGCAATGCTTCGCAGGCTCACCCTAAAGGGTGGCGTATGACCGCCCCATAACGGGAGATATGTCATGACCAAGACGCCAAACACCGCCAATACGATCAGCCGTCGCGCGGCCCTTACGGGCATCGCCGCAGGGGCCGCGAGCCTGCCGCTCTGGGCGCGTTATACGAATGCGCAAACCGCAGAGCCGCTCAAGCTGGGTTTTCAGGTGCACCGCACAGGCATAGGCAGCGCCTATGGACGTTGGTATGGGCGCACCACGGAGGCGGCTGTGAAGATCATCAATGATGGCGGCGGCATCAACGGCCGGATGGTTGAGGTCGTGGCCGAGGATGACGGGACGGACCCGCGCCGGGGTGCCGAGGTTCTGGAGAAATTCGCCAACCAGCATGGGTGTGATTTGGCCTTTGGCACGCTTTTCAGCCATGTCGTCATTGGGTCTGCACCGCGCGCGGGGGAGTTGAAGCTGCCCTATTTCGTGGTGTCTGAGGGGCATCACGTCGCCAGTGGCGCACTCAACCGCTACACGCTGCAACCCGGTATCACGGATGTGAAAAGCCAGGTGAAAGCGATGGCGCCTTATGTCGCGGAAAACCTTGGCAAGAAGGTCACGATGATCTTCCCCGACTTTGCCTTTGGTCATGATCACCGCGACTTCTTCACCGCCGCGATCGAAGAGCAGGGCGGCGAAGTTCTGGAGCAGATCGCGATCCCGCCTGCCGAGACGTCTTTCACGAAGTATTTCCCCAAGATTCCGCGCGAGACAGAGGTTGTCTATCACGTGATGGTCGGGCCCGCCGTCTTGACCTTCGTGAAGGAGCTGGGTGAGTTCTTTGGCCCCTCGCGCCCTGCGATGTTTGGGTTCATCGATAGCCTTGAGGCCGTTGATATCGGCAGCCCGGGTCTGGAATTCCTTGAGGGGACGTATTTCTGGGAGGGCATGTGCCGTGATGCACAGCCGGACCAATCCGAGCATGAAAAAACCTATCGCGCCGCCGTCGGTGTCGATGATCATGGCGCGTCCATCAGCGATCCCACTGATGTATCGACCTATGCGCATATGTTCGGCTGCTGGGAGACGCTGCACGTGATCAAGGAGGGGATGGAGACCTCGGGTTATTCCGGTCCGGCGGATCGTGCCAAGCTGATTGAGGCGGTCGAGGCGATGGGTGCCATGCCCGAGAGCCTTGCCCATCCGCAGGGTGACAAGATTTTCAACGGCAAGACCCATCAGGTCTTTGGCCATCAGAACATCAGTCGCGTGGAGGGTGGTAAGCTGGTTCGGGTGCATCGCACGTCGATTGAAGACACACTCTATCCCGATGAGGTGGATTACACCACGCAATCGTTCTGATCCGAGGCAAAGGGGAGGGGCTCTGCCCCACGTTGACTTTCTGGCGAAACTCAACGCCCCCCGGGATATTTTTGGCAAGAAGATGAAGGGGTGCTTTGGCACCTTGAGGGGACGAGGTTTGATGCGGCTGAGCGATTTTAAAGCGCTGACATTCGATGTGTATGGCACGTTGATTGATTGGGAGAGCGGGATGATTGCGGGGCTGAAGCCTTTGACAGATCAGATGACGCCCGTTCCGTCGCGCGACACGGTTCTTGAGGCGCATGCGTTTTATGAAAGCACCTGCCAGCGCTATACGCCCACCAAGGATTACCGGGAGGTTCTGGCCACCGTCTATAAGCGGCTGGCGGAGGAATGGGGGCTGTCCGCGAGCTGGGACGCAGCGGAGGTTTATGGTCAGTCGGTGGAGCATTGGCCTGCCTTTCCCGATAGCGCCGAGGCGCTGGCCTATCTCAAGGACCACTTCAAGCTGATCGTTTTATCGAACGTAGATAACGCGAGTTTTGCCTATAGCGATGCGAAGCTGGGCCGTCCGTTTCATGCAACTTACGTGGCCGGCGACATTGGCAGCTACAAACCCGATCCGTGCAATTTCCATTATATGTTGGAGCATCTTGGACGCATCGGGATCGAGGCGGGGGATGTTCTGCACACCGCCGAGAGCATGTTTCACGATCATGGCCCGGCCAACCGGCATGGGCTGGCCAATTGCTGGATTTACCGGCGGCATGACAAAGAGGGCTTTGGCGCGACGATGAACCCCGGCGAGATGCCAAGCTATGACATGATGTTCCATTCCATGGCGGAACTGGTGGTGGCGCATAAAGCCGAGCTGACGGCGGGCTGAGCGGGATGGATCTGGGACCATATCTGCTTTTGGCGAGCCTTGAGGGGGCTGTCATGGCCTCGGTCTTGGCGCTCACGGCGGTGGGCTTGAGCCTTGTGTTCGGTGTGATGCGGGTGGTGAACATTGCGCATGGCGAGTTCTACATGCTGGGTGCCGTCATCGCGTGGTATGTGGCGCATTGGATGGGTGGGCATCCTGCGCTGGGCTTTGCCGTGGCGCTCGTTGTGGCACCGCTTTTGGTGGGGTTGCTTGCTGCCGCGGCAGATATGACGATCCTCAAGCGGGTGGAGTATGACCCCGAGCGGACCATCGTGGCCACGATCGGGCTGCTCTATATCATTCAGCAGCTGACCTTGATGGGATATGGGCCCGAGGCGCGGCCTGTGGAGCCGCCTTTCAACACGCGCCTCGCGATCCCGTGGCTCGAGTTCAAGGACGGCGCGCTGGCGATGTATTGGCCCTGGGGGCTGAGCACGACGAGTTACAAGCTGGCCGTGATTGGAGCCGCCGCAGCCGTCTTGGCCGGGGTTTGGCTCATGATGACGCGCACGCGGATTGGCCTTGTGATGCGTGCGACCCAAGCCGACCGCGAGATGGCGCTGGCCTTTGGCATCCCAGTGGAGCGGGTCTATGCCATTGTTTTCGGCATCGGGGCAGGATTGGCGGCATTGGCCGCTGTGCTGATCGTGCCCATTCAGCAGGCGCATTACCTGATGGGGGCGGAGCCGCTTCTGCTTGCCTTTATCGTGGTCATTATCGGGGGATTGGGGAGCCTGCCCGGCACGGTTGTGGCGGCGATCCTCATTGGGCTCAGTGATGGGATCATCTCGGTCTTCTTCTCGCCCACGCTGGCCAAAATCCTCGCCACGCTTCTGGTGGGGCTTGTTCTCGTCTTCCGGCCTCAGGGCCTTTTTGGGACGCGCAGCGCATGACGGCTGCGCGCAAGATTATCCTCCTGCATGGCGGGCTTTTGGCGCTGCTCTTCGTGCTGCAATTCGTGCTGCCCGCCTATCACCATGGCAATCTGGCACGGATCATGGTGCTGGCGAGCTATGCGATCGGCTACAACATCCTGTTTGGTTACACTGGCTTGCTGAGCCTTGGCCACGCGCTCTTCTTTGCCGCCGGGATGTATGGCATG
>CALGEH010000225.1 GCA_937881735.1 uncultured Shimia sp.
GGCGGCGTGACCGTGATAGGTGCGTGTTGGCGAATATTCACCAAACTTTTGACCGATCATGTCTTCGCTGACGTTTACAGGGATATGCTTCCGGCCGTTATATACGCCAAACGTCAGACCCACGAATTGGGGCAGGATCGTCGAGCGACGCGACCAGATTTTGATGACTTCATTACGACCGCCTTCACGCGACGCTTCGGCTTTTTTCAGCACGTAAGCATCGACAAAGGGGCCTTTCCATACAGAACGCGACATGATTACCGGCCCTTTTTCTTGGCGTGACGCGAGCGGATAATCAGCTTCTGCGACGCCTTTTTCTTGTTACGGGTGCGAGCCCCTTTGGTCGGCTTGCCCCATGGGGTGACCGGGTGACGGCCGCCCGAGGTCCGGCCTTCGCCGCCACCATGCGGGTGATCGACCGGGTTCATCACGACACCGCGCACAGACGGGCGGACGCCCTTGTGACGCATGCGACCGGCTTTACCGTAGTTCTGGTTCGAGTTGTCGGGGTTCGACACAGCACCGACGGTCGCCTTGCATTCCTGACGCACGAGGCGCAGTTCGCCGCTGCTCAGACGGATCTGAGCGTAGCCGCCATCGCGGCCCACGAACTGAGCATAGGTGCCAGCGGCGCGTGCGATCTGGCCGCCTTTGCCGGGCTTCATCTCGATGTTGTGGATAATCGTGCCGATCGGCATGCCGGAGAAGGGCATGCAGTTGCCGGGCTTGATATCGACCTTGCTGCCCGCAATCACCGAATCGCCAACGGCGAGACGCTGAGGCGCGAGGATATAGGCTTGCTCGCCATCCTCATATTTGATGAGCGCGATGAACGCGGTCCGGTTGGGGTCATACTCGATCCGTTCGACCGTGGCCGAGATATCGAATTTGCTCCGCTTGAAATCAACGATCCGGTAGAGGCGCTTGGCCCCACCCCCGCGACGACGCGATGTGATACGTCCGGTGTTGTTCCGGCCGCCCGATTTCGTCAAACCCTCAGTGAGGGCCTTGACGGGGCGTCCTTTATACAGCTCCGAACGGTCGATCAGCACCAGCCCGCGCTGGCCCGGCGTCGTTGGCTTATACGACTTGAGTGCCATGCTTTCTGTCTTCCGTTTAGCAAACGCCCCGGGACGTAATCCGGGGCTATGTTTGGGGTGGGTCTGATAGCCCGCCCCTTGGATATAGGGCCCCGAAGGTCCCCGGCGTATTTCGCTCAGGTGAACGAAAGCGAAACCCCGGACGAATCCGGGGCTGCGCAGATAGGGTCGTTTAGTAAAGACCGGGCGGAGGGTCAAGCGTTGATGGCGGCTCGGCGTGATGGGCCTGCGTCACACATTGTCCATTGTGCCGGATCGCGCCCTTGTCGCTAGCCACCCGTGCCCGCGCTTGCGGTTGGCCACGCGGCACCTCGCGACAGGTCGGTTGCGAACCCCTCCTCGCGCAGCTCTCGCACATAGGGGACATGACAGCTTCGACCCTGCGCTTTGGCCGCATAAAGCGCAATATCTGCATCCTCCATCATCCGGTCAATCTGGGGGTGGGCATAGGTGCCTGACAGAACGGACCCCGCGCTGGCCGAAATCTGGCAAATGCGATCGCCAAAGGGAATTGGCTCGCCTATCCGCGCAATCAGACGTGCGCAGATGTCATGCACACGCTCCGGCGCGCTCACCCGTGACACAATCAGCACGAACTCATCGCCACCAACACGCGCCACGATATCCTCACCACGTGTTTCCTCGACCATGATCTGCGCCACTTCACGCAGAACATGGTCTCCCGCCGCGTGGCCCAACGTGTCGTTCACAGCCTTGAAATAATCAAGATCCATGTGAACGAGGGCAAATTCCTGCTCTGACTCGATGGTCCGGCCCAGCAGGTAGTCCAGCGCCCTGCGGTTCTTGAGACCCGTGAGCGTGTCGGTATAGGCCTTTTCCTCGGCGTCAATCATCGCGCCCTTGAGGCGCAGGTTGAGCATACGCGATGCTTCCATCGCGGCGGTCTTGGCCTCCACCAGATAGAGCATTTCGATCGTGAGGTCCGTGGCCGCGAAATCAGAACTGGTCAGCGCGTAGTCGCGCACCGCGTCCACCACCGAGATG
>CALGEH010000226.1 GCA_937881735.1 uncultured Shimia sp.
ATATCGCACAGCGTGTCGCCGTTGGGAATCTTCTGTCAGGCGGCGAACACTAGCGGGTGTGAATGGCGATGACTTCATCGGCGGCCTCGTGCTCGGTTATGATTATGATTTTGGCCAGTGGGTCGTCGGCGCGGGCGCTGATTACGACTTCGGAGACATCACTCTGGCTCCCGGCGCGAGCGTCGACAGTGTCTGGCGTCTGAAACTGCGTGGTGGTTACAAGATCGGCAACGGGTTGCTCTATGGAACAGGCGGCTATGCGCAGGCCGATACCACCCCGGGCGGCAGCGAAGATGGTTACTTCGTGGGCGCGGGTTATGAGCATATGATCACCGAGACCATCTCGCTCGGTGGTGAAGTTCTGTACCACGAGTTCGACAACATCAACAACACGCCTGTCGACGTCGATGCGACGACCGTGCAAGCGCGCGCAACCTTCCGCTTCTAAAGCGCTCAGCATTGTCTGAGTGCCTCAGGGTTAAGGCCCGAGGCGCTCAGGTCTTGCGAAAACATCCCCCATACCCCCCGGTTTTGGCCGAGGGGTATGGGTTTTTTCAAATACCGCGCATGGCATCGCGCCATCGCCTTCGGATCAAACGTGACACCAAGCCTCGCCGCATCGGGCAAAGGCACCAAACGCCGGTGGGTCGCGAACGGCCTTCCCTCAATCACATCATCCGCATACCAGTCGAACAGCGTCCGGCTTGCCCCCCACACCTGCGGCAGGGCAGCACTCACACGCGGATTGGCGGCACTCGCGTGCGCCCATCTCGCCGCTATGAAACCGCAAGCCGATATCATGCCACTCGCAGGCGCGGATGAACACGACTGTGCGGTCAAACCCACCATGCGCGTTGATGTTGATCACAATCGCATCTGGCGCGCGGAGATCAACGGCGCTGCACGGATGGCGCGGATTTTCATGGGCAGGCTCCTGTGCGGTTGAGCCCAGACCCCATGCTGAACCCCCGGCAAGCGGGGCAGCCCCCTAATCGACGCGCAACCGCTCCAGCAGCGCCGCCATCGCGGCGCGCTCCGCCTCCGTCATATCCGCTTGGCGCGCGCGGAAGAGCGTAGCCTGGCTGCGCAAGATTAGCCCATCCTCCAAAAGCTTGAGGTGATTGGCGCGCAAGGTGTCGCCGCTCGACGTGATATCGGCCACGGCCTCGGCGGTCTCGTTCTTGACAGTGCCCTCGGTCGCACCTTGGCTGTCGATCAGCGCGTAATCCGCCACGCCCGCCTCCCGCAGAAATTCCCGCACCAGCCGGTGATATTTCGTGGCAATCCGGAGCCGCATCCCGTGGCGCGCCCGAAACGCCGCCGCCACCGCGTCAAGATCATCGAGCGTGCCCACATCGACCCAAGCACTTGGCACCGCCAGCACCAGATCTGCTTGGCCAAACCCAAGCTCTGCCATCACTTCGACCCGCTCGGACCACAGGCTCAGCTTCTCGCGCACCAAATCCGTGCCGGTCACACCCAGATGGATGCGCCCAGCGGCAAGCTCGCGCGGGATTTCCCCGGCCGAGAGCAGGATCAATTCAACACCGTCGATCCCCGTCACCTCGCCCGCATATTCCCGGTCCGAGCCGCTGCGCCCAAGGCCGACGCCGCGCGCGCCGAACCACTCAAACGTCTTCTCCATCAGCCGCCCCTTGGACGGCACCCCCAGCCGGACACTCATGCCTCACCCCCCTGCCCGCGCAGCGCGCAGACCAGCCCCGGGCGGATCACACCGCCCACCGCCGGAATCTCGCGTCCGCGCCCCAATTGCCGGGTCAGCGCGTCATAGCGCCCACCAGTGGCAATGGGCGGCAGATCGGGTCGCGCCTCGCAGGTGAACCCAAAGACGAACCCGTCGTAATACTCCATCTGCGTGCGCCCGTAGGACGCTTCAAACGGCAGCGTGTCCACGTCGATCCCGCGCGCGGCCATCGCCTCCAGCCGCGCCTCGACACCTGCCACCGCATCCGCAATCGCGGGCATGTCCACCGCGATATCGTGAAACCGCGCCAGCGCATTGGGCGCCGTCTCGCGCACGGCAAGGATCGCATCCAGAAGCGCCACCTCCCCGGCGGCCAGCGGCGGCGTCGCCGCATCCGCGCGCAGCACCTCGATCCGCGCCGCAATTTCGGCCTCACCGCGCAGGCCAATCATCGGCCCCGCATCCGCCATCGGATTATCCGCCGCCAGAAGGGCCACGCGTGAAGCAGGCACCGCCATACGCCCCGCGAACCGTTCGATCAACTGACGAAACCGCCGCGGCCGCCACAAATGCCGCCGGAGTGCCGCCTTGCGCGCGTCGCTTGTGCTCAGCCCCTCAACGGCGGCCCGCAGGATACCAATATCCCCGGTCGCCGCACGCAGGCCCAAAGGCGCCAGAATGTCGTGGATCAGCGCGAAAACTTCGGCATCACAGGCCGCAGCCGCTCCGCGTTCAAACACCTCATACCCCACCTGCATATATTCCGAGGCGCGCGCCGCATCCTCCTCCTGCCGGCGAAACACCTCGCCCGCATAGGTATAGCGCGCAGGCTCCGCGCCTTCGGCCATATGCATCTCGACCACGGGCACGGTGAAATCCGGTCGCAACATCTGCTCGCCCTTGAGCGGGTCCGAGGTCACATAGGCCCGCGCGCGCATATCCTCGCCATAAAGGTCCAGAAGCGTGGCCGCGGGCTGCAAAATGCCCGTCTCGACCACAGCGGCCCCCGCCGCCTCGAATAGGCCCCGCAACCGGGCCGCCTCTGCTCTGACCTCGGCCCACATCAACGCTGACTTTCCAAAATCTCAAGCACTTTCGCCACGAGCTGATCGCGCGGCACCTCGAACTGGCTGGGCCGCTCTTTCCACTCCTCAGGCGTGGCGCTCTGGGCAATCTGAGCGCCAAGGATCAGGTCTTTCACCTGCACCACGCCGCGCGCCGCCTCATCCTCGCCCTCGATCACGGCAATTGGGCTGCCGCGCTTATCCGCGTATTTCAGCTGATTTCCGAACGCCTTGGGATTGCCGAGATACACTTCCGCCCGGATGCCCGCCGCGCGCAATTCGCCCACCATGCTCTGATAGGCCGCCATCCGGCCCCGGTCCATCACGGTCACGACCACGGGCCCCGCCGCCGCCGCACTGGTCTGCCCCTGCGCGCGCAGAGCGGCCAACAGGCGATCCACCCCGATGCTCACCCCCGTGGCCGGCACCGCCTGCCCGGTGAAGCGTTTCACCAAGTCGTCATACCGCCCGCCGCCCGCGACACTGCCAAACTGCCGCTTGCGACCCTTCTCATCAAGGATGTCAAAGGTCAGCTCCGCCTCGAAAACAGGCCCGGTGTAATAGCCAAGGCCACGCACGACGGAGGGGTCAATCTCGATCCGATCCGGGCCATAGCCCTGCGCCGCCAAAAGCTCCGCAATCTCCTCAAGCTCGGCCACACCCTCAAGCCCAATTTCCGATCCCGTTACGGCCGCGCGCAGATTGGCCAGCGTTTCGCCCGCGTCTGCGCCTTTGGAGGTCAAAAACGCCAGCACCGGCCCTGCCTGATCCTCACTCAGGCCAATCCCGTCGATGAAGGCGCCCGAAGCATCAAGCCGCCCCTTGCCCAAAAGCTCGGCCACACCCGCGGCCCCAACCTTGTCGAACTTATCAATCGTGCGCAAAACCGCATCGCGCTGCACGTCGTCCGTGAGCTCTGTGGCCTCCAAAACCCCATTCAGCACCTTCCGGTTGTTCACCCGCACGACGTAATCGCCGCGCGCAATCCCCACCGTCTCCAGACAATCGGCCAGCATCGCGCAAATCTCCGCGTCCGCCGCCACGGACGCTGCCCCGACCGTATCCGCATCGCATTGATAAAACTGCCGAAACCGCCCCGGTCCGGGCTTCTCGTTGCGCCAGACAGGCCCCATCGCATAGCGCCGATAGGGCGTCGGCAGTTCATTGCGGTGCTGCGCATAGACCCGCGCCAAAGGGGCCGTCAGATCGTAACGCAGCGCCAGCCAATCACCGGGTTTGTCCGTCCCATCATCCTCCTGCCACGCAAAGACCCCCTCATTGGGCCGGTCCACATCGGGCAAGAACTTCCCCAACGCCTCTACCGTCTCCACAGCCGAGCTATCGAGTGCGTCAAACCCATAGCGGTGATACACCTGCGCAATCGCCTCCAGCATCCGCGCCCGCTCGACCACCTCGGCCCCGAAATAATCGCGGAAGCCTTTGGGCGTTTCGGCTTTGGGGCGGGGGGTCTTTTTCGGCTTGGCCATCGGATCACACCTTTCGTGCACGTTTGCCGCGCGGTCTACCGGATGCCCCCTGCCGGGGCAAGCACGCGCCCTGCCCTTCTTCTTTGCACAAATACTCAAAAACCTCTCGCCACGCACACGCAAGCGAGAAGGATTGACGCCACGCGCGCCAGACCCTACTTCGCCCGTATGGAACAGCTTGAAGAAAAGATCGCGCATCTGATGCGCAGTGTC
>CALGEH010000227.1 GCA_937881735.1 uncultured Shimia sp.
GAATGAAGGCACCTGTGTGCTCCTTCTTGTGGGGTTGGGGCGCGTTGCCCGTCACCGTGATCCTATATTCTTAAAGTTTGGTCGATATTGACCACGCTTCAAGTTTTTTTTCGCCGAGCCTGCTCATTTTTACGAAATGTGAGGGTTTGCTGTGCACTTTAAAACTGATCCTTCCGCGCGCGAATTTCCGTGAAAACCTCGGCATCGCTGGCGTTATGGAGCCCAAGATGCGCCCGGATGCCCGGATCTGCTGCGCGCAGGAACGGGTTCGTCGCGCGCTCTGTCTCAAGGGTTGTGGGCACCGTCGGCTGGCCGGTAGCACGGGCCGCATTCACCTCGTCTGTACGAGAAGTAAGCGCGGAATTGTCAGGGTCAATGGTTAGCGCGAATTTGGCGTTTGCGGCGGTGTATTCATGACCCGAGCAAACAATGGTATCGCCGGGCAGGGCGGCAAGCTTGCTGAGACTGTGCCACATCTGCACGGGTGTGCCCTCAAAAAGCCGCCCACAGCCAAGCGCCATCAGGCTGTCGGCGGTGAAAAGAAGGCCCGAGCCGGGGAAATGCACCGCGATATGGCCGACCGTATGGCCGGGCACGTCGATCACGAGACCCGCCTCGCCACCGATCTCAATCCTATCCCCTTCCACCACGGCGATATCCAGCGGCGGCAGGCGATGTGCATCCGCCGCGGCCCCGATCACCTGCGCGGGATGCCCGGCGAGTAGATCGCTGAGCCCATTTACATGGTCCCAGTGGTGATGCGTCAGGAGCACATGAGTGAGCGTCCAGCCCTTGTCCGCCAGCATCGCCACAATCGGCTCCGCCTCCGGCACATCAACGGCCAACGTGTCGCCGGTGGCCGCATCATGGACCAGATAGGCATAATTATCGGCAAGGCAGGGGATGGTTACGAGGTCTAATGTCATGGGCCTGCCTTTCATGCGGCTTTCGCCGGGCGCGTGTTTCGGTCTAGGGTTCAGACTGACGGATCACTCGGGGCTTCGCAATGCATCTTGATGTGCAGGACCTTCGCAATTTCTATTATCGCAGCGCGCTGGGCCGCGCCGTTCAGAAAACCCTGCGCGAAGAATTGCGCAAATGCTGGCCTGAGGCGAAGGGGCAGACGGTGGTGGGGTTTGGCTTCGCCGTGCCATTTTTACGGCCCTATCTTGAGGATGCTCGGCGGGTGACGGCGCTGATGCCCGGTCCGCAGGGTGTGATCGCATGGCCGCAAGGAATGCCGAATGTCTCGGTGCTGTGCGAGGAAACGCTCTGGCCGCTGGAGACGGGGCATGTGGACAAGCTGCTGGTTATGCACGGGCTTGAGGCGAGCGAGCGGCCTGCGGACCTCTTGGAGGAATGTTGGCGCGTGCTGGGCCCTGGCGGGTCGGCGCTTTTTGTGGTGCCTAACCGCGCGGGCCTTTGGTCACGCTCGGATCGCACGCCCTTTGGCTTTGGCAGGCCCTATTCGCAATCGCAGCTGGAAAGCCAGCTCAAAGCCCACAGCTTTCTGCCCGAGCGGCACCTGCACACGCTCTATCAGCCGCCCAGCACGCGGCGCTTCTGGCGCAAGACTGCAAGCATGTGGGAGCATCTGGGCGGCTCTCTGTCGATGATCGCGGCGGGCGGGGTGCTGATCGTGCAGGCCAGCAAACGGGTCCATGCCCCGCGCGGGCCGGGCCTCAAGGTGAAAGTGCGCAAACCGCTTGAAGCGCTGCAACCCGCAGCATCGGCGCAGGCAAAGCCGGTCTGACGCGGATCAAGAGCGGGACGGTGGTTGCTCGGGGGACGGATGCGGGACTGGTTCGGGCCCGTCATCACGCTCGCACACGATTGGTAGCGGTAACGGACTGAGGGCGCTTTCAGGTGGGCTTTGAGGTGCATTGGGCCTTGGAATCGGCGCCAGTTGCAAAAATTATGAGTTTTTACGTCAGAAAATCTTGCGCAAACGGTCGCAGGCCATTTAGTCAATTGAAATAAAACGATTTTCTAACGAACCCCGCAACCGTATAGAAACTTGGCAAGTCCGCAACGCTCTGCTAGACCCACGCCGGATCACAGTGAATTTGGCGCACATGCGCCGCAAACAACCCCGGACGCGGCAATCGCGGCAAACCGGGGCAAATTGTCGGAAGGGTGGACGTGTCCGAACCAGCTTCGATTTCCTCCGGTATTGCGGCGCGCTATGCCACCGCCATTTTTGAACTGTCACATGAGGGTAAGATGCTGCCCAAGCTGGAAGCAGGCGTCGATGACCTTGCCGCCGCCCTTGATGTCAGCGAAGACCTGCGCGAGGTGATTTCCAGCCCCGTGGTGAGCCGCGCCGAGCAAGGGGCCGCCATCGCAGCGATTGCCAAGAAGATGAAACTTCCCGTGCCGCTGGCGCAGGGTATGGCCCTCATGGCCGAGAAACGCCGCCTGTTCGTGTTGCCTCAGCTTATTGCGCAGCTTCGCGCGCTGATCGCGGATGAAAAGGGCGAAGTGAATGCCGACGTCACAAGCGCCAAGGCGCTGACCAAGGCGCAGTCTGACAAATTGGCCAAAACGCTGAAAGCCAGCGTCGGCCGCGACGTCAAGATCAACGCGACTGTCGATGAAAGCCTCATCGGTGGTCTTATCGTAAAGGTGGGCTCGAAGATGATCGACACGTCGATCCGCTCCAAGCTCTCATCCCTCCAGAGTTCAATGAAAGAGGTCGGATAAATGGGTATCCAAGCGGCAGAAATTTCTGCAATCCTGAAGGACCAGATCAAGAATTTCGGCCAAGACGCCGAAGTGGCCGAAGTTGGTCGGGTGCTGTCCGTGGGCGATGGTATCGCGCGCGTTCACGGCCTCGACAACGTGCAGGCCGGTGAGCTGGTTGAATTCCCCGGCAAGATCATGGGCATGGCGCTGAACCTCGAGGCGGACAATGTCGGCGTCGTGATTTTCGGCTCCGACCGTGACATCAAGGAAGGCGACACCGTCAAGCGCACCAAGTCCATCGTGGACGTGCCAATCGGTGACGAGCTTCTGGGCCGGGTCGTGGACGGCCTTGGCAACCCGATCGACGGCAAAGGCCCGATCAAAACCAAAAAGCGCGGCCTTGCAGACGTGAAGGCGCCGGGCATCATCCCGCGCAAATCCGTGCACGAGCCGATGGCGACTGGTCTCAAATCCGTTGACGCGATGATCCCGATTGGCCGTGGCCAGCGCGAGCTGATCATTGGTGACCGTCAGACCGGCAAGACCGCCGTGGCCCTCGACGCCATTCTGAACCAGAAGGCGTATAACGACGCCGCAGGCGATGATGAGAGCAAGAAGCTCTACTGCATCTATGTGGCTGTTGGGCAAAAGCGCTCGACCGTGGCGCAGCTTGTGAAAAAGCTCGAAGAGAGCGGCGCGATTGAATATACGATCGTTGTGGCCGCAACAGCGTCCGACCCTGCGCCGATGCAGTTCCTCGCGCCCTACTCCGCGACAGCCATGGCAGAGCATTTCCGCGACAATGGCCGCCATGCCCTGATCGTTTATGATGACTTGTCTAAACAAGCTGTGGCTTACCGTCAGATGTCGCTTCTTCTGCGCCGCCCACCCGGCCGCGAAGCCTATCCCGGCGACGTGTTCTATCTCCACTCTCGCTTGCTGGAGCGGTCGGCGAAGCTGGGCGATGCGGCTGGCAACGGCTCGCTGACGGCCCTGCCGATCATCGAGACACAAGGGGGCGACGTGTCGGCCTTTATTCCGACCAACGTGATTTCGATCACCGATGGCCAGATCTTCCTTGAGACCGAGCTTTTCTATCAGGGTGTCCGCCCTGCTGTGAACACCGGTCTGTCGGTGAGCCGCGTTGGCTCGTCCGCGCAAACCGACGCGATGTCGTCGGTCGCAGGCCCGGTGAAGCTGAGCCTCGCGCAATACCGCGAAATGGCGGCGTTTGCGCAGTTCGGCTCGGATCTGGATGCGGCGACGCAACAGCTTTTGAACCGTGGGGCGCGCCTTACGGAGCTGATGAAACAGCCACAATACGCGCCTTTGACCAACGCCGAGATTGTCTGCGTCATCTTCGCAGGTACAAACGGCTATCTGGACAAAATCCCTGTGGCGGAAGTTGGCAAGTTCGAGGCGTCCATGCTGTCCTTCCTGCGCAACCAAAAGGCAGATTTCCTGTCTTGGATTGCGAAAGACGACCCGAAGTTCAAGAGCGGCGAGAATGTCGACAAGATGAAAGCGGTCCTCGACGAATTTGTGTCAACCTACTGATAAGGAGGCCATTTCATGCCTTCTTTGAAGGATCTGAAAATGAGGATCGAGTCGGTCAAATCGACCCGCAAGATCACAAAGGCGATGCAGATGGTGGCCGCGGCGAAACTTCGCCGCGCCCAAGAATCTGCCGAGGCCGCGCGCCCCTATACCGAGCGTTTTAACGCCGTTATGGGATCGCTCGCCGCATCGGTGGGTCAGTCTGAGAACGCGCCCAAGCTGCTCAGCG
>CALGEH010000228.1 GCA_937881735.1 uncultured Shimia sp.
CCGCGGCCACGGTCGACAAACGCTCGTCCCAAAAGCTGATGGGAGCGGGGTAAGCGCTGAGAGGTTGCGCGCAAAGGACCGCGTGGATTGGCACCGTGGGCCCTCCGAGCCATCCATATTGCGTGGCAGTCCAAGGATGATCCCGACCATCGCGCGCCCCTCGATGATCTCCAGCAGTCGCGCGGCATCCAGCCCGAATTTGCGTCGCTTCACCGTCTCCAGAGGCGTGGCCACGCTGCGCATCCCGTCCGAGACGGCCACGCCGATGGTCTTTTCTCCAAGATCCAACCCGATCAGCGCACCCGCACGGGGCAGGGCGCCCGCCAGATCCTCGATCGTGGGCACGATCAATTGATGATCCCCGCCTCTTGGGCGGCATCTGCGATGATGCGCATCGCGTCCGTGTTATCCGCAAATACGCCACGCGCCTCGTCCCAGATCGCGTCCGCCTGGCTGGTCTCGCCGATCACTGCCAGCGCCGAGATCGCGCGCGCCCAATCCTCGGGCGGCCCGCCCTCGGTGGCCAGCCGCTCCAGAAGGCCCGAGACCATGCCGCGGATCATCTCCTCGCGGTCCTCGGGGCTCATGTTCTCGGCGGCCTCGATCTGCTCGCGCGAGGGCTGCGACCAGCCTTCTTCGGGCGGCAGGGAATAGCGCACGCCCGCACGGTCTGCCAGTTGCTCGATTTGCGCGCGAATGGGCGGCACCCATGAGGCATCGGCAGGGCTCTCGCGCAGGAGCTTTTCCCATGTGCGGAAGGCCGCGTCGGGCCGGTCCACCTGTGCATAGTAAAGACCGAGATAGAAGCGCGCCTCCTCTTGCTCGGGGTTCATCGCGAGCGCCTCGCGCAATGCCGTCACCGCATCGGAAGAGACATATCCCCGCGCCGCCAGAACCATCAGATCTGCCAGAAACGCGAAATCATCTGCCGTGGCATCCTCGCCCTTTGCGGCGATCAGTCGGGTTTGTGCCACATGGGCCGCGCTGTGATTGCCCAGCTGCGCCTCGTTGCGAGCAAGAAACCCGAGCCCCTGAATATCATTGGGCCGGTCCGCCACCACCGCGCGCAGCCGCTCGATCAACTCAAGGAACTCCGCGCTCGGCTCCTCCGCCGGGCCGGGCAGCAATTCCACAGGCAGACGTGCCTCCACCTCCGCCTGAGAGAGCCGATTGTCGCGCAACTGCTCTGATACGGCGAGGCGCAGTTCGCGCGGCATGTCACGATAGCCCGGTGCGCCTTCAACCCAATAAAGCCCGAACGCGGCCCCCGTGATCACCAAAGACCCGGTGACGGCCAGGATCCAGCCCGCGACCTTCGGCTGCGCGCCCTGCACCCCGAACGTCTGAAGCGCCGCATCCGCCGCCAAAATCCGCCGCGAGACTTCGGTGCGCAGACGTGCGCCCTCTTCCTCGGTCAGCACATTGCGTGCGACATCCTTGTCCACATCGTGCAGCTGCACGCGGTAGACCTCCAGATCATAGGCCGCAGGCGCCTTTTCGCCCACACGCCCCCGGACGGCCGCCTGAGCGAAAACCGCGCAAACGGCCAAGGTCAAAATACCCGCGACAATCCAGAAAACCATGATCTCTCCCACCTCTTTGCCCCCACATAGACGCCCCGGCCCGGCAAAAAAAGGGGCGCAGAGTCGCGGGGGGCGCGCAATGTCGCATAATGGGCCTTGAGTGCCGCTCTGCGTATCTTGTGCGGGGCTGCATCAGAGCATACCAAAGCTTAGAAATACGCCACCTGCCAGTCTGGCGAATCCCCTTTGACCCGAGTTGACCCGAGGCCGCGCATGAAACGTTATTCCGCCTTTGCCATCGCCCGTGAGGCGCTCCGCCACCACAAGGGCTGGGAGCGTGCATGGGCTTCGCCCGAGCCGCGCAAGCACTATGATGTGATCATCATCGGCGCGGGCGGGCATGGTCTGGCCACGGCCTATTACCTTGGCAAAAACTTCGGCATCACCAATGTGGCGATCTTGGAAAAGGGCTGGCTCGGCGGCGGCAATACCGGGCGCAACACGACCATTATTCGCTCCAATTATCTGCAAGACCCCTCGGCCGCGATCTATGAGAAATCCCGCAGTCTCTATGAAGATCTGAGCCAGGATCTGAACTACAACATCATGTTCAGCCCCCGTGGGGTCATCATGCTGGCGCAGACCGAGCACGAAGTGCGCGGCTACAAACGCACGGCGCACGCCAACGCGCTGCAAGGCGTGCCCACCGAATTCATCACGTCCGAGCGTGTCAAGGAACTGGTGCCGATCATCAACCTCGCGGGCCCGCGTTATCCCGTTCTGGGTGGCCTCTGGCAGGCACGCGGTGGCACGGCCCGCCATGATGCGGTGGCCTGGGGCTATGCGCGGGCATGCTCGGACATGGGCATGCACGTGATCCAGCAATGCGAAGTCACCGGCATCCGGACCGAGGCCGGCAAAGTCACCGGCGTCAGCACCTCGCGCGGTGATATTGGCTGCAACAAGCTCGGCATGGTCGTCGCGGGCCATTCGGGGCATCTGGCCGATATGGCGGGCTTCCGTCTGCCAATCGAGAGCGTGGCATTGCAAGCGCTCGTGTCCGAGCCGATCAAACCCTGCATGGACGTGGTCGTCATGGCCAACACCGTGCATGGCTACATGAGCCAGTCCGACAAAGGCGAAATGGTCATCGGCGGCGGCACCGACGGGCATAATAACTACACGCAGCGCGGCTCCTTCCATCATATCGAGGAAACCGTGCGCGCGCTGGTCGAGACCTTCCCGATGATTGCGCGCCTCAAGATGCTGCGCCAGTGGGGCGGGATTGTGGACGTCACCGGCGACCGCTCCCCGATCCTCAGCACCACACCGCTTGAGGGCTGCTTCATCAATTGCGGCTGGGGCACGGGCGGGTTCAAAGCCATCCCCGGCTCTGGCTGGGGCTTTGCCGAGCTGATGGCCAAAGGCCACTCGCCCCTCACAGACGCATTCGGGCTCAACCGCTTCTACGAAGGTCGCTTCATTGACGAGTCGGTCGCGGCCGGCGTCGCCCATTAAGGAAGGATCAAAGACATGCTCATCCTGACCTGCCCCTGCTGCGGCATCACCGGCGAGGAAACCGAATTCCACGGTGGCGGCGAGGCGCATATCACGCGCCATGGCCCGCAATCCTCGGAAGAAGAGTTCCACACATATCTCTTCGCCAAGGAAAACCCCAAAGGCGTCCATTTCGAGCGCTGGCGGCACAATAACGGCTGTGGCAAGTGGTTCCACGCCGCCCGCTGCACCATGACACTCGAGGTCTTCGGCACATACCCCGCCCAGACATTTGAGCCGCCGCAAGATCTCAAGGACAAGATCACAGCCAAGCGCCCCGGCTGGACATGGCGGGACTTCTCATGATGCTTCTTCTTAGCCGAAATACTCACATCCCAACGCCACCCACAATCGCGAGGGCACGCGCATGAGCACACGTCTGGCAAAAGGTGGCCGCCTTCTCAACAAGGCGCGCGCGCTGGAATTCACCTTTAACGGCAAGCGCCTGCGGGGCTTTGAAGGCGACACGATCGCCTCGGCCCTTCTGGCCAATGACCAGATGCTGGTGGGTCGCTCGTTTAAATATCACCGCCCGCGCGGTGTCGTGGCCTCGGGTGCCGAGG
>CALGEH010000229.1 GCA_937881735.1 uncultured Shimia sp.
ACCAGAGCAGGTGCAGCGAGTGCACACACTGGCCGCACAGAGGCTCGGCCGCCAAGAAAGTGCTGGCCGAAGAGGGGCTGTAAGCCTCGCGCTATATTATAGCGGTGCCTTGGAGGGGGATGCGGCATGACGAATGATGTGGAAGGCCCCCCTTGTATCTTATGCGTGGCGATCACCGGCTCCGTGCCGACCAAGGCTGACAACCCGGCCGTGCCGATCACCGTTGAGGAGCAGATCGAGAGCACGCATGCAGCATTTGAGGCTGGTGCGTCCATCGCCCATTGTCATGTGCGCGCCGATGATGGCGCGCCCAGTTCGGATCCCGAGAGATTTGCCCGTCTGGGCGAGGGGATAAGCGCCCATTGCCCCGGCATGATCGTGCAATTCTCCACCGGAGGCCGCTCTGGTGCGGGGGCGGAGCGGGGCGGCATGCTGCCCTTGCGGCCCGATATGGCCTCGCTCTCGGTCGGGTCGAACAATTTCCCGACCCGTGTCTATGAGAACCCGCCCGAATTGATCACGTGGCTCGCGTCACAGATGCGCGCGCATGAGGTGGTGCCGGAGATCGAGGCGTTTGATCTGTCTCATATCTTGCACGCCATTCGCCTGCATCAGGCGGGTGCGCTTTACGGGCACCTATATGTGCAATTCGTGATGGGCGTGCGTGGTGCGATGCCTGTCGACCGGGAGGTGTTTGATTTCTACGTGACCCTCATGCGCACCCGCGCGCCCGAGGCGCAGTGGTGTGCGGCGGGCATCGGGCCGGGTCAGATCATCGTGAACGAGTGGGCGATTGCGGCGGGCGGGCACACGCGCGCGGGGCTTGAGGACAATGTGCGGCTGGACCGTGATCGGCTGGCCCCGTCCAACGCGGCCCTGATCGCGCGGGCGGCGGAGCTTTGCGAGAAATACAGCCGCCCCGTGGCCACACCAGCGCAGGCGCGCTCCATTCTCGGGCTGCGCGCGGCCTGACGGCAGGCACATATCAAATTCCGAGTCAGGACCCCGGCTGCAAGGCTTTGCGCGAAATGCGGCGGACTCTGGGCAGATGGGCGGCGGGCGGCGCAGCTCTCAAATGCAGGTTCAAAACGGGCTTATATGTGGAAATCCCTTAATACCGGACGGTGCGGCGCAATCTGTGTGGTTAAAACGTCACAAAGCTGCCAAGAGACAAAGACCCTCTCGCGCCTTCGTTGACAGTGCGCGCCAAAATACAGCATCGTTCCCCCAAGCCGCATCCCAACGTGGGGCGTGGCGGATTATGACACATATCCCCGATAATATGAGGAGGGACTTCCTTTGAAAAAGCATCTGCTTTGCACCAGCGCGATCATCGGTTGCGCAATGGCAGCTCCAGCTACGGCCCAAGAATGGGACCTGAGCTGGGGTGGCTACATGACCCAGCACATCGCGTTCGCTGACGTCAGCGGCACGTTGGTCACAACTAGCGACAACGACGGCATCGTGTTCCTGGCGTCTTCTGAAATCATCTTCACTCCTTCGGTTACGCTCGACAACGGCCTGACCTTCGGTGTGAACATCCAGATGGAAGGCGAAAATAACGGCGGCGGCGCAATCGGTATCGACGAGACATACATGTCGATCTCCGGCGACGCATTCGGCAAACTCGACATCGGTTCCGAGAACTCGGCTGGTTACAAGATGCAGGTTGCCGCGCCCAGTGTGACTTCCGCGTACATCAACTCGCCTTCGATTTCGGCGTTTATCCCGCTGTCGGCATCCGCTGGTGGCACGCTGCCATGGAACTTCCGTCAGGCCGGCGTGTCCGCCTACACCGAAGTTGCAGGTAACAACGATGTAAACCGTCTGACCTATTACACACCATCGTTAAACGGTCTGACACTCGGTGTCTCCTATGCCCGTAACAACGCAGGTAACGCAGTTACAGCGGCAAACGCTAACGGTGCTGCTACTGTTGAAGATATCTTCGACATCGGTGTGGCATACAGCCAGACGTTTGGCACAACATCCGTTGACCTGAGTGCACGTTATGGCTCCGGCGACAGCAGCGTTGTGGGTGTTTCCGATCAGGACACTTGGGCGCTTGGTGCATCGTTCGGCTTTGGCGACTTCGCAGTCGGCGGTCACTACGCTGAAAACGACAACGGCGTAGCTGCTGGTGTTGGCGACCAATCCAGCTGGGGCCTTGGCGCAACATACGACATGGCTGGCCCATGGGCGCTTGAAGTTGTCACGTTCTTCGGTGAGTACAACAACACCGGTACCAATGCCGCAGACGAAGAGTACAACGCATACCGTATCGGCGCGAGCCGTGATCTGGGACCAGGCGTTGACTGGGACATCTACGCTGTCTACGCAGAAGCTGATGACAAGGGCCTTGCAGGCACCGAAGTCAAAGGTACTGTGATCGGTACAGCGATCAACCTGAGCTTCTAAGCTTTAGGTTCATCGATAAAGTCAGGGCGAGGGGGTGCATTCCCCCTCGTCTTCTTTTATGTGAAGGGCATCTGTTCATCAGGGTGCAGGACGCATGAAAAAGAGCATTATCTGGCTGGCCTCCTATCCGAAATCCGGCAACACTTGGGCGCGGATTTTTCTGGCCAATTACCTCGCAAACCCCCCCAAGCCGCTGCCGATCAACGAGGCGCATCGCTTTTGCATGGGCGATACGATCGCCAAGACCTATCACAAGGTCGCGGGTCGCCAGATCAACACCCAAGATGTCGATTTGACGTTGCAGCTTCGTCCCAAAGTGCTGGCTGGGATCGTCGGCAACAATGCGGATGTGAATTTCGTCAAAACCCACAACATCCGGAGCGTTGCGCGTGAGGTGACGCTGATTCCGCCTGAGGTGACCCGCTCGGCCATCTACATCATGCGCAATCCGCTTGATATGGTGCTGTCCTATGCGCGCCATTACGGGATGACGCCCGCCGTTGCAGTCGCCCATATCGGCAATGAAGACAACGCAAACGCTGCAGATGGGCAATCAGTCGCGCAATTTCTTGGCTCGTGGTCAGGGCATGTGAAAAGCTGGACATCGCCCTCGCCCTATCCGGTGTTGGTGCTGCGGTATGAGGACCTCTTGGAGGACCCGGAGGCGCAATTTGAGCGCGTTCTGACCCATATCGGCATCCCCGTGGACAAGGCGCGGCTGAAAAAGGCGGTCGAGTTTGCCAGCTTCAAGGAATTGTCGCGGCAAGAGGAAAGCGCGGGCTTCATAGAGCGGCCTGTGCAATCGGAGAAGTTCTTTGCCAAGGGCGAGGCTGGGCAGTGGAAAGACGATCTGGACAAGTCGCTGATTGTTGAGATCAAACGCACCCACCGCAAGGTGATGAAGAAATACGGGTATCTGTGATGCAGGATCTCAAACGCGTAATCTGGCTCGCCTCCTACCCGAAATCGGGCAATACGTGGATGCGCTCGCTTTTGGCGCATTATCTCATGCCTCCGGGAAAAGCACCGGATATCAATAATTTACGTCAGTTCACCACGGGTGATACGCGGCAAGATTTCTTTGATGCGGCCAATGGCGGGCCGTTTCGAGGGGAGGGGATTGAAGAGTGGGTGCGGGTGCGCGGCAAGGCTTTGCGCCTGATCGCCGGCTCCAAGCAGGGGCATCATTTCGTCAAGACCCACTGTCAGACGATCAAGCTTTTTGACGCCGATCTCATCCCACCCGAGATTACGGCGGGCGCGATTTACGTCATGCGCAATCCGTTCGATCTCGCGCCGTCTTTCGCGCGCCACCAATCGGCCGATATCGACACGGCTATTGAACGGATGTGCCTAGAGGGCAACCTTATGGGCACGCCCACGGGTATATACGACGCGCTTGGGCGCTGGGACGATCATATTGCCCTTTGGACCGGGGCGCCGGGCCTCAAACGCCGGATCGTGCGGTATGAGGATCTTCTGAAACGTCCTGCGAAGGAGATGCGCGGCCTTCTTGAAGATTTCCTCAGCGTGAAGGTCGAGCCGCAAAAGCTTGCCCGCGCGGTGAAGGCCACCAGTTTTGCCAATATGCAAAAGCAAGAGCGCGACAAGGGCTTCGCCGAGCGGCCCGAGGGGATGAAAGAGTTTTTCGCCAAGGGGCAATCCGGCGTTTGGCGCAATGACCTGACCCCGGCGCAAGTGGGCCGTATTCGAGAAGCGTTTTTGCCCACGCTTGAGACGTGGTATCCTGAGCTTCTGGATGAGACGGCAGCGTTCGCCAAAGGCTGATCGCTGCGCTCATATTTCGGTTTGAACCCTGCTTGGAAGGTCACGCTATGAAACCTCTATTCGCTTCTTTCGCGGCCCTCGCCCTCGGTGCCTGCGCCGTGGCCGCCCCTCAGGGCACCCGGACTCTTGGCCCTGATCTGGCGGTTGGAGGCGGCACGTATAACTCCCCCGGCGGGCTCAGTGTGGCGGCGGAGGTGCAAGATATCGGCGGAAAAACAGGAGTTTGCGGGGTTTGGGCGCAAAGCGATAGCCAATCCGTGATGACCAAGTTTGCCGCAAAAAACGTCTTGGCCAAGGGTGCTGTTCTCTTGGATAACGAGGTAATCTTGCCAGGGCTTGACCGTCTGGCCGAGGTGCCGCCGGCGCCGTCCTATGTCGGCCAAGTGGGGAACTGCTTTGTGACGGAGGTGCCTTGGACCGGTGGTGGGCAGGCACGGATTTCAATCCCCAGGCAGGTGGTCGGCCGGGACGGTAATCTGGATCTGAGCGAGGAGGGCGGGTTTGTTGTTATCTTCCGTCCGGGCGGGCCAAGCGCGCATCCCAGCGACCCCAAGCCTTGGGATTGACCCATCGCACAAGCTACGCGCCGATTTCTACGCCGCGTCATTTGCCCAAGGGTCATTGCAAGAGTAGACAGCCCGCGATTTGTTCAACAAGGTAACGGGACGCCAATTGCGGGTGGGGGGGGAGCAGAAAGGCTTTGCGCCTAGGCTAGGACTTGGGAGGGTTCCATGACACAAGCTGAGCGGCCTTGGACGGCTTTTTACGGACCGGGTGTCCGGGTGGAAATGGGCGCACCGTCCTATCGGAATCTGGCCGATTTGATCCGCTCGGTTGCGGAGACTTATGGCAAAGCCCCCGCCTTCACCTGCTGCCTGCCCAACGGGATGAACGGCACGCTGAGCTATGCGCAAGTCGATGAGATGTCCGACGGGTTCGCGGCCTATCTGCGGGAGGTTGCGGGCCTCCAGCAGGGCGACCGGGTGGCGCTTCAGATGCCAAATGGTCTGGCCTTTCCGGTGGCTGCGTTTGGCGTGCTCAAGGCGGGGTGCATTTTGGTCAACGTCAATCCGCTCTACACCGCCGAGGAGATGGCCCGGCAGTTCGAGGATAGCAAGCCGCACGCGCTGATCATCGTCGACATGTTCGCAGACAAGGTGCCCGCCGCCACCCGCGTCCACAAGATCCCCAACGTCATTGTCACCCGTGTGGCCGAGTTTCTGCCCGCCATGCCGCGCGGCATTGTGGGCCTTGTGCAGAAATACTGGGACCGCTCGATTCAGCCTGTGGAGATGCCCCATATTCGCCTGCCCGATGCCATCGCCGCCGGGCGCCGCCACGTGGCCGAGGCCCATATCGAGGTGGATGCTTATCATCAGGGAGTGGGCACCGACGATGTGGCGGTGTTGCAATATACCGGTGGCACCACGGGCGTATCAAAGGGCGCGATGCTGACCCATGGCAACCTGATCATAAACATGGAGCAGACGATGGAGATGCTCTCCACCGCTGTGAAACGGGGCGAGGAGGTCGTGCTGACCGCGCTGCCGATGTATCACGTCTTTGCCTTCACGGTGAACTTGCTTGGGTTCTACTGGCTGGGCGCGCGCAATATTCTGATCCCTAACCCGCGGCCTCTGTCGAGCCTCAAGCGGGCGTTTGAGAATTACAAAATCACCTGGATGAGCGGTGTGAACACGCTTCTCAACGGGCTGTGCAATGAGGTGTGGTTCACCGACAGCCCGCCCAAACATCTGAAATATGCGGTCGCGGGTGGGATGGCGCTGCAATCCTCGGTGGCGGAGCGGTGGCAGGATATCACCGGCGCGCCCGTGCTTCAGGGCTATGGTTTGACCGAGACATCGCCTGTGCTGACGTTTGAGCCGCCCGGCAAGGCGCGCGCGGGCACGATTGGTGTGCCGGTCCCCTCCACGGAGGTGAAATGCGTAACCGAGGATGGCCGCGACGCGGCACAGGGCGCGCCCGGTGAGATCGCGGCGCGCGGGCCGCAGATCATGAAGGGCTATTGGGAGAAACCCGAGGAAACGGCCAATGTGATGCAGGGTGAGTGGTTCCTCACGGGCGATATCGGCGTGATGGAGGCGGATGGCTATTTCCGCATCGTGGACCGCAAGAAAGACATGGTCGTGGTGTCGGGCTTCAACGTCTATCCCAATGAGGTGGAGGACGTTCTGGCCGCCCATCCCGGCGTTTTGGAAGTGGCTGTAATCGGCGTGCCGGACGCAACGGCGGGCGAGGCGGTCAAGGCATTCATCGTGAAGGCCGATCCGGGCCTTACACGGGACGCGGTGCGTGACTATTGCAAGGAGCATATGACCGCCTACAAGGTGCCCAAACAGGTCGAATTCCGAGACAGCCTGCCGAAATCCAATGTTGGAAAAATCCTTAGAAAAGACCTGCGCGCGGAAGTGTCGCGCGGGCTTGCAGCGGAGTAGGCGCAATGGTCGGAGCCTTCGAACAGGCGCTTTTGGCGCTGATGATTTGCGTGATCATGCTGGGGATGGGTGCGTCTCTCACCCCGCGTGATTTCTACCTCGCGCTCAAGCGGCCCTACGGTCTGGCCATCGGCGTGGTCAGCCAATATGGCTTCATGCCCTTCATCGGCTTTGTGCTCATCACCCTTTTGCCACTGCCGCGCGCGGTTGCGGTGGGTGTGCTGATCATGTCGTGCATGCCGGGCGGAACCACGTCCAATATCTTCACCTATTTTTCCAAGGGTAATCTGGCGCTGTCGGTTTTGATGACCGTGACGTCGACGATTTTCGGCGTGATCTTGATCCCGATCTGTCCGTCGTCAGGGTTTATGGAACCAATGGCGGCCTAAACTAAGAGAGAG
>CALGEH010000230.1 GCA_937881735.1 uncultured Shimia sp.
GATATGTATATGGGCTCGGGCGGGGCGCCGGAAGGCGTGCTGGCGGCCTCGGCCCTGAAATGCATGGGCGGGCAGATCTGGGGCCGACTTCTCTTTCGCAACGATGATGAGCGCGGTCGCGCCGCCAAGGCGGGCATCACGGATTTCGACCGGATATACAGCCGAGACGAAATGGTCACTGATGACGTGATCTTTGCCGCAACAGGCGTGACCGACGGATCGCTCACCGCAGGCGTAAAGCGACGTCAGGGCTATGTCGAGACAGAGACCGTGCTGATGCGCTCCAAGACAGGATCGCTGCGACGGATGATCTATCGCAACCCAATTGGGTGAAACCAAAGGGTTTCTTTGAGTATTTCAACTAAGAAGAAGGGCTGGGTGTGACAGGATTTCTGAACATCACGCAGTCTTTGACCGGGCGCCTCTGGGTCGGGCCGCCAGTGGAGGTGGACCGGCAGGCCGAGGCGCTGGAGCAATCTACCGGCCTGCCGCGCGCGGTGTGTCAGGTACTGGCCCGGCGCGGAGTGGACGCGGCGGAGGCGGAGGCGTTTTTGGCCCCGCAGCTGCGTGATTTGCTACCCGACCCGCGCGGCCTGCGCGATATGGAGGTGGCCGCCTCGCGGTTTTTGGCGGCTGTCGAGCGGCGCGAGCGGATCGCGATCTTTGCCGATTACGATGTGGATGGCGGCACGAGTGCGGCGCTTCTGATCGACTGGCTGCGGCAGGTGGGAATGCAGGCGACGCTTTATGTGCCTGACCGGATCGACGAGGGATACGGCCCCAATGACGCGGCGATGGCGGCGCTGGCGGCGGAGCATAATCTGATTATCTGCGTGGATTGCGGCACGCTCAGCCATGGGCCGGTTGCGGCCGCAAAGGGTGCGGATGTGGTGATCCTCGACCACCATCTGGGCGGCGAAACCCTGCCCGAGGCCTTGGCCGTGGTGAACCCCAACAGGCAGGACGAGAGTGGCGATCTGGCCCATCTGTGTGCGGCAGGCGTGGTGTTTTTGATGCTGGTGGAAGCCGGACGGCAGATGCGCGAGGCCGGGCGCACAGGGCCGGATCTGTTGGCGCTGTTGGATCTTGTGGCGCTGGCGACCGTTGCGGATGTGGCGCCATTGATCGGGGTGAACCGGGCTTTTGTGTGCCAGGGGCTGAAGATCATGGCACGGCGGACGCGCCCCGGTCTTGTGGCGCTGGCCGATGTGGGGCGCGTGGATACCGCCCCCACGGCCTATACGCTGGGTTTTGTGATGGGGCCGCGCGTCAATGCGGGCGGGCGGATCGGCAAGGCTGATCTGGGCGCGCGGCTTTTGGCCACGTCTGATCCCGCCGAGGCCCGCGCCATGGCCGAGCGGCTGGATCAGCTCAACTCGGAACGGCGCGAGATCGAGAGCGCCGTACAAGCCGCCGCGATGGCGCAGGCCGAGGCGCGCGGGTTTGACGCGCAGTTGGTTTGGGCGGCAGGCGCGGGATGGCATCCCGGTGTCGTGGGGATCGTTGCGAGCCGCCTGAAGGAGGCCGCGAACCGGCCCGCGATCGTCATCGGCCTGGAGGGTGGCATGGGCAAGGGCTCAGGCCGCTCGGTCAGCGGTGTGGACCTTGGGGCGGCGATCCAAAGGCTCGCGCATGAGGGGTTTTTGGTGAAGGGCGGTGGGCATAAGATGGCGGCGGGCCTCACGCTTGAGGAAGCCAAGCTGGAGCCTGCGATGGCGCGTCTGTCGGAGCTGTTGGCGAAACAGGGCGCTGGGCAAGGTGGGGCGGCGGACCTTCGGCTTGACGGTCTTTTGATGCCGCGCGCAGCCACGCCCGAACTGATAACACAGATAGAGGCGGCGGGCCCCTTTGGCGCAGGCGCGCCCAGCCCCCGCTATGCGTTTGCCAATATGCAGATCACATTTGCCAAGCGTGTGGGCGATCGCCACCTCAAGCTGCGCTTCGGCGATGGGACGGGCGGACAGATGGAGGCGATCTGCTTTGGCGCCTATGACGGCCCGCTTGGAGCCGCATTGGAGGGTCATGGCGGCGCGCGCTTCCACCTTGCGGGACGGATCGAGCTGAACACCTGGCAGGGGCGCCAATCTGCCCAGCTTCGCCTTGAGGATGCGGCCTTGGCGGGCTGAGCCGGGGAGTGCATGAAAATCCGGATTGAGACAAAAACCCTCTTGCGCCGGGCCGGAGATTTGCCTAATCACGCGACACGTCACGCAGTGGCCCGTTCGTCTATCGGTTAGGACGCCAGGTTTTCAACCTGGAAAGAGGGGTTCGATTCCCCTACGGGCTGCCACTTATCCCTGCATCATCAAAACAATGTCAGGTTTTGCGAAGCTTGATGTACTCGTAGATTACGTGCCTTCCGTCGCACCCCCTTTGGGCCGCTCGCCCCCCGGATTGGCGGGTTGGCTGACACGGCAACCAAGAGCTGTGACGTAGAAATGACGTACACACCCGCCGCCGCCATTGACATGCCCCCTCTCGAACCCGCCAATGGCAAAGCCCGCGCCTGATATCGGAGCGCACACGCCCCGTGGCGACCAAGCCCACTGACCCAACCGCCTCGCCCCAGCAAGGCCTTTGCCTGGAAAGACCACTCTCATGCATTTCTCCCGTTTTCCGCGTGTGCGTCTGGCGCATCTGCCGACCCCACTGGAACATATGCCGCGCCTCTCGAAGGAGCTGGGTGTCGAGCTTTGGATCAAGCGCGACGATTGCACCGGCATGTCCTCGGGTGGCAACAAGACCCGCAAGCTGGAATTCCTGATGGCCGAAGCCGAGGCCATGGGCGCGGATATGGTCATGACGCAGGGCGCGACCCAGTCCAACCACGCACGCCAGACAGCGGCCTGTGCGGCCAGGATGGGGATCGCCTGCCACATCCTTCTTGAGGACCGGACCGGCTATAACAACGCAAATTACAACGAGAACGGCAACGTCCTGCTCGATCATCTGCATGGGGCCACGACCGAGAAATTCCCCGGCGGGCATGACATGGTCGGTGAAATGAACCGCGCAGCCGATGCCGCGCGGGCGCAGGGAAAGGCCGTCTATGTGATCCCCGGCGGCGGGTCGAACCCGACAGGCGCACTTGGCTATGCCAATTGCGCGCTGGAGCTTTTGGGTCAGGTCAATGAGCGCGGCCTGAAGGTGGACAGGCTCGTCCATGCCACGGGATCGTCCGGCACGCAGGCGGGTCTCGTCACCGGCATGGCCGCGCTCAATTCGGGCATCCCGGTGCTGGGCATCGGCACCCGCGCGCCGCGCGAACGTCAGGAGCAGATGGTCTATGACCTTGCCCAACGCACGGCCGAGAAGCTGGGCTGCCCCGGCGTGGTCAGCCGCGAGGATGTGGTGGCCAACACCGATTATGTGGGCGACGGCTACGGCCTGCCCACGCAAAGTGGGCTGGAGGCCATCTCGATGTTTGCGGAGCTGGAAGGCATCCTGCTCGACCCGGTCTACTCAGCCAAGGGGGCGGCGGGCCTCATCGATCTGGCGCGCAAGGGACAGTTCCAAGACGAGCGCGTGATCTTCCTGCATACTGGCGGGTCGGTCGGCCTTTTCGGCTATGATTTTGCCTTCGATCATTCCAGCCGCCGGATCAACGGCTGAGATAGGGCGCGCAATCCCGTCACCCTCGGCACACCCCTTAGGCACGCCACAAAGCGCGCCCATGGACGCCGCCCGCTTGGCCCTCTACCCTAGAGCAGACATGCGAATCCCGCTCCAACCCCAAGGCCGCCCATGACCGATCCATCCCCCTCCGGCTACCGCGTTCTGGCCCGTAAATACCGGCCCGAGACCTTTGCCGATCTCGTGGGGCAGGATGCGATGGTGCGCACGTTGAAAAACGCCTTCGCCGCCGACAGGATCGCGCAGGCCTTCATCATGACCGGCATTCGCGGAACCGGCAAAACCACTACCGCGCGGATCATCGCCAAGGGGATGAACTGTATCGGGCCGGATGGCACAGGCACCCCCACGACCGAGCCTTGCTGCGCGTGCGAGCATTGCACGGCGATCATGGAAGGCCGCCATGTCGATGTGATGGAGATGGACGCGGCCAGCCGCACTGGTGTGGGTGACATCCGCGAGATCATCGATTCCGTGGCCTACCGCGCCGCCTCCGCGCGCTACAAGATCTACATCATCGATGAGGTGCATATGCTCAGCACCTCCGCGTTCAACGCGCTTCTCAAAACGCTGGAGGAGCCGCCAGAGCACGTCAAATTCATCTTCGCCACGACCGAGATCCGCAAAGTGCCGGTGACGGTGCTCAGCCGCTGTCAGCGGTTTGATCTGCGCCGGATTGAGCCGGAGGACATGATCGCGCTGATGCGCAGGATCGCCGCCGCTGAGGGGGCCGAGATCACCGATGACGCGCTGGCGCTCATCACCCGCGCCGCCGAAGGTTCTGCCCGCGATGCGACCTCGCTTCTGGATCAGGCGATCAGCCACGGCGCCGGGGAGACGGGCGCAGACCAGGTGCGCGCGATGCTGGGCTTGGCCGACCGGGGGCGGGTGCTGGACCTCTTCGATCTGATCCTCAAGGGCGACGCGGCGGGCGCGCTGACCGAGATCGGCGCGCAATACGCGGACGGGGCCGACCCGCTGGCCGTGCTGCGTGATCTGGCCGAGGTGACGCATTGGACCTCCGTCGTGAAGATCACGCCCGAAGCGGCAGAGGACCCCACGATCAGCCCCGATGAGCGGACCCGTGGGCTGGAAATGGCCGAGGCACTGCCAATGCGGGTGCTGACGCGGATGTGGCAGATGCTGCTCAAGGCATTGGAGGAGGTAAGCGCCGCCCCCAACGCGATGATGGCCGCGGAAATGGCCGTGATCCGCCTGACCCATGTGGCGGACCTGCCGAGCCCCGAAGAGCTGATGCGCAAGATGCAGGACGCCCCACCAATTGCTGCATCACCCCCGCAGAAGCCGGGCGGGCCCGCCACCTCTGCACCTGCGGGCAACATGGGCGCGGCCCCGACGAGCGCAGCACCGACGCAGTACCATTCCACGACAGACGGCCCAACCAACGCGCCCTCAGCCTCCGGTGGCGCGGCGCTCGCGCGCGCTCTGGACCCTGCGCTGGCGCGGTTCCCCAGCTTCCACCACGTGGTCGAGTTGATCCGCGCCAACCGCGATGTGAAGCTTCTTGTGGAGGTTGAAACCAGCCTGCGCCTTGCCGCCTATCAGCCCGGCCGGATCGAATTTGTCCCCACGGACAACGCCCCCGGCGACCTTGCCCATCGCCTTGGCGCGGCATTGCAACGGTGGACCGGAAACCGCTGGGCCGTGACGCTTGTGAATGAGGGCGGCGGCAAGACGATTGCCGAGACGCGCGATGCGGACGCTCTCGCGCTCAAGGCCGAGGCCACGGGCCACCCTCTGGTGCAGGCCGTGATGCAGGCCTTCCCCGGAGCTGAAATCCTGCAAATCCGCACCCAAAAAGACATCGCCACCGAAGCACAGGCCGAGGCCCTGCCGGAGGTTGATGAAGAGTGGGACCCGTTCGAGGAAGACTAGGCAAGTATCCAAACCATTCACATATTGAGACAATATCAAACCAAGGAGACACATGATGTTCAAAGGATTGGGCCAGATGGGCGACATGGCCAAGATGATGAAGGCCGCGCAGGAAATGCAGCAGAAAATGGCCGACCTGCAAGAAGAGATGCACAGCCTCACCGTGACAGGCGAGAGCGGTGCAGGCCTCGTGAAGGCGGTGGCGAGCTATAAGGGCGAGCTGAAAAGCCTTGATATCGACCCCAGCATCTTCTCGGGCGACGATAAGGAAGTGGTCGAGGACCTGATCCTCGCCGCGATCAAGGACGCGCAAGCCAAAGCGTCAGAAAAGTCTCAGGAGGAGATGGGCAAGCTGACCGAGGGCATGGGCCTGCCCAAGGATATGAAGCTGCCGTTCTGAGCCTCCATCCCCTTCGCGTGCCCCGGACAGCGCTCCGGCGCCATATTTGCTGGACGATGCCTTGAGCTCAAACCGCGACATAGACAACCTGATCGAGATGATGGCAAAGCTGCCCGGCCTCGGGCCCCGCTCGGCCCGCCGCGCTGTGCTGCACCTGATCGCCAAGCGCGATCTGAAGCTCACACCACTGGCCGATCTCATGCAGATCGTAGCGGCCACGGCACGCGCATGCGAAACCTGCGGCAATATCGGGACGGCGCCGGTCTGCGATATCTGCATCTCACCAAAGCGAGCCAATGGCCTGCTATGCGTGGTGGAGGATGTGGCCGATCTCTGGGCGATGGAACGCGCGGGCAGCTTCAAGGGTCGCTACCACGTGCTGGGCGGCACGCTCAGCGCTTTGGACCAAGTGGGCCCGGATCAGCTGCGCATCCCTGCCCTTATCCGCCGGATCGAGGCCGAGGGGATCAACGAGGTCATCCTCGCCCTCAACGCCACGATCGACGGGCAGACCACAGCGCATTACATCGCCGATCAGGTGGAAAATCAGGTCCGGCTCACGTCGCTCGCCCAAGGCGTGCCCATCGGGGGCGAGTTGGATTATCTCGACGACGGCACGATCAGCGCCGCTCTGGCCGCACGCAAGGCGCTTTGACGCATAAGGGCCGGCCCCGTCTCAGGACCGGCCCTATATCTCAGCCTAAACCGGCTTACTTGTCGTCTTCGTCCTCATCATCCCCGCCCTCGGGCAGGTTGAAGAGGCTCTCCGCATCATACTGTTTCTCGGGCACGTCCGGCTCCACCTCACCCAGCGTGAAGGTCTCAAGACCCTCGATCGCGGTGGGGATTTTTGGATCACTGCCGTCGCTCAGGCTCTGCTCAGTGCTCAGAAGCTTGCGGCGCTCCTCGTCTGTCATCGGGCCACCCTCGCGCGCCTTTTTGGCCGCGGCCTTCTGCACGGCGGCATCAAGCTCGGTTTGCTTGCAAAGACCAAGAGCGACCGGGTCGATGGGCTGAATATTCGCGATGTTCCAATGCGTCCGCTCGCGGATCGCCTGAATGGTCGGTTTGGTCGTGCCCACCAGCTTGGAGATTTGTGCATCCGCAAGCTCAGGGTGGAACTTCACCAGCCACAGAATAGAGGCCGGGCGGTCCTGACGCTTGGACAAGGGCGTGTAGCGCGGCCCACGGCGTTTTTCCTCGCCCTGTGCGGCCTGATAGAATTTGAGCTTCAGCGCATGTGTCGGGCTTTTCTCGGCCGCATCAATCTCGGACTGATCCAGTTGATTGTTGGCAACGGGGTCGAACCCCTTCACACCGGCGGCCACATCCCCGTCGGCAATCCCTTGAATCTCGAGCTCGTGCATACCGGTGAAATCGGCGATCTGTTTGAAGCTGATCGTGGTGTTGTCCACGAGCCAGACAGCGGTGGCCTTGGCCATAAGCGGTTTCGACATATCAGGTCTCCTTGAGCCATAACTTTCCCGTCGCCCGGAAGGGCGGCACCGGATCGGTGCGGGTTACCATTGTAGGGGAACTTGACGCGTCTATACTCACAGCCGCCCCAAAATGAAAGAGCAAATGATGCGCGCCCTTCTAGCCTTGATCCTGACCGCCTCCACTGCGTTTGCGCAAGGCGGGCGTGCGGGCGATTTCGACTACTACGTCCTCGCGCTCAGTTGGTCGCCCACATGGTGCGCTCTGGAGGGTGATGCGCGGGGCGCGGCACAATGCGCGGATGTGGCGGATACCGGATGGGTGCTGCACGGGCTCTGGCCGCAATATGATCGCGGCTGGCCCACCGATTGCCAGACCACGATGCGTGCGCCATCGCGTGCCATGACGCGCGAAATGGAAGACATCATGGGTAGCGCGGGCCTTGCCTGGCACCAATGGAAAAAGCACGGCACATGCAGCGGGCTGAGCGCGGATGCGTATTACGCCCTGTCGCGCGAGGCGTTTGAGAGCATCAACCGCCCGGCTGTCTTTCGCAATCTTGCGCGTCCCGTGCGGCTGCCCGCCAAGGTGGTGGAGCAGGCGTTTCTCAAGGCGAACCCGCGGCTTGGGCCTGACGATGTGACGATCACGTGCCGCGCGGGGCGTATTCAGGAGGCGCGCATCTGCCTGAGCAAAGCGCTCGTTCCTATGGCCTGCGGTGCGGATGTCGTGCGTGATTGCACGCTAAGCGACGCGCTTTTCGATCCCATCCGTTGAATGCGTCAGAAAACCCGCGCCACCAGAACGATCAGCACCGCAGGGATAAGCCCCACATGAAGGATATGGTCGAAATAATTGCTGCTGCCCCACCCCAGGACCCACAGGAGCTGCGCCGATACGGCCAGCGCGGGCAGGAAAATGCTGCCCTGCCAGAGCCCGTAGGCACAGATCGCGAGCACGATCCCCGCCACCCATAAAGGCGCGTAACCGAGCCGGTAAATCTCGGCGGGCAAAGCGCCCATCGCAGCGGCGAGAAACACCAGGTAGGCCGCGAGAAACACCAAAAGCTCCACGGTCCCGAAGGGCTGCACCGGCACGCCCAAAACCCCGGCCATCTGCCGCAACGCCAGAAGCGGGATCACCACGCCGATGGGCCCCAGCACCGCCACGATCCCCCTGAGCGCCAGCGTCTCGCGCAGGCCAAAGGCGCACACGGCACCCACGGCAAGCCCCGCGACAATGCTCCACGGTGCAGAAAGACCAAGGCTCAGCACCCCCCACACGGCCCAGCCCAAAAGCACCGCAAGCCAGAGGTTGCCCGCCAGCGCGCTCATGTTCCTACCGCCCAGCGTGCGGAGAACACATGCGCCCGGATGCCGCCCTTGGCTCCCACCGAATAAGTCAGCATGATCCGGCCATCCTCCAGAATGCGCATCATCGGATAGCGCGCGTCCTCGCCACCCTCCTCCAGCGTATGGAGCACATCCCAGCTTTCCCCTCCATCGCCCGAGAGGGTCAGGCGCAGCACGCCACCATTCCCGGCATCATCATTCACCACCATCAAGATACGCCCATCCCCGAGGTTGAGTGCGGCCACAGGCGCGCTCGGATTGGCCACGCCTGCATCCTCCATCACGGTCCAGCTTTGCCCGCCATCCATCGTGCGCGAGATCAAAAGCCGCCCCGCCCCACTGTCGAAATCGCGCAGAATCGCCACGGCGCGCGTCGCGTCGAGCGGGACGATCATCGGCTGAATACCCTTTTGCGGCCCCGGAATACGCCGCATGTCTCGGACACGGCCATCTTGTCCAAACCGCACCAGCGCGCCGTAAGCGCTGCCCATCTCGAAATACGCGGGCAACCCCCACGTGCCGCCTGCGTAAGCCACCATCGGCGATTTCACGAGAAACGAACGGTTGAGGAGCGGCGAAAGGTTCAGCTTGCGCGCCGCCCCCTCATGCATCTCCGCGACCGAGGCCATGGCCCAGCCACCCACCGACACGACCGTGGCATAAAGCCCACCGCGCCCCTCATCCTCGATCGTATTGCCCAGCGTCACGACCAGCTCCGTCGACGCGAAACTCTCCGTCAGCCCCCCGCGTGTCAGGACACGCTGCGGCGCAGAGCTAAGCCATCCATCGCTCTCGGTCAGATCGCTGGCAAAGATATCAACATCCGCCTTGGCCTCTTCCGACCCCTCGAACCAGATCACGCGCGGCAAAGGCCCGCTCAGATCAATCGCGGGGGAATGGGCCTGCCCCGTGGGGGCGGTGTAATCCAGAACCGTGGTGAACTCTGCCGCGCGCTCCAGATCCACGAAGGGTGCGGGCGCAAAGCGCCACTCAAGCGGCGCATCCCGGCGGATGGCCCACGCGCTCAAGCCGACGCTTACCGCCATCGCCGCAAGGATGAACACCTGAACGAAACCCATATACTCAGCCGACTTCGAGAACGATCTTGCCGATATGGGTCGAGCTTTCCATATGCGCATGGGCGGCCGCCGCTTCCGCAAGAGGATAAGTGCTGTCCATCACCGGCGCGATGCGGCCCGCATCCAGCAGGGGCCAGACCTCGCTGCGCAGCGCCTGCGCGATCCGCGCCTTCGCCAGATCGCTTTGCGGCCGCAGGGTGCTGCCAGTGATCGTCAGACGGCGCATCATCAGCGGCGCGAAGTTCAGCTCCACCTTCGGCCCCTGAAGAAACGCAATTTGCACAAGCCGCCCATCATCCGCCAGCGCACGCACGTTGCGCGGCAGATACTCACCCCCCACCATATCGAGGATGAGATCAGCACCCCCTTCGGCCTTCATAACCTCCACGAAATCAGCCTCGCGGTAGTTGATCGCAACCTCCGCCCCAAGATCGCGGCAGACGGCGCATTTGGCGTCAGACCCAGCGGTGGTAAACACCCGCGCGCCCAAAGTTGAGGCCAGCTGAATCGCCGTGGTCCCGATGCCGGACGAGCCACCATGCACCAAGAATTGCTCCCCCGCCTTGAGCGCGCCGCGTTGGAACACGTTTGACCAGACGGTAAAGAACGTCTCGGGCAGGCACGCCGCCTGGCGCATCCCCATGCCTTCGGGCACGGGCAGGCAATGAGCCGCGGGCGTGGCCACGTATTCGGCATATCCGCCGCCGGGCAAAAGCGCGCAGACCTTGTCGCCGAGCGCCCAGCCCTCGGCCCCCTCGCCCACCGCGACGATCTCGCCCGACGCCTCAAGCCCCGGCAGATCGCTGGCGCCTTTGGGGGGCGCATAAAGGCCTGCACGTTGCAGCGCATCCGGGCGGTTCACGCCCGCAAAGGCCACTTTGATCACCACCTCGCCATGACGCGGTTCGGGGCGGGGGCGGCTGGTGACCTTGAGCACGTCCGGCCCACCGGGGGCTGTGATCTCAACAGCCGTCATCGTCTCGCTCATAGCGGGTCTCCCAATATTAATGCCTGTGGTTCAGGACTGCCGGGACCAGCGGCCCGGCAGATCACTGGCTGCCCCTTTGGGCGCGCGGATATGGCTCACCATCTGGCCAAGAGGGCCGTTGATCAACGGCCCGAGGATCTTGCTCTCACGCGCCTTCGCCTTCACATTCTCGATCTGCATCACATTGTCGATCCGGCGGTCCAGAAACGCCCATGTGGCCTCGTCGCCCGCGCTCTGATCCCCCAGCCAATAGAGCACGGTAGAGCCGTAAACCGCCGAAAGTGTTGCGCGCTTGGTGTACCAGTTCACATCCTCCGAAGTGTCACCCAGCGCGGTCCAGATATGATCGCAGGTCTGCCAGATCGCCCTTGCGCCATCGGCGCTGTGATGAGGCAGCGCGAAAAGCGCCGTGCCCCGTCGTACCATCTCTTTGTCCAGAGCCGCCTCCAGCCGGAAGCGCACGGCGGCAGCGACCCGGTCGCGAAACCGCATCTCACTCAGATCAGTGGCGGCCAGTCGCTCCAGCATCGCTGCGTCGCCCGCGGCATGAAACGCAAGCGCAAGATCCACCGCACCACGCGGACATACCGCCCGCGCCACCGCGATATCCACATCCGCATCGCACGCAGAGGCCTGAAACGCCCCTTCGGACCAGCCGTCGAACGGCACATGCATCGCCGCGGCTTCCAGCAGCCGTGCCTTGATTTCACTATCGCTCATTGCGGCCTCCTATCATTCCCCGGCACCCTAGACAAAACACCGGGCCTTTGCTATACGCCAACTTCCTGCAAATCATGCAACTCTAGACTAGGAAGGTGGTGACACCACATGCAGGTTAGTGTTCGCGACAACAATGTCGATCAGGCGCTCCGCGCTCTGAAGAAAAAGCTGCAGCGCGAAGGCGTTTTTCGGGAAATGAAGCTCAAGCAACATTTCGAAAAACCGTCGGAGAAAAAAGCGCGCGAGAAAGCTGAAGCGATTCGCCGGGCCCGGAAACTGGCACGGAAGAAAGCCCAGCGCGAAGGGATGGTCTAAGCACCCCGTAGCTGAAACCGACACGAAAACGATTGATAACCCCCGCGGCCCGTCCTCGGGGGTTTTTCATGTGCGCTGTTTCTCGCCGTTCGCACGGGGTCAGCGCACGGCTTTAACCTTGTAGCGCAAGGTCTACGGCGTTATCTCACCTCAGAAATCAGCCTTGAGAGAACAACATGAGCACACTTCACTACGTCAACGCCGCGCTGATGGCCACGATCGTTGCCGTGCTGGCCGCGTCCGTCGCAATCTACCTTTGGGACCCTGAGTATTTCACCCTCGTGTGGGCGGCGGAAGATCGTACGGTCGAAAATGGCACAGCACTCTTCTTGTTGGTCTCCAGCATCGTTCTTGCGCTCCACTCCCGCTCGCTCGGCATCAAAGTTCAGCGCGGGGCAATGGTGCTGACAGCGATCTATGCGCTTATGTTCTTTCTGGCGGCGGGTGAGGAGATCAGCTGGGGTCAGCGGATTTTCGGTTGGGAATCAGGAGAGTTCTTTCAGGAAAACAACAAGCAACTTGAGACGAATTTTCACAACCTCATGGTGGGTGACTTTCATCTGGCCAAGACACTCTTTGGTCCGGTCCTGACGCTTTGTATCCTGCTCTATCTGGTCGCCCTGCCTTGGGCATTCCGCCGCTGGGCCGGTGTGGCTGCATTGGCCAACCGATTTGCAGTACCCGTGCCGTGGCTGCGTCACGCAGCCGTGGCCCTCGCCGCGAGCCTGATCATCGTGGTCATCGATGTGGGCCGCAAATGGGAGGTCTATGAACTGATCTTTGCGCTGATTTCCGTCTCGATCTTCATCCTGCCGCAGAACAGGGATAAGGTGACCTGAGCCAAGCTCAGATAATCTCGTCCTCGTCATAAAGTGGGGCGGCGTCGAGATGCGCCGTCACACCATCCGCAGCCGCCTCCCCGCGCAGGGTTTCGGCAATATGGAAGAGCGCATCGCCCTCATAGACGCCCGGCATGTTGCTGCGCCCGATGATTATCCCTGCGATGTCGCTGGCGATCTCCACTTCGGTCTCGCCAAACAGATCGGAGATGGCGCCCAGCACCGTCCCCTCCTCCACGGCAGCCCCAGTCGGCAGGTATCCCCGGAAAAGCCCAGCCACGGGTGCGCGATACCACTGAGACCGCGCGCACATCACACTGGGTGTGCGTGCACGCGGCACGCCCTTTTGTGGCACCATCCCCAGATGGCGCATGACCCGCAGAATCCCCGAGACACCCGCTCGCGCGGCCAACTCGTCAAACCGTAACCCCTCGCCCGCCTCATAGAGCAAAACATCGACACCGCAGGCCTCCGCCGCCATGCGCAGCGAGCCCTCACGCAGTTTCGAGTTCAGCATCACGGGCGCTGCAAATGCGCGGCCCAACGCTTCCAGCCTCTGGTTTCCCGGGGTCAGGCGCAGCTGCGGCAGGTTGGTGCGATGGATCGCGGCGGAGTGCAGATCAATGCCGATATCAGCCCGCATCACCACTTCCCGCATGAAAATATCCGCCAGCCGCGCAGCCATCGATCCGCCCGGCCCACCAGGAAAACATCGATTGAGATCGCGACGGTCGGGCAGATACCTTGAATTATTGAGAAATCCGTAGGTGTTCACGATCGGCACTGCCAGAAGGGTGCCCGCCATGGATTTCAACGGGGCCGCACGCAAAAGACGGCGGACGATCTCAGCGCCAATCACCTCATCACCGTGAATAGCGGCCGAGACAAACATGACCGGGCCGGGCCTGCGGCCATGGATGACATGCACCGAGAGATTGACCGGCGTGTGATCAGACAAAGTGCTGACAGGGATATCCACCGTCTGGCGGGTGCCGGGCGCCACGCTTGCACCGCTGATCTCGAAAGGCTTTGAATGAGGCATCACGCCCTCCACTGGTGCCGCCGCTTCACGCTGTGCGCCTGCCCTTGCTACTCCCGAAAGGCGCGCGCGAAATAGTCGCTGAGAGGCTTTACCAGATAAGAGATGGGTGTGCGATCCTTGGTGCGAATAAATGCCTCCACCGGCATCCCGGGGAGAAGGGTGGTGTTTTCGGGCAGGCGCGCGCGCTGCGCCTCGCTGAGAGAAATCTGCGCTCGGTAGTAGGTCTTGGTCTGGCGCTCATCCTCAAACGCGTCGGCTGAGATTTGCTCCACCCGCCCCATGAGTTCAGGTGTCGACCGCTGATTGAGCCCGGAGAAATGCAATGTCACCTCCTGACCCAGAGAAACTGCGTCGATATGGATCGGATCAACCTGTGCTGCAATAGTGAGCGGGCGGTCCTGCGGCACGATGTAGAGAACGGGATCGGCGGCGCGCAGCACCGATTGAGGCGCAAAAACCGCGAGGTCGTAAATTACGCCCGAGACGGGGGCCACGATATCGAGGCCGCGTATCTGTTCCAAGAGCGCGAGGCGGCGCTCGCGCAATTCAAGCTCGCGAAATTGCAGATCTCTCAGCGTGCTGATTGCCTCTTCACGGCGCGCAGAAACGATCTGGGCCCGTTCGATATCAAGCTCGGTGACAAGCCCCTCAGCTTGCGCCTTTTGCGCGTTGATATCCCGACGGGACCGTCTCGGGTGGACCGATGTATTACATCTCCAAAGGGTTCAAGGAGCTGGGTCTGCCGGGTGGCAAATTCCTCGCCATACTCTTCTCCGTCTTTTGTATCCTTGGTGCGCTTGGCGGCGGTAACATGTTCCAAGCCAATCAGGCGCATGCGCAAATCCAGACTGTTGTGGGCTTTGAGTTCTCCAGCCTGATCACCGGCATCATCTTCGCGGCCATCGTTTTTGCCGTGATCGTGGGCGGAATCAAATCCATCGCACAGGTTACTGAGAAGATCGTGCCTTTCATGGGTATCCTCTATGTCGGGGCCGCACTGATCATCCTTTTGGTCAATTATGACAAAATCGGCTGGGCCTTTGGTCAGATCTTCGCAGGTGCCTTTACGGGCCTTGGCGTGGCGGGCGGCTTTGTCGGCGCGCTGATCCAAGGGTTCAAACGGGCGGCGTTCTCAAACGAAGCGGGTGTGGGCTCTGCGGCCATCGCCCACTCTGCGGTCAAAACCAAAGAGCCTATAACCGAAGGTTTCGTCTCCCTGCTGGAGCCGCTGATCGATACGGTTGTGATCTGCACCATGACGGCGCTTGTGATCACCATCTCACAGCAGCTTATGTGGGATGCCGAGGCAGGCCGCTATCTTCTGAACGAGGCCGGCACGGCCATCGCCACGGTCGGCGATACAAGCGGTGTCGCGCTGACATCGGCCGCGTTCGGCTCCTCGATAAGCTGGTTCCCATACGTGCTGGCGATTGCGGTTGTGCTCTTTGCCTTCTCCACGATGATCTCTTGGTCCTACTATGGCTTGAAAAGCTGGACCTACATCTTCGGCGAGGGCAAAGCCTCCGAGCTGACCTTCAAGGTGATCTTCTGCGTCTTCATCGTGATCGGTGCCGCCGCGAGCCTTGGGCCGGTGATCGACTTCTCGGATGCCGCGATCTTCGCGATGGCCGTGGTCAACATCTTCTGCCTCTACTTCCTGATGAAACTGGTCCGCAAGGAACTGGCCTCCTACTCGGCTCGTCTTGCGAGTGGTGAGATCAAGAAATACGCAAAGTAAGCGATTGGTTCGGGGCGGGTCCACCCGCCCCGAACATTCTGCCCCACCCCCGCTCGGCAAAAGGCGATAAGCAGCCCTCCCTCCACCCAATTCCCGCGCGGCCACAGAGCGGTATCGCGGTGCGCCACTTTCTGCTAGACTCGGGCGTGTCGCGGTCATGGGAACCCCATGCCGCGCCAGTTCAAACGGCCCGCAAGAGGCCAAGCATACGCCGCCGTATCCATGCGGTTCCAACACTTCAGGGAGACCTTATATGAACCTCAGACCGGACCCCACATTCCACGCATCCCCCAAATTGGCGATGCAAGCCCCTGTCGAGAATTACGCCTTTACCGTCATGCTCAGCCCCGATGGCAGCCAGTCTGACGGGATAGCCGTGATCGACCTCAAACCCGGCTCAAAGACCTATGGGCAGATGGTGCATCAGGTGATCGTGCCCAACAAGGGTGACGAGTTTCACCACTTCGGCTGGAACGCTTGTTCGTCGTCGCTGTCGCCCCTCACAGGCCACGCATTTCTGGAGCGGCGCTATCTGATCGTGCCCGGCATCCGGTCGAGCCGCATCTATATCATCGACGTAAAAGACCCGCTCAAAGCCCATATTCACAAGACGATCGAGCCCGAAGAGATTTTCGAGAAGACCGGATACTCGCGCCCCCACACCATCCATTGCGGCCCCGAGGGGATTTATGTCTCCACGCTGGGCGGTGGCGGCGAGGACGGCACTGACGGCCCTCCCGGCATCTTCATCATGGATTGCCAGACCTTCGAGATCATTGGCCGCTACGAGATGGACCGCGGCAAGCAGGACAAGCACTATGATTTCTGGTGGAACCTGCCCCAAGATTACATGGTCAGCTCTGAATGGGGCCTGCCGCCGCAATTCGAGAACGGCAGCGTGGCCGAGGACTTGCTGAGCAACAAATACGGCCACTCGATCCATTTCTGGGATCTGCGCGCGCGCAAGAATATCCAGACGATTGATCTGGGCGAGAATCACCAGATGGCTCTGGAAATCCGGCCCGCCCATGACCCAACAAAATCCTATGGGTTCTGTGGCGTGGTTGTGGACACTACCAACCTGCAAGGCTCCATCTTCACATGGTGGCGCGATGATGATGGCACATGGCAGGCCAAGAAGGTCATCACCATTGATCCGCGCCCCGAGGACCCGGCAAACCTGCCACCGCTTCTGCAGGGCTTCGGCGCAGTGCCACCGCTGGTCACCGATATCGACCTCAGCCTTGACGACAAATACCTCTATGTTGCCTGCTGGGGCCTTGGCGAGATGCACCAATATGACGTGAGCGATCCAATGAACCCTGTTCTGGCCGGCAAGGTCGAGCTTGGCGGCATCGCCAAAGGCGCGGCACACCCCAACGGCAAACCTTTCGCCTATGGGCCGCAAATGGTCGAGGTCAGCCGCGATGGCAAACGGGTCTACTGGACCAACTCGCTCTATTCCTCATGGGACGATCAGTTCTACCCCGATGATGAGGGCGGGCAGATGGTCATGGCCGATGTGGGCGAAAATGGTGGGCTGACGCTCAACAAGGATTTCTACGTCGATTTCCCAAAAGGCCTGCGCGCGCACCAGATCCGCCTCGAAGGGGGAGACTGTTCCACCGACAGTTTCTGTTACCCGTCGGTCTGACGCGTGATCGAACCAAGCTCGGCGGCGGCCCTTTGGGGGGCCGTCATCGTCTCGGGCCTCTACCACGGCATAAATCCCGGCATGGGATGGCCCCTCGCCGTTTCCGCCGCCTTGATGGAGCGCAAACGCAGCGCCCTGCCCCGTGCGTTGGCGCTCTTGGCGTTGGGGCATTTTCTGGCGATGGTGGCGATCCTATTGCCGTTTTCGCTGCTCCTGTTCTTGGTGGAATGGGAGATGGAAATCCGCATCGCCGCAGGCGCGCTGGTGATTGCGATGGGCGTCTATCTTCTGATTAACAGGCGACACCCGAAAATCCTCGCCCGCATTCATCCTGCCCGGCTGGCGCTCTGGTCGTTTCTGGCGGCGATGGCGCATGGGGCGGGCCTGATGCTGGTGCCAATCTTTCTAGGTATCTGCGGGCTGATTGAGGCCGACACGGGCCACGCGGCGGCCCAACAGCTTATGGGCAGCAATGTCGCCATCGCCTTCACGGTGGCCGCCGTTCACACCTTCGCCATGACGGCGGCGGGCGGGTTGATCGCGGTCGTGATCTATCTCTGGCTGGGGCTCAAATTCCTGTCACGGACATGGTTCAACCTCGATCTCGTCTGGGCGCTCAGCCTGATCCTCGTGGGGGCGTTCGGGATATACTCGGCCCTCTACGGGCACTGAGACACCTCCAATGCACTGGACATGGACGCACCGCCGCGCAACACTGGCCGCGCCAAGGGAGGCCGTAATGACCCAAGCGTTCAAACATCTTCTCTCACCCATCGACATCGGCCCCTTCACTCTGCGCAACCGCGTGCTAGTCACGGCCCATGTGCCGGGGATCGAAGCGGGCGGGCATGTCAACGACGCCTATATCGCCTATCAGGCGGCCAAGGCCGAGGGCGGTGCCGCCCTGCAAGTCAGCGGCTCCACCGCCGTGCACAGCACCGGCGCGGTCGGCGCGGGGCGGGGTCTCAACGCGAGCGATGACAGCTGCATCGACGGCTAGGCAACGATGGCGACTTAGTAGAACGCCAACCGCGAGAAGTACGCCTTGCTATCTTTGCCTGTAACGAGTTACGCCAGTTTCCTCTGCGGGAACTACGAAAAGGTGGATCTACGTCCTCACGCGACTTAGCAGAACGCATTTGCGGCGAAGAGGGACAAGACATTCGAGATCAGGGTATGGTTATGGACGTGACACGTAGTGTATGCGAGGCTACTTGTGTTCTACGAAAACGTGGGTTTGTTCGCGGAAAAAAGAGATGCTGCAAGGCATTATGTTTAGCATTTATCGTAGTAGTGACGGGACATGACGGAAGCAGAAGCCATTTCGATACTGTGTGCGATGCTCAACGGTGAGCCAGAAGTCCGCCATCATTATGAAATAGATGAAGGAGCACACTATGTTCAGGTCGACTGTGAAACTGAAACCCATGTTATCGAAGTAGGGTTAGATAAGAGATCGTCGTTGGATAGCGCACAACAAGCAGAGTTCGCGGGTTGGGTGTCTGGAAAAAAGCCAATGGTCATTATCGTTGACCAAGACGGCGTCGAAAGCTCGATTGAATTTCGTGTCAGAACTGCTTCGAAGCGTTTTGGCATAGAGTATTCTACCGTATCAGACGACTTCCTGCTTCGTTGGCAGATGACATCCTATTTCCGTCAGAAAAGGATTGCAGATCATAGATAGGTTGCGGTTGGCAACCTACCCATTGTTTTAGCGTTCTGTTCAACAGCCGCTGTAGTTTTTGTTGCCACTGGCCGTGAGCGTATAGGTGCCACCTCTGGACCCAGTGTAGCACCTTTGTGATGCCCGGGCACGGCGTGGGGCTTTGTAAGCGGTCTGACGAGGCTTGTAGCTAGAAATCCGCTTGATTTCTTTACCCCACTCACAAGCGAGACCGTCACCATCCCGATCAAGGTCATGCGGGTCACTGACCGGCCCACCTGAAGCGAGGAAAAACCGTTGGGCCGAAGCACCAAGAGGTGGTCCTAGTTTTTCGACCAGTTTGCAGCCTTGTTAAGATGGATCAGGG
>CALGEH010000231.1 GCA_937881735.1 uncultured Shimia sp.
TCACCTCGCAATACGGTGTGGAGCAGTTTGTGGCACGGGTCACCGGGCGTGATTTCTCGGTCTTTACCGTGGGCGCGGCGACCGGGGCCGCTGCGCGATTGGCCGGGTTTGCGGAGGTCACGGAGGCGGAGGGCGACGCTGCGTCACTGGTGGAGATGATTGTCGCGCGCGAGATAGATGGCCCGCTTCTGCATCTGCGCGGCGGGGTTGCGGCGGGCGATGTGGCGGGGGATTTGAAGGCTGCGGGCATCGAAACGCGGGTGGCTATCCTCTACCGGCAGCAGGAAGCCGCGGCGACGCCTGAGGCCAAGGCGCTGCTGGCGGGTGACGCGCCTGTGATTGTGCCGCTTTTTTCGCCGCGCAGTGCGGCGCTTTGGTTTGCGCAATCCACACCCCGTGCTCCGCTCGTCATGATAGCGATCAGTGCGGCGGCGGCGCGTGCGGTGCCGGAGGGGGCGGGCTCCGTGTTCGTGGCCCAAACACCGGACGCCGAGGCCATGCTGCGCTGCGTGCCTGACGCGATTGCCGCAGCCAAGCGGCTTGAGGGTGTAAATAGGGCGCAGTAAGGTTGGAAATGCGCAGCCGAGCGCAGATTCGGGAAAAGGTGGCAATCGTGGCGAATAAACGGAAATCTTCGAAAGGCGGCTCCGGCCCTGCAGAAGAGGCCACGGATAAGGCCACTGAACCCATGGATGTTGTGCAGGCAGCAGAGGATGCCATGCCCGAGACGGGCGCGGATGCGCCTGATGCCGAAGATGAGGTGACATCTGAGCCCAGTGAAATGGATGCGGAGCGCGCCAATGCGGAGGCCGATGATCTGGATGCGCCGCAAAGCGTGGAGGCTGATGACAGCCTGACGTTTGAGACCGTTGCGTCAGAGCCCAGCGAGCCGGAATATCGTGAGCCTGTGCCAGTTGCAGCGGGCCCGCAACAGCGCCCGAGTGCGCTGCCGCTTGTCTTTGGTGGGATCGTCGCGGCGGGCATTGGCTTTGCCGCGGCCTATATCGTTTTGCCTCAGATGGGTGTGCTGGAACAACCTGGCGGGCGTGACGCTCTGCGCGCTGATATCACAGCGCAGGGTGCAGCGATTGAGACCCTGCGCGCCGATCTGGACGCAGTGGGTGATGCTGACATGGGGCCGCTGGAGCAGGCGCTGGCAGATATCTCGGCACAGTTGGAAACAGTTGGGGATGCGATTTCTGCTCAGGATGCGCGGCTTGGTGCACTGGAAAATCGACCTGTGGGAACTGGAGGCACGGTTGCCGATAGTGATCTGTCTGCGCTGCAAAGCGCGCTGGACGCGCAAGCTGCGGAGATAGCCGCCCTGAAAAATGAAGAGGCCGCTCGTGATGCAGCGGCCCGCGACAGTGCAGAAGCCACATTGCGTCGTGCGGCGCTCACGCAGATCCGCACGGCATTGGATACCGGATCAAGCTTTGCCCCGGCTCTGAGCGAATTGGACACAAGTGGCGTGGCTGTGCCGGAGGCCCTGGCGTCGGTCGCGGCGGACGGTGTGCCCTCGCTCAGTGCATTGCAGGAGAGTTTCCCAGCCGCCGCGCGCGCAGCCCTTGCCGCCGCGCGTGCGGGAGGCGAGACGCAAGAAGGCGGGGGCGTCTTGTCGTTCCTGTCTACCCAGCTGGGCGCGAGATCTTTGGAGCCACGCGAGGGGCCGGGGACCGATGCGGTCTTGTCGCGGGCCGAGGCCGCGTTGCGCGAGGGTCGCCTCGGTGATGCGTTGAGCGAGATTGACGCGCTTCCCGGAGCGCCGTCTGCCGAGATGGACGCATGGGCCAGCGACGCGAAAAGACGATTAGAGGCCACAGAGGCCGTGTCTGCGCTTGCCGCAGAAGTGAACTGAACCTGAAAGGCACCTCATATGTTGTGGTCCATCATTAAGATCGTCATTTTTCTGGCACTCGTGGTCGCGGTGACGCTTGGAGCGACTTATCTGCTTGAGCTTGAGGGGGGTGTGCGCATTGCGGCGGCTGGGGTCGAGCTGAACCTGACGCCGCTTACGGCGGTGATCGCGCTTGCGCTGCTGATCCTCGGGGTTTGGTTGCTTTTGAAGCTGGCCTCGCTGATGATTGCAGTGCTCAAGTTCATCAATGGCGACGACACGGCAATCTCGCGCTATTTCGACCGGAATAGGCAGGAGAAGGGCTACCGCGCGCTCACTGATGGGATGATGGCGCTTGCCTCGGGCGAGGGCAATGTGGCGATGGCGCGGGCGGCCAAGGCGGAACGCTATCTCAAGAAGCCTGAGCTTACCGATCTTGTGACGGCGCAAGCCGCTGAGATGACAGGCAACAGCAAGAAGGCCGAAGAGGTTTACAAGCGTCTTTTGCAAAACGACCGGACCCGTTTTGTTGGCGTCCGTGGGGTCATGCGCCAGAAATTGGCAGCAGGGCAACATGAGACGGCTTTGAAGCTGGCTGAGACGGCCCATGGCCTCAAGCCCGCGCATGCGGAAGTGCAAGATACGCTTTTGCAGCTTCAGACAAAGGCTGAGGATTGGTCCGGAGCGCGCAAGACGCTGAATGCAAAGCTGAAGTATGGCACACTGCCGCGTGATGTGCACAAGCGGCGGGAGGCGGTTCTGGCTCTGTCGGAGGCGCGCGAGATTGCCGAAGAGGGCAAGGATATCGAGGCGCGCGAGGCCGCGATCGAGGCCAACCGTCTGTCACCACATCTCATTCCAGCAGCAGTTTTGGCCGCACGCAGCTATCTTTCGCAAGGCTCACCTCGGTATGCATCGCGGGTGATCCTGAAGGCGTGGCAGGCGCAGCCGCATCCCGATCTGGCTGCGGCCTTTGCCGAGATTGCCCCGGATGAGAGCCCCAAAGCCCGCATCAAGCGGTTTGGCAAACTTCTCAAGGCACATGCGGGCCACCGCGAGGCGCGGCTTTTGGAGGCGGAGTTGCATCTCGCCAACGAAGATTTTCCGGCCGCACGCCGTGCGTTGGGGGATTTGCATGAGACGGATCCAGATGCCCGTGTTTTGACACTCATGGCCGCAACGGAGCGGGGTGAGGGGGCGTCGGATATGATGGTCAAGGGCTGGCTTGCGCGCGCATTGAGTGCGCCACGCGGCCCGCAATGGATTTGCCAGAAATGCCAGCATATTCATTCTGAATGGGTGCCCGCATGCGAGCATTGCGAGAGCTTTGATACGTTGGAGTGGAAAGCTCCGCCGCAGTCCGACGTGACGTCGTCCACCGGCTTTGCCATGTTGCCCCTGATCGTCGGCAGTATTGAGGATTACGCGACAAAGCCGGAGCCTGAAGAGGCAGCGGATGTAGAGGAGGCCGAGGTTATCGATGCGTCCGAGGATGCAGATGCCACGCCTCGGGACAATGCGTCCAAACAATAAGCTTGGACGTCAGGTGTAGGGATGCGGCATACCTTGAGCGCGCCTTAGGATTTTCCGCGCCGGGGTGCACCGCCCGGCTTCGTTAGCCGGTTTGAGGGCGACGATGCCCCTTTGGGTTTGCCTGGTGCGCCTGGTGTTTTGCCAGGCCCCCCGCTCCCGCCAGGTCCGCCAGACCCACCAGTGCGCGCGCGGTTTTTCTTGCTGGAAGGCTTGCCGCCGGGTGGTCTTGGACCTCTTGGCGGTCCGTCGCTGGAGCCTGCATGTTTGGGCTTACCTCCGCCGGATTTGCGTGGCTTCCAAGGCTCGGCTGCCCCTGCGGCCATGGCATCGGCGGCTGGATTGGCGGCTTTGCGATGTGGCTTTTTGGGCCCGCCTTTGGGCTTTTTGAACTTCGGATTAGGTGCGTCATTCCATTCGACCGGCTTGGTTGTGCCGGCTTTCGGCGCTTTGGGAGGCGCGGGATTGGGCTGCGCGGGCGCGTTTTGGGGCGCTTGGGCAGCCGGCTCGTCCCGTGGGACATGGCGTGGCTTGCGGTCTTTGGCGGGCCCCGGCTTGGCGCGCGGGGGCGCGCGGTCCAGCTTTGGAGGTGTGGCAAGGCGCATAAGTTTTGCGCCGTCCTCAAGCGTCATATCCGGGCCGATGGCGGCGAGGAAGCCTTGAAGCGCGCCTTCGCGCAGCTCGATCAGGGAGGCGTCTTGCTGAATTCTGATCGCGCCGATGTCATCGCGGGAGATGTCGCCCATTTTGCACAGCATCGGCAGCACGCGGCGCGGTTCGGCTCCGGTGCTGCGTCCGCCGGGCAGGGAGAACCAGACGCTTGGCCCGAAGGGCGCGCGGGGTTTGACAGCTTCATTGGCGTCAGAAAGCTCCTCGGGTGCCGAATGACGCTCGCGGTAAAGGCGCAGATAAGCGGCGGCGATTTGCTCAGACGTGAAGGCCTCGCTGATTTTTGTCACTGTCGTCTCATCGGATTCGGAGACGGGCTCCAACCAGTCGGGGTTGGCCAACATCCGTTCTTCGTCCTTGGCCGTCACTTCTTCGGCAGAGGGGGCGTTGGCCCAATCGGCGTGCAGTTTGGCCCAGCCGAGAAGGCGTTCGGCCTTCTTGCGGGCGGCGGGGAGCACGATCATGGCGCTGACGCCTTTGCGCCCGGCGCGCCCCGTGCGTCCAGAACGGTGCAAAAGGGTGTCTTGGTTGGTGGGCAGCTCTGCGTGGATAACGAGCTCAAGATTGGGCAGGTCGATGCCGCGCGCGGCCACATCGGTGGCCACACACACGCGGGCGCGGCCATCGCGCATGGCCTGAAGGGCGTGGGTCCGCTCGCTTTGCGAAAGCTCCCCAGAGAGGGCAACAACCGAAAATCCGCGATTGGACAGACGGGTGGTCAGGCGGTTGACCATGGCGCGGGTATTGCAAAAGACGATGGCGTTAGGCGCCTCATAGTAGCGCAGAACGTTGATGATGGCGTTTTCGCCATCGCGGGCCGAGACGCGCAGAGCGCGGTAGTCGATATCGGCATGCTGGCTTGCGCCGCTTGTGGCTGTGATGCGCAGGGCGTCTTTCTGGTAGCTCTTGGCGAGCTTGGCGATGGCGGCGGGGACAGTCGCCGAAAAGAGCAGGGTCTGACGCTCAGAGGGCGCACTTTCGAGGATGAACTCCAGATCCTCGCGGAAGCCCAGATCGAGCATTTCGTCAGCCTCGTCCAGGACAACAGCGCGCAGGGCGCTGAGGTCAATCGAGCCGCGCATAATGTGGTCGCGCAGCCGCCCTGGCGTGGCCACGACGATATGCGTGCCGCGCGCCAGCACCCGGCGTTCATCACGCATATCCATTCCACCGACGGTCGAGGCAAGAACGGCCCCGGCGCCCGCGAAGAGCCATTCCAACTCGCGTTTGACCTGCAAGGCCAGTTCACGCGTGGGCGCGATGACCAATGCGAGGGGCGCATCGGCGCGGGCAAAATTGTCTTCATCGCCCAAGAGACCCGGTGCGATCGCGAGGCCGAACCCGATGGTTTTGCCTGAGCCTGTCTGGGCGGATACCAGCAAATCCTGACCGATGGTTTCAGGCGCTGTCACAGCCTCCTGCACGGCGGTAAGTGTGGAATATCCGCGCGCTTCCAGCGCGTCTGCGAGTGTCTTTTTCAAAGCGATACCATGTTTCATTCTTGGAGGGTTTGGGGCTGCGCAGCGGTCGCGTGCCTTTGGTTTAAGGCACTGCCCCTATCTGGTTGATGATGGCTTGTATATGGCTCTTGGAAAGATTGCACGCAAGTTATGCGGTGGATTGGGCTGCGCGCATATGCGAGTTTTTGGTGGCATGCGTGGTAATGCATATCTTAATAAAACGTAAATAAAACCGACGGTTGCGCGCATTTCAGGGGTGCGTCAAACTTGACTTTGCGCACGGTTCTGGGTATGAGTTGTGACATACTGGCAGAATTGCATCAACGGCCCCGGGCACTCCCCGTGGGCCGTTTTTCGTTCTGGGCGGGCGGAGGAGACGAGCAACGCAATCGCATGAGGCAGTAGGCACGAATGAGTTTGATCACATCCGAGGAAGACCCTTCGGGTCTGAGCAACACTGTGGCGTCGCTGGAAAAACAGCTGCGTGGCATGTGCGAGGATCTCGAAGCCCTGTCTGACAGGGTACGAGCAGAGGATTTTGACGATGTCACCGACCACTGTTCAGGCTGCCGATGGCACGACTGGCGCCTTTGAGGTGCAGGTGGCGCAGGTCTCGGCCAAATTCGGGCCGGGCGTCTTTGCCAGAGCCGAGGTTCCCGCTTAACTGCACTGCGCCGGCGATCTCGGGGCCGTATCGGGCGTCACGCTCCGATGCGGCCACCGCCTGCGCAAGCATAACGCCACCTGCTTTTTGGCAAAGGCAGACCAAGGCATTCGCCTCAAGGCCCGCAAACCCCGCGCGCACAGCATCACTCATTCATTCGGGTGATCGCGCGCATCACGGCTTTGCATTTTGCCATTCGTTGCTATGTGATATAAATGAGGCCTCGAGCAAAGGAGCACGGAAATGGGTAAAAAACACGCACATCTCAGTGAGCTGGACCCGGTCTGGCAGCAGATCACCGTTGAGGCCAAGGCCGCCGTGCAGGAAGAGCCTCTGATGGGAGGCCTCGTGCACTCCTCGATCTTGCACCACAAAACCATCGAATCGGCCCTGGCCTACCGGATTTCGCTAAAGCTCTCCTCCAGCGAGATGCCTGAGCAATTCGTGCGCGAGATTTGTGACGAAGCCTACCGGAATGACTCCGAGCTGGCGCTCGCCGCGCGGGCCGATATCGTGGCCGTTTGTGACCGTGATCCCGCGTGTGACCGGTTCATCCTTCCAATGCTCTTTTTCAAAGGCTTTCAGGCGGTTCAGGCCTACCGCGTTGCGCATTATCTTTGGGTTAATGGGCGCAAGGATATGGCGCGGTTCTTTCAAATGCGCGCATCCGAGGTGTTTGGCGTGGATATCCATCCCGGAGCCCGTATCGGCAAAGGCATCATGATCGATCACGCTCACTCCATCGTGATCGGTGAGACTGCGGTCGTGGGCGACAATGTGTCGATGCTGCACTCTGTCACTCTTGGTGGCACGGGCAAGGAAGAGCAGGACCGCCACCCAAAAATTGGCGATGGTGTCCTGATCGGGGCTGGCGCCAAGGTGCTTGGCAATATCAAGGTGGGATCGTGCAGCCGAATTGCTGCGGGTTCGGTCGTGCTGGAAGAGGTGCCACCTTGCAAAACTGTGGCTGGGGTCCCGGCGAAGATCGTGGGCGAGGCGGGCTGCGCACAGCCTTCGGTGGCGATGGATCAGCTTCTCGGGGTGCGCTGAGCAATCAAAACGCCGCCACCTCATGACGCCGTTTGCGCAGGACAATTCCGCCCAGTGACATGATGATGTAGAACCCTTGGATGAGTGCGGCGCTGAGATTGAAATCCGCGACGAGCGAAATCATCACGCATGACGCTGCAATGAATGTCATCAGAAAATAAAGCGGTGTGGCGCTGCTGAGCCGTCCGGTGCACAGGCAGAAAAAACCGGTGACGTAGACCATGAATCCAACGAGGCCGATGGCGCGGCACAGCAATGTGGCATCTTGGAATATATAGTCGGGCAGGACCATGGGTTTGCCTTTCAAGACATCAATTAAAAAGGTTTCTTTGAAAAAACACGCAGTGCTGAAAATCGTAAATTCTATGCATCTATCCTGCGCGTAGGACGGATTGGGGCCAAGTAGGGAAATCCTTACCTTCGGTCACTTTGAACAGAAAAAGCCCCGCCTGTGAAAGGGCGGGGCTTTTGATCTAGGGCATTGGTGGATTGGATCAGGCGAGCATGACCATCGGGTTCTCAAGCCCGTCAACGATATGTTTGAGAAGCTCTGCACCCAGCGCGCCGTCAATCACCCTGTGGTCGACGCTGAGTGTGACCGACATGACCGTTGCCACGGCCAGTTCTCCATCGTCGCCGACAATTGGCTTTTTGACACCTGCGCCTACGGCGAGGATCGCGCCATGCGGCGGATTGATCACCGCGTCAAAATTGTCGATGCCAAACATGCCGAGGTTGGAGATGGCGAAGCTGCCGCCCTGATATTCGTGCGGGGCGAGCTTGCGGTCGCGCGCGCGTCCTGCGAGGTCTTTCATCTCGGCCGAGAGGGCGGAGAGGGATTTCATCTCGGCGTCTTTCAGCACAGGCGTGAACAGCCCACCCTCGATTGCCACGGCCACGGCCACGTCCGATGGTTTGAGTTGCAACACCTTGTCACCCGCCCAGACCGCATTGGCCGTGGGCACAGCCTGAAGCGCCAAAGCGCAGGCCTTGATGATGAAATCGTTGACGCTGAGCTTCACGCCGCGCGGCTCAAGCTGCTTGTTAAGCTGGCTGCGGAATTTGAGAAGTGCGTCGAGCTTGATATAGCGGCGCAGGTAGAAATGCGGCACGGTTTGCTTGGCCTCGGTCAGACGCGCGGCAATCGTTTTGCGCATTCCGTTGAGGGTGATTTCCTCATACTCGCGTCCTTCATACATCGCGGCGACCGCGCTGGACGACGGACCTGCGGCCATGGCTGGCGCGGCTTGGGTAGCTTTGGCCGGGGCCTCGGTCGGTGCGTTGGAGGGGGCCGCAGTCGGGCGGGCCGCCTCGACATCAGCCTTCACGATACGGCCATGCGGGCCTGAGCCGGTGACCTGCGCCAGATCGAGAACCTTCTGTGCTGCAATGCGCCGCGCGAGGGGCGAGGCAAAAAGGCGGGTGCCGTCCTTGACCGGGGCCGCGGGGGCAGGCGTTTCTGCGGCCTGAGTGGTGGCCTGAGAGGCGGTCTCGGGGGGGGGCTCTGCGGCCGCAGGCGCGGCCTTTTCGGCGGGTGCTGCATCGCCAATATCATCGGCACTCTCGCCATCTTCCAGCAGAACGGCGATGGCGGTATTCACCTTGACGCCTTCGGTGCCCCCGGCAATCAGGATCTTGCCGATCACACCTTCGTCCACAGCCTCGAATTCCATCGTGGCCTTGTCGGTTTCAATCTCGGCCAGAAGATCGCCGGAATTGACCGTATCGCCTTCCTTCACCAGCCATTTGGCCAGCGTGCCTTCTTCCATCGTGGGCGACAGTGCGGGCATGAGAATTTCTGTGGGCATATCTCAGGCTCCTCAGCGATAAGTGACCTGGCGCACCGCATCGACAACTTCCGCGGTCGAGGTCAGGGCCAGTTTTTCGAGGTTTGCAGCATAGGGCATCGGCACGTCCTTGCCGGTGCAATTGATCACTGGTGCGTCGAGGTAATCAAACGCGCGCTGCATCAGCGTGGCTGAGATATGGTTGCCGATGGAGGCCACGGGCCAGCCCTCTTCGACCGTCACACAGCGGTTCGTTTTCATCACACTCGCTATGACCGTGTCATAATCAATCGGGCGCAGGGTGCGCAGGTCGATCACCTCGGCGTCAATCCCGTCCTCGGCGAGCTTTTCCGCCGCTTCAAGCGCATAGGTCATGCCGATGCCGAAGCTCACGATTGTCACATCCGTGCCCTCGCGCCAGACGCGGGCTTTGCCGAAAGGAACGGTGAAATCATCCATCACCGGCACGTCGAAGCTGCGCCCGTAGAGGATTTCATTCTCGAGGAAGATCACGGGGTTCGGATCGCGGATCGCGGATTTCAGCAGGCCCTTGGCGTCGGATGCGGAGTAGGGCTGCACAACCTTGAGACCCGGAATTTGCGCATACCACGCCGCGTAATCCTGAGAGTGCTGCGCGCCCACGCGGGCCGCCGCACCGTTGGGGCCACGGAACACGATAGGACAGCCCATCTGACCGCCAGACATATAGAGCGTCTTGGCCGCCGAGTTGATAATCTGGTCAATCGCCTGCATGGCAAAATTCCACGTCATGAACTCGATGATGGGGCGCAGGCCGCCAAGGGCCGCGCCGACACCGATGCCGGCAAAACCATGCTCGGTGATGGGCGTGTCGATAACCCGTTTCTTGCCGAATTCCTCCAGCAAGTTCTGAGTAATCTTATACGCACCTTGGTATTCGGCCACCTCCTCGCCCATGATGAACACATCTTCGCGGCGGCGCATTTCCTCGGCCATGGCGGTGTTGAGCGCTTCGCGGACTGTTTGCTTCTTGGTCTCGGTGCCCTCGGGCCAATCGGGGCTCAGGTCTGGCTTGGGCGCGGCGGGCGCTGCCGCTTTGGCTGGTGCTGTTGGCGCTGGGGCCTCTGCGGCTGCGGCTGCGGGCGCTGCTTTTTCGGCGGGCGCCGCGCTGATGTCATCGGCGCTCTCGCCCTCTTCCAGCAAAACAGCGATGGCGGTGTTCACCTTCACGCCTTCAGTGCCCTCGGCGATCAGGATCTTGCCAATCACGCCTTCGTCCACGGCCTCGAATTCCATCGTGGCCTTGTCGGTTTCAATCTCGGCCATGATATCGCCGGAGACGACGGTATCGCCCTCCTTCACGAGCCATTTGGCGAGCGTGCCTTCTTCCATCGTCGGGCTGAGGGCGGGCATGAGTATTTCAGTAGCCATTATTTGCGTCTCCTCAGGCGTTCTGCGGCGCGATGTCGGTGTAGATATCGGTCCAAAGCTCTTTTGGATCGGGCTCGGGGCTTTCCTTGGCAAACTCTGCCGAGGCGTTGACGACCTTCTTGATCTCTTTGTCGATCGCTTTCAGGTCTTCCTCGGTTGCGTGCTTGCCGGTCAGCAGAAGGTCGCGCACATGCTCGATGGCGTCCTTCTCGTCGCGCATTTTCTGCACTTCCTCGCGGGTCCGGTATTTCGCCGGGTCCGACATGGAGTGGCCGCGATAGCGATAGGTCTTGATCTCCAGGATATACGGACCTTTGCCCGCGCGACAGTGGTCGACCGCTTTTTGGCCCGCGTCGCGCACCGCCAGAACATCCATCCCGTCAACCATCTCGCCGGGGATGCCGAATGCCTCGCCCCGGTGATAAATATCGGGGCTGGAGGTCGAGCGCTGCTGCGAGGTGCCCATCGCGTATTGGTTGTTCTCGATGACAAAGATCACCGGCAGATCCCAGAGGGCGGCCATGTTGAACGTCTCATAGACTTGTCCTTGGTTCGCCGCGCCATCGCCGAAATAGGTGAAGGTGACGTTGTCATTGCCTTTGTATTTGTCCGAGAACGCAAGGCCCGCGCCCAGAGGCACGTTTGCGCCCACGATCCCGTGCCCGCCGTAGAAATGCTTTTCCGTGGAGAACATGTGCATGGAGCCGCCCTTGCCGCGGCTATACCCGCCCTCGCGGCCCGTAAGCTCTGCCATCACGCCGTTAGGGTCCATTCCGCAGGCCAGCATATGGCCGTGATCACGGTATGTTGTGATGCGTTTGTCGCCGTCCTTGGCGGCGGCCTCAAGCCCCACAACGACCGCTTCCTGACCGATATAGAGGTGGCAGAATCCACCGATAAGACCCATGCCGTAAAGCTGCCCCGCCTTTTCCTCGAATCGCCGGATCAGCAGCATGTCGTGGTAGAACGCTTTCAACTCTTCGGCGGAAGCGTTTGATTTGCTTGTGGTTTTGCGCGCAGCCATCGGTGCGGATTCCCCTCGTTAGGCATAGTTTCAAGGAATAGTTTAATACTAAACTATCCACTGTGCAAATGATTGATATCAAGGCGCAAATGCTGCATCGCGGCGCGCGGCGCCTTAGCGGATAATGATCTCGTCGCTGCGCATCAGGCCAAGGATGCTGCGCGCTTGCGCATCGAGCAGATCGAGGTCGAGATAAGTATCGGACAAACGCTTGGTCAGGTTTTCCATCCGCGCCACCTGTGCGTTGATTTGGTCCAGTTGCCTTTGCAGCGCAGCGCTTTCCGCATCCACCTCCGCTCGGCTGAACAGGCCGTAATCGCCCTGCACGGCGGCAAAGGTGAAATATCCACCCACCATCAAGATGGTGGAGAAATACAAGATGCCCCCAAAGGCGGGTTTGCTGCGGCGTGTCATGATATGCGGCCTGTCTCGCTGGTATCTGCTCGGGTCTTCGGTATTGGCCTCTGACGGGCCGTTTTGCTCTTTTGGCACAAAACCACGCGCAAGGGAATCCCTCACAGTGCATCGCGCCGGGTGATTGCAATCAGGGCGCAAGCTCCGCTATTTGATACAAGTCATAGGAGAGTGCCCGCATGTTCGAATCCAGTCCGCATCCGGAAACAGACACGCACGAAGTCAAAAATCAGCCGATGCCGCGCGCTGATCTGGACCTGTGGGAAGGAGATCCGGCGCTGCGCGATCATGCCTTTGCTGCCGATGGAGATCACCTGAGCGTCTATGGCCGCAAGATGGGTCGTGCCGAGATGCGCGACGCAGGCCGCGCGTCCGAGCGTGTGCCGCCAGAGGCGGTGCTCTTTGATGCGGGCGGGCGGCGATTGGACGAACTGCGCTATCATCCCAGCTACCACACCTTGATGCAGGCAGGCCTTGGCGCAGGCTATGCAGCGCTGCCGTGGGAGGGTGCGGGGGGTGGTCATTCCACCAATGCGGCGATGGTGTATCTGACCGCGCAAGTGGCGCCGGGCGTGTGTGCGCCGCTGTCGATGACCTATGCCGCCATGCCCGCCCTGCGCGCGGCCCCGGCCCTGTTGGAGGATTGGGCCCCGAAGCTCACCGCGCGGCTTTATGATCCCGCGGTGCGGCCTTTGGCGCGCAAGGCGGCGGCTACGATGGGGCTCGCGATTGCGGAAAAGCAGGGCGGCTCGGATCTTGGTGGGGTCAGCACCCGTGCGGTGCGCGATGGGGATGCCTACCGTCTGCGCGGACATAAGTGGTTTTGCACAGCGCCGATGTCAGATGGGCTCATCACGCTGGCCATGGCACCCGGCGGGCTCATCGCCTTTGTGGTGCCGCGCTGGACAGAAGGCGTGCGCAATGCGGTGCATGTCCAACGCCTGAAGGACACGGCTGGTGCGCGCGCCGCAGGGCTTGCGGAGATCGAGTTTGCGGACGCGCATGCCGTGGCCCTGGGGCCTGAGGGCGAAGGGCTCAAGCGGCTTGAGCCGATGCAGCGGCACATGCGGCTGGACGGCGCGCTCATGCCCGCAGGGTTGATGCGCGCAGCACTCTCCAAGGCCACGCATTGGGCCCGCCACCGCAGCATCGGAGAGACGCGGCAGATTGACCTCCCGATGATGCGGTCGGTCCTTGCCGATCTGGCGCTGGATTGGGAGGGCACGCTGGCCCTTGGGCTGCATGTGGCGCGGGCTTTTGATGGCGCCTCAGAGGAGGACCGCGCAATGACCCGGCTGGGTGGGTCGCTGGCGAAATATCTGGGCAACAAGCTCTGTCCGCCTGTGGTGGCCGAGGCGATGGAGGCGCTGGGTGGCAGTGGCTATGTCGAGGAGACGGGCCTGCCGATGCTCTATTGCAGCGCACCTGCGTCCGGGCTTTGGGACGGGGTGGGCAGTGTGATCGCTCTTGATGCGGTGATGAGCCTGCGCGACGTGCCTGCAGCGGGGGCTGCGTTGAGCGATGAGCTTGGCCGCGTGACGGGGCAATATCGCCGTTATGACGCTGCCCTGCGCGCGCACATGGAGCGGTTTCCGCATCTGCCGGACGAGGGCGCCGCGCGCTGGTATGTGGATAGCCTTGCCACGCTTCTGACCGCCTCGGTGCTCATCCGTCACGCGCCGCCTGCCGTATCCGAGGCCTACATCGCGACGCGCCTCGCGGGCGAGCGGGGCCGCACGGCGGGGGCTATTCAGGGCGTGGACACCGACAAAATCCTCGCGCGGCTGGGGTAGATCCTAACCTGCGACCGACGCGGCCCGGATCGCGTCAATCGTCGCACCGATGGTGGTGTTGAAATCCGCGTCGCTCTGCTGGGCCGAGAGCCCCTCGGTCAGCGCGCGGCTGAAGCTTGCGATGATGCCTGTGTTGCTGGACAGACGGCTGTTCGCCTCCGCGCGGGAATACCCGCCAGAAAGGGCCACGACCCGCATCACGGCAGGATGATCCACCAGGGGTTTATAATGGTCCGCTGTTTCGGGCAGGGTCAGCTTGAGCATCACTTCGGTTCCTGCGGGCAGGGTGTCGAGATGCCGTGTGAGTGCCTCCAGAAGCATCTGTTCCGCCTCGGCCTTGTCTGCGATGCTGATTGTTACTTCAGGCTCGATAATCGGGATCAAGCCATGGTTGAGGATTTGCCGACCCACATCGAATTGCTGTGCTACGACGGCCTCAATCCCGCTGGCCGAGGCCGCGTTGATGACGGAGCGCATCTTGGTGCCGAAAATACCTGCCGCCACGGCCCGAGCGCAAAGCGCATCAAGGTCTGGCATCGGCTTCATCAGCTGCACGCCGTCTGCCTCGTCCGCCAGCCCTTTGTCGACCTTCAGGAAGGGCACAACGCCGCGCTCTTCCCAGAGATATTTCGCCGAAGGCATGCCGCCGATCTGCCGCTCCATCGTCATCTCGAAAAGGATCGCACCCAACACCTTGTCACCGGTGAAATCGGGCGCTTGTGCGATCCGGGCACGCATTGCGTGGATCATGTCGAACATCTCCGCCTCAGAGCCGTATTCGTTCTCCTCCACCCCGTAAAGCTTAAGCGACTTTGGTGTAGAGCCCCCGGATTGATCAAGCGCTGCAACAAAGCCGTTTCCGGCGCGGATCTGGTCAGCTTGGGCTTTGTTGGGCATGTTGCGGCTCCGGAAGATATGAGTTGCTTATGGCAGATAGCGTTTAGGCGAGGTGGGGCGGAGTTGCAATTCTGGTGGCGCTAACGGGTGGATGTCAGGCTTTGAGAGCCGCCACGCCGGGCAGGTCCTTGCCCTCCATCCATTCCAGAAACGCGCCGCCTGCGGTGGAGATATAGGTGAAATCCTCTGCAGCACCCGCCTGATTGAGCGCCGCGACCGTATCACCCCCGCCCGCGACGGAAATCAGCTTGCCCGCCCGGCTCAGGCTAGCGGCATGGCGCGCGGCGGCATTGGTGGCGGCGTTGAACGGCGTGATCTCAAACGCACCGAGCGGCCCGTTCCAGATCAGCGTGCGGGCTGCGTCCAGCGCCTTGGCGACACGCGCCACCGATTGCGGCCCGGCATCGAGGATCATGGCATCCGCAGGGCACAGATGCACCGCAAGCACCTCATGCGCGGCCCCTTCGGCAAATTCGCGCGCCACGACAATATCGGCGGGCAGGATGATCTCGCACCCGGCGGCGGCGGCCTTGGCCATGATCTCGCGGGCCGTGGAGGCCATGTCATGCTCGCAAAGCGATTTGCCCACGTTCAACCCTTGTGCTGCGAGAAATGTATTGGCCATCCCACCCCCGATCACGAGCGTGTCGACCTGTCCCACCAGATGGCCCAGCAGATCGAGCTTGCTGGACACTTTAGCCCCGCCCACCACGGCCATCAGGGGCCGTTTGGGCGCGCCCAAAGCGGCCTCCAGCGCCTCCAACTCGGCCTGCATCAGGCGGCCTGCGCACGACGGCAGGTGTGCAGCCAGTCCGGCGGTGCTCGCATGGGCGCGATGGGCGGCGGAGAACGCATCGTTGCAATAGATATCGCCCAAGGCGGCGAGACGGGCAGCGAAGGCGGGATCGTTGGCCTCCTCGCCGGGATAGAACCGGATGTTCTCCAGCAATATGACATCTGCATGGCGCGCTTCTTCGGTGAGGGTCTCGGCCCCCTCCAGCGTCTCGATCAGGCGCACCGAGCGTCCCAACGCCGCCTCCAGCGTGGGCACCACCACGCGCAGCGACATCTCCAGCACGACCTTGCCCTTGGGCCGACCGAAATGTGCGATCAGTATCGGTTTGCCGCCCCGGCTCAGGATGTCGCGCAAGGTTGGCACGATCCGCTCGATCCGTGTGGCGTCGCTTACCCGGCCCTTCTCGACGGGCACATTGATATCGACACGGGTCAGCACGCGCTTGCCCGCCAGATCCATGTCGTCCAATGTTTTCCAGCCCATCGCACCCATCCCTAAATTGCGAAATCCGGTTACGTCTTGGCCTGCCGATGCGCAGGCGTCAAGCGGGCCGCAGGCGCATCGGCTTGGCAATTGCCGCCCGAGCGCCTACGTATCTTCCCAATGTAACGCAAAGGAGCCCCCGATGGCCGAAATCAAAGACCCCGAGAACACCATCCTGATCGAGTTGAAGGACGGCACAGTCACCATCGAGCTTCTGGCCGATATCGCGCCCGATCACTGCGCGCGCATGAAGCAACTGGCGCGTGGCGGCATGTATGACAACGTGGCCTTCCACCGGGTGATCGACGGGTTCATGGCCCAGACCGGCGATGTGGCCAACGCCAACATGGAAAAAGACTACAACCCCCGTATGGCTGGCACTGGTGGTTCGGACATGCCCGATCTCAAGGCGGAGTTTTCGAACATTCCACATGATCGCGGCACAATCGGCGCTGCGCGTAGCCAGAGCCCCGATAGCGCCAACAGCCAGTTTTTCATCAACTTTTCCGACAATCACTTCCTGAACAAGCAATACACGGTCTATGGCCGTGTGACCTCGGGGATGGAGCATGTGGATGCCATCGTGCGCGGCGAGCCGCCAGCGAATCCGGATCGCATGATCAGCGTCAAGGTGGCCGCAGATGCGTAAGATCGCAGCAGTGATCGCATTGGGCCTTGCGGGTCCCGCGCTCGCCTCCGGGCTTGAGGTGCAGGTCGCGGGCGAGGCTAATGGCACGATCGTGATCGACCTCTATGAGGACGTGGCCCCCGGCCATGTGGAGCGGATGACGGCTCTGGCCGCAGATGGTGCCTATGACGGCGTTGTCTTTCACCGCGTGATCGACGGGTTCATGGCCCAGACGGGCGATGTGGAGTTTGGCAAGATGGGCGGCGACATGCGCATGGCCGGTCGTGGCGGCTCCGATATGCCGGACCTCGCACAGGAGTTCTCAGATATTCCTTTTGAGCGTGGCATCGTCGGCATGGCCCGCAGCCAGGATCCTGATAGCGGCAATAGCCAGTTCTTCATCATGTTCGCCGACGCGCCTGTGCTCAATTCCCAATATACCGTGGTGGGCAAAGTGACCTCCGGCATGGAAATTGTGGACGCGATCAAACGCGGTGAGGGCAGCAATGGCGCGGTTCTGGGCCAGCCCGACATGATGCAAACCGTCACCGTCACCGAGTAGTCGGTGACGCACTCACAGACCTCAGAGCGCCCGACCGGTTACGAACCGCTTGGCGTTCTGAAGCCTGTAGCAAAAGGGCTGTGGGTCATTGATGGCCCGGTGGAGGGGGCAGGTCTCGTGCTCCTTCCGACCCGCACGGTGGTCGTGCAACTGGTATGTGGCGGGCTTTGGGTGCAGGCGCCGGGTATTTTGAACGGGGACCTCATGGGTGTGCTGCGCGCGCTGGGTCCGCTGCGCCATTTGGTGGCTCCGAACCTTACGCCGCTGCCGCATCTGCCGCTCTGGCAGGCGGAATTCCCGGATGCAAAACTCTGGGCGCCCGAAGGTAGCCCCCTGACGGGGGCCACGCCCCTTTGCGCCGAGGCCCCGCCGGATTGGGCCACCGATATGGAGCAGATCCTCATCGACGCTGGCCCGCGCTATCGCGAAGCGGTGTTCCATTACAAAGGCGCGTCTGCCCTCATTGCAGGCGATCTGATCCACGCAATCGAGACCGGCAAACTCCCCGTCTGGCAGCGTCCCTTCATATGGTTCCGGGGCGTGGATGACACCGACCCCGCCATGCCCCGCAAACTGCGCAATGCCTGCCGCGACGATGCGGCCTTGGCCTCGGCGGTGGAGCGGATGGTGGAGCTGCGCCCGCGCCGTCTTTTGATCTCGCATGGCCGTCTCTATGAGGCCGGAGGGGTGGCGGTGCTGGAACGGTCCTTTCGCAAGCTCCTGCGCGAGCGGCAGTGGACCCATGCGCTGAAGGATATGGATGCAAAGGTGCGGCGTTAGTCCGCGCCCTGAAACCCGAAGCTCGCATAGGGGATGTAGCGGACCGGGTCGCCCGGCTGCACATGCACCGCGCCATCGGGCAATTCCACCAGCCCCTCGGCCCAGCTCAGCCCGCTGACACGGCCCGACCCCTCAGATGCAAAGACCTCGGCCCGCCCCTCACGGATACGCGCGCGCAGATATTCGCGCCGCCCGGCTTTCTTGCGTTTCTCAAAGGCGGCGGGGATCTCGAACCCTTGCGGCACATGCCAGCCCGCGCCTGCCAGAAGGCCGAAAGCGGGGCGCGCGAAAATGAGCGTGCAAACCAGCGCCGCGACCGGATTGCCCGGAAGGCCAAAGACCGGCGCGCCGTTCCAGAGGCCGAGCGCCAGAGGACGCCCCGGTTTGAGCGCGATACGCCATTTGTTCATTGCGCCTGCCTCGGTGAGAAGGGCGGAGACATGATCCTCATCCCCCGCCGAGGCGCCGCCGGAAGTGAGGATCACATCGGCCCTCGCGGCGGCGCTGTCCATCGCGGCGCGCAGGGCGGCGCGATCATCAGGAATGCGGCCCATATCGACTGCGCCCAGACCCATCTGAGCGATCAGCGCCAGAAGCATGGGGCGGTTGGCGTCGTAAATCTGGCCGTGGGCGGCATCCTCGCCCGCCTCGCAAAGCTCATCCCCGGTGGAGATCACGGCAACGCGTAGCCGGCGATAGGCTTGGACGTGGCCCACGCCCACCGACGCCGCCAGCGCCAAATCGGCGGGGGTGAGGATGCGGCCCTCGGGCAAGGCCTCGGACCTTGCGGCCATATCCTCGCCCGCGCGGCGCGCATTGGCGCGTGGCTTGATGCCTGCGCGGAAGGCGACTTGCCCGTTTGCCACACGCACATCTTCCTCCAGCACCACGGTATCGACGCCCTCGGGCAGGGCCGCGCCGGTCAGGATGCGGATCGCAGCGCCGGGAGGCACTTGGCCCGCATAGGGCACCCCCGCCGCCGCGCGGCCCTCGATGAGCGGCAGAACCGGATCACCCTCGGGGAGCGCGGCATGAGCGAAGCCATACCCATCGACCGCCGAATTCGCGGCGGGCGGTGAGGCGCGGCGTGCGATGACAGGTGCGGCAAGGACGCGGCCAAGCGCGTCCGGCAACGCGCAGGCCTCGGCGCTGACCACCGGGCGCAGCGCCGCCTTGAGCGCGCCTAGAGCTGCGTCCACAGGGGTCCAGTCCACGCCCGCAGGCAGCGAGAAGCAATCATCGCGCAGGGGCGGCGGTTTTGGCGCATCTTGGGCCAAGGCCGTGAGCCTGTCGGCATGACCTGCGCCCAAAATCCATGCCTCTTCTTTTGCGG
>CALGEH010000232.1 GCA_937881735.1 uncultured Shimia sp.
AATTTTGTCAAAATTACGGCAAATTGGATGGTTAGGCGCTGGATTTGTTTTAAATCGGTCCAAATCAGAGTCTTTCTTGCAACACCGCGCTGCGGTCTTGACGACCTCCCTCCCGCCCGCGCAATCTGTCCCGGTTGCCCCAGCAAAGGCCCGCCATCATGTCCACCCAGCTTGATACAACAACTGCGATCCTTGGCGATCTGGTGGCGTTTCCCACCATCTCGACCGACAGCAACATCGCGATCATCGCCTATCTGGCCCAGAGGCTGGAGGATGCAGGCGCGCGGGTAGAAGTACTTCTGGATCCGGGCGGGCAGAAGGCGAACCTTCTTGCCACGATGGGCCCTGAGGGAGATGGCGGCGTGGTGTTGTCTGGTCATACGGATGTGGTGCCCGTGTCCGATCAGGTCTGGTCCAGCGATCCGTTCGAGATGCGCGCAGCCGACGGGCGGCTTTACGGGCGCGGAACCTGCGATATGAAAGGGTTTGTTGCGGCCTGCGTCGCGCTGGCACCAGAATTTGGCGCGCGCCGCCTCACACGGCCTTTGCATTTCGCCTTTACCCATGACGAGGAGACCGGATGCCTCGGCGCGCAGAGCCTTGCCACCCATCTCACCGCCTCGGGGCTGCGGCCCTCACTGGCCCTGATCGGGGAGCCGACGATGATGCGGGTGATCGAAGGGCATAAGGGCTGCTATGAGTATTCTACCCATTTTCACGGGCTGGCCGGGCATGGCTCGGGGCCGGACAAGGGTGTCAACGCAGTGGAATATGCAGTGCGGTTCGTCGCACGTCTTCTGGAGCTGAAGGACCGGCTGCGCGCGCGTGCGCCGGAGGGCAGCCGGTTCGAGCCGCCTTGGACCACAATCAACACCGGGGCGTTGGAGGGGGGGGTCGCGCATAACGTGATCCCCTCGAACGCGCGGGTGGATTGGGAGATGCGGCCAGTGCAGGTCTCGGATGCAGATTTTGTGAAGGAGGACCTGAGGCGCTATTGCGCGGAGGTGCTGCTGCCTGCGATGCGCGCCGTCTACCCGCAGGCCGAGATCGACACGCAGGTGATCGGCGAGGTCGCGAGCCTTGTGCCCGCCGAGCCCAACGAGGCGCGCCGCATCCTGATGGAGCTGACCGGCGCCAATGGCGCGGATGTGGTGGCCTTTGGCACGGAGGCCGGAATTTTTCAGAGCTTGGGCATGTCAGCGGTGGTCTGCGGGCCAGGCTCGATCGAGCAGGCGCATAAGGCGGATGAATATCTCAGCCTCGATCAGTTGGGCGAATGTCTGGGCATGCTGGAGCGACTGGGCGACCGGATAAGCGCGTAGCGCCTGCGTCCTCGCGGGCGTCATCACCTAACGCTTGCGGAAGGTAAGATAATGCGGCGTGCGGCCCTCGTCGATGGCCTTGGCCTCATAACGGGTGCGGATCCAGTCCGGCCAGGCCTCGCGCCAGTCCTGCGGGCGCTCGGCCAACCACTCGAAACCCTGGCGCGGCACCTCCTCCAGCGTCTGGCGCACATAGTCGGGGATATCCGTCGCCACGCGCAGCTCTGCGCCCGGGCGCAGGACACGGGCCAACGGGGCGAGATGCTCGGGCGTGACAAACCGTCGGCGGTGATGGCGTTTTTTGGGCCACGGATCAGGATAGAGCAGAAAGGCGCGTGCGAGGCAGGCATCGGGCAGCACATCGAAGAGGTTGCGCGCATCGCCGGGATGGATGAAGACGTTGTCGGCCGGTGTCTTGCGCAGCTTGGTGAGCAGCATGGCGACGCCGTTCAGATAGGGCTCACATCCGATGAAAGCGACATCAGGATTGCCCTGGGCCTGATGCACGAGATGCTCGCCACCACCGAAGCCAATCTCCAGCCAAAGCTCGCGCTCGCCAAACAGGGCGTTGAGATCCAGAGGGGTACGGTCGGGGTTTTCCTCCCATCCGATACCGGGGGGCATGCGGGCGGACAGATCCGCCTCCAGCAGCCTCTCTTGCGAGGCGCGCAGAGACTTGCCTTTGAAGCGGCCATAGAAATTGCGCCAGGGCGCACCGGAGGGATGTTTGAGCGTTGCCATGGGCGCAGGCTTTAGCGCGGGCGGCTGTGGGGTGCAATCCTGCCGGGACTACGCGGAAGATTTGAGTATTTAGGCTAAGAAGAAAGCAGGGGTGCCGCACCACGCACGCGTGGTGTGAGACGCTGCAGCGGCCCCGCACAGGAGCCGCTGCTTGATTTTGGAGCATGCGCCAGATGGCGCATTCCTTTGGACCGTGCGGATCAGACTTCGCTTTTGAGCTTGTCCACCAGATCTGTGCGTTCCCAGCTGAAACCGCCATCCGCGTCTGGCGTCCGGCCAAAGTGGCCATAGGCCGCCGTGCGCTGATATATCGGACGGTTGAGTTGGAGGTGCTCGCGGATGCCGCGCGGGGTGAGATCCATGGAGGCCGCGATGGCTTTCTCGATAGCCGCCGGGGACACGTCGTCGGTGCCGTGGCAATCGACATAGATCGAGAGCGGTTTGCTCACGCCGATTGCGTAGCTAAGCTGGATCGTGCAGCGCTCTGCCATGCCTGCGGCCACCACGTTTTTCGCGAGATAACGCGCGGCATAGGCCGCTGAGCGGTCCACTTTCGTCGGGTCTTTGCCCGAGAACGCCCCGCCACCATGAGGGGCCGCGCCGCCATAGGTGTCCACGATGATCTTGCGCCCTGTGAGGCCTGCATCGCCGTCGGGGCCACCGATCACGAATTTGCCCGTCGGGTTCACGTGCCATTCGGTCTGGGGCGTGATCCAGCCGTCGGGGAGAACCTCAAGAATATAGGGCTCCACGATCGCGCGGATATCTTCGGAGGTCAGCGTCTCGTCGAGGTGCTGCGTGCTGAGCACGAGCGAACTGATGCCCGCAGGCTTGCCGTTTTTGTAGATCACCGAAAGTTGGCTTTTCGCATCGGGACCAAGCGCGGGCTCGGTGCCATCTTTGCGCACTTCGGCAAGGCGGCGCAGGATAGCGTGGCTGAACTGGATCGGGGCCGGCATAAGGGCGTCGGTCTCGGTCGTGGCGTAGCCGAACATGATGCCTTGATCACCTGCGCCCTCTTCCTTGCCCGAGGCCGCGTCGACCCCTTGAGCGATATGCGCGGATTGTTCGTGCAGAAGGTTTGTGATCTCGCAGGTTTTCCAGTGGAACTTCTCCTGCTCGTATCCGATATCCTTGATACAGGCGCGGGCGATATCTTCGATCCGGCCCATGTAGTCGTGCAGCTTATC
>CALGEH010000233.1 GCA_937881735.1 uncultured Shimia sp.
GTAGCTCAGTGGTAGAGCGCGTCATTGGTAATGACGAGGTCGGGAGTTCAATCCTCCCTCACAGCACCATTTTACAACACCACACATGTCGTCAGTGCCGTTGCAATGTCCCGCAGGCGCAACCGGCGCAATCCGCGTGTTCGGATCACAGGGTGCGGGAGCTCCATCCGCCTTCACGGCACTCTTTCAAAGCCGCACATGCACCCGTCTTAACCGGCAGTGATACCGCTAACAGGCTTTACGCCAAATCCAGCTTCTTCTTAGCTCAAATACTCAAACACTCTGCCGTGCGCGCGGCTAGTCTTCTAGCCCAAGCGCGCGTTTCTTGTCATTGGCCCATTTCAGGATGGTCAGATCAAACGTCAGCGCCATCAGCGCCACGCAGATACCCAGAACGAAGTTCTTGCCCAGATCTGTGCCAGCAAGGGTGCGTTGCAATTCCTGACCCAAATCCTGGGTGCCAATGAAGGCCGCGATGATCACCATGAAGAAAGCAAACATGATGGCTTGGTTGAAGCCCACGGCCATGGTGGGCAGGGCCAGCGGCAGTTGCACCTTTATCAGCTTTTGCATCTTGGTGGCCCCTGCCATGTCAGCCGCCTCTGTCATCTCAAGCGGCACGGTGCGCAGGCCCTCAATGGTGTAGCGGACCAGCGGGACCATGCAGAAGATGAGGATTGAGAAGATCACCGCGATATCCGTGATGCCAAAGAGCATGATGGCGGGCAGAAGATAGACGAAGCTTGGGAATGTCTGCGCCGTATCGCATACCAGAAGCATACGCTCGGACCATTTTTCCGAGCGCGCCGCCATAATCCCCAGGGGCAGGCCGATCAGCATGGCCAATGCCACCGCCGAAATCACGGAGTAGAGCGTGATAACTGAGCGGTCCCACCATCCGGTGATCGCAATGAACGTGAAGAACGCTGCAGCGATGATCGCCTCTTTGCGGCCACCAAGCCAGAGGGCGAAAGCGGCCATCAGGATGATGAAGGCCGGTGTCGGAATGCTGAGCAAGAAATCCCGGAAGGGGATCAGAATTTTGACGTTCAGGAACGCCCTGAGCCAGCCAGTGACTGCCTGCACCGGATCGAGGTTCACGAAGCCCTTGATGAGGTCGTCGATCTCGCGGCCTTGGCTCAAAGCCTGCTTGCGCGACACTTCACCGAGGATCTCGAACACTTGCGACAAAAGCGTGAATGTCACGAAAGCCACGATACAGAGCACGAGTGTGAAATGACGCTTCCACCACGGCGTGCCACGCTCGAAATGCTCGGGCTGTTTTGCAACCCATGCTTTCGACAGCCGGTCCAGCGTCACGGCTACGAGCACGATTGTCACGCCGATCTCAAAACTGCGGCCCAATTTGAAGCTACCCATCATCTGGAGCAGTTTTGCACCAAGACCGGGCATGCCGATAAAGGCCGTGAGGACCACCATGGCAAGGCAGAGCATGATCACTTGGTTGACGCCCACAAGGATCTCGGTCCGGGCCGAGGGCAGATAGACATGGCGCAAAAGCTGCCAACGTGAGCAGCCGCTCATATGGCCGGATTCAACCACATCGGGTGAGACTTTTTGCAAGCCCAGCGTGGTCATGAGGATCATCGGCGGAATGGCATAGATGGTGGTGGCCACGGCGCCGGCTGTCGGGCCCACCTTGAAGAAGATGACCGCTGGCAGAAGATAGGTGAAGAAGGGCAGCGTTTGCAGCACCGACAGGATCGGCTTGATCGCGCGATTAAAGCGGGCCGAACGCCACGCGAGAATGCCGAGTGACAAACCGATAATGAAGGCAAGAGGGGCCGCCACGACGAGGACCGACATGGTCTGCATCGCAATGTCCCATTGGCCTACGAGGGCAGTCCACACACAGGTCCCCCCCGCCAGAAGGGCCAGACGCCAACCGCCGAGATAGTAACCCACAACAGCCGCCACGGCGGCAATCGCCGACCACGGAATCGGCCCGAGGTTGGGCCAGCGCCGCTTGCCGAAGAGAAGGTTGGCCGTGGCGTCCAGCACCCATTCCAGACCCCCGGTGAGGAAGCGTGTAAAGGCCAGAAGGCCCAGATCATCTTTTACGAAGTTGAAGATCATATCGAGGAAGGGCGCGATTGGCGGGACCATCGCCTCAGGAAGGCGGTGCAGCGCGGCGGGCAGAGCGCCCAGATATTGCGCAATGGTCAGCACAGCCGCAATCAGGACCAGAACCAGCGCAAAGCGCGGGCGGCTGATGCCGCTTATGGCGGGGACTGCGTTGGTGCTGAGTGTGGCCATCAGTTGATCCCCACCAGAATATTGAGCGCATCCTGGCGATTGAGAGCGCCTATCAGAGCGCCCTTCTGCATCACGGGAATCTTTTCACGTGTGTCCTGCACGAGAATGCTCGCCAGATCATGCACTGTGGCGCCAGCATCCACCGGATCGCCCGTACCCGCCGCCGCCTTGTCCGCCAGAACGGCGGCCCGCACGACGCGGGCCTTGTCGATATCCTCGGTGAATTTGCGAACATATTCCGTCGCCGGGTGCAGCACGATCTGATCGGGGGTATCGCATTGCTCCACCGCACCGTCTTTCATGATCGCGATCCGGTCGGCAAGGCGCAGCGCCTCGTCAAAATCATGGGTGATGAACACGATGGTTTTGCCCAAAAGGCCCTGCAGGCGCAGGAACTCGTCCTGCATCTCGCGGCGGATAAGAGGATCGAGCGCGCTGAACGGCTCGTCCAGAAACCAGATATCGGGCTCGATTGCCAAGGACCGTGCGATGCCCACGCGTTGTTGCTGACCGCCGCTCAGCTCGCGCGGATAATAGTCTTCGCGCCCCTCAAGCCCGACCAGTTTCACGACCTCCATCGCGCGGTCGCGACGAGTATGGCGGTCCTGACCGCGCATCTCCAGAGGAAAGGCCACGTTCTCAAGCACGGTGCGGTGCGGCAAGAGGCCAAAGCTTTGGAACACCATGCCCATCTTGCTCCGGCGCAGGTCGATCAGTTCTTTCTCGGACAGTTTCGCAATGTCCTGCCCATCGACACTGATCACGCCGCTCGTGATGTTATGAAGGCGCGAGAAACATCGCACCAAAGTGGACTTGCCCGAACCGGAAAGTCCCATGATCACAAGCATCTCGCCGCGTGAGACTTCGATGCTCACGTCCCTTACACCGGCGATATAGCCATCCGCGCGGATATCGTCAAAACTGCGCCCCTCCGGCATGCTCGCGAGATATCTCTTTGGATCGTTTCCAAAGACTTTCCACACATTTTCACAGCGGATGACCGGGGCGTCGCTCATGGGGGCATGTCCTCAAGGTAAGAAAAGCCCCGCCCGACATACGGACGGGGCCTTATGTTCAGGTGTGCAGGATGGGTTTAGTTAACCCAAGGCTTCCACACATCTTCGTTCTCGGCCAGCCACACTTCGGCCGCTTCTACGGGCTCCATCTCTTCGATGTCGACCAGAACAGCCATTTCCGCGATCTGGGCGTTGTTGAACGAGATTTTGGTCAGCACTTCATAGGCTGCGGGCCATTTCTCTTCCATGCCTTCCCAGGCGGCTTTCTTCATGTAGCCATCGGCAGGGTTACCGCACTCATAAAGCGCATCTGGCACGGGACCCACGGCAGGGTCTTTGTCACACCCATCGACCCACTCGGGGAATTCGACGAACTCACCCGGCCAGACGGCTTCGGCAAAGTTGGGCGTCCAGTTGAAGACCACGATGGGCTTCTTGTCGGCCTCGGCCGCACCGATTTCGGCCCAGAGGGCGGCGGCGGAGCCCGCGTTGATCACGACAAAGTCCATCTCAAGCGCTTCAACACGCTCTTTGCCATGCTTGAGCCAGTCAACGGGACCATCGAGATAGCGGCCCTTGTCACCCGTCTCGGGCGTGGCGAAAATTTCGGCGCAGTCGTTCAGAGCTTCCCAGCTTGGAAGGCCGGGGCATGCGTCCTTGGTCCACATCGGATACCACCAATCCTCGCGCGTCACGGCGTCATGATCGCCCGCATCGACGATACCGCCTTTTTCAAGCGCTGCGCGGAAGGAGGCACCAAACGCGCCTTCCCAGACTTCCATACCTAGGGTCACATCGCCCAGACGGATCGATTCGTAGACCGCTTGGCTGTCAGTGGTCACATATTCCACATTGTTGCCCATGGATTCGAAAATCTGGCCAACCACGTTGGACATCACGAGTTGTGAGGACCAGTTGTGGAGCGGAATGACGATCGGGTCGTCGCTATCGGCTGCGAAGGACGCGACCGGCATGGCCGTCATGACCCCTGCAACAAATGCGATTTTATACTTGTTCATGTAGTTCTCCCGGTTGAGACGGCACTTTATTGCACCGTTTTTATTGGCTGCTCACGCGTGCAGCCCTGTTGGCTTTCGAGCGGCACATCCGTGCGCCGTTCAGAGGGCTAAGCCCCGCTCTTCGGTGCGCTTCGCTGGACCTTGCCACGATGCCCCCTTTCAGGGGCGTCTCAAGGGCCGTTTGCGCCAGAACGAATCGGAGTCTTGTTTCCCCTCTGGAATATTATTATCAGCACGATAGTTGTAATTGCAAAAAAACAGCATATCTGGTGCAAGTTTTTGCCTAGACGGATCGCGCGCGCCCAGTTTTCGGGCAAATACCCCGCCATGGGTTTCACGGCGGGGTATCTTTGAATGCGCCTCTAGTTGACCCAGCCGGACCAAACGCTCTCATTGGCCGCCAGCCATTCTTCGGCGGCCTCTTGCGGCTCAAGTTCCTCGACATCCACCAGTCGGGCCATCTCGGCGATTTGTGCGTTGGTGAAGGACACTTTGGTCAACACATCATAGGCCGCAGGCCATTTGTCCGGCATCCCGTCCCAAGCCGCTTTCTTCAGGTATCCATCCGCCGGGTTCCCGCAATCGTAAAGCGCGTCGGGGTTGGGCCCCACGGACGGATCCGTGTCGCACCCCGGAACCGCCTCGGGGAAGGCCACGAACTCTCCCGGCCAGACAGCTTCGGCAAAGTTGGGCGTCCAGTTGAACAAGACGATGGGCCGTTTCGTGGCTTCCGCCGCGCCAATCTCGGCCCACAGGGCAGCCGCCGAGCCTGCGTTGATCACAGTGAAGTCCATATCCAAGGCCGCCACCGCGAGACGTTTCGAAGCAAAGTTTCCCTAGTGTAAACAAATCTATCAACGGCGTGTGCTATGTCACTAAAAACCAAGCGGTCGTGCAAAAGAGTTTTACTCTGAGTAAACATACGTGCATTATCAGGACACTATGAACGACACGCGGCCCGCGTTTGCCCTTGCGCTTTCCTGTTCAGCCCGTGCCTTTCGATCCCAACAAAGCAAACGGTATGAACGTAGAAAAACTGAGCCCCGAGATGGTCACGAAACTCACCCAAGATCCGCATAGCGTGCGCCGCGATGATCGTGAGAAAAACTTGGCGACCGCCATTGGACGCGAATTGCGTGCGCATCGGCGGCGTCAGGAAAGCACCGTGGCCGAACTGGCGGCGCTCACAAATCTCTCTATCGGGATGCTCTCCAAGATCGAGAACGGCAATACCTCGCCCTCGCTCACCACGCTTCAGACACTGGCCAATGCGCTGAGCGTGCCGATCACCAGCTTCTTCCGCCGCTTTGAGGAAAACCGCGAGGCGGTGCATACCAAATCCGGTGAGGGGGTTGAGCTTGAGCGCGAAGGCACGCGCGCGGGCCACCAATACAATCTCTTGGGTCATATCGGGTCAAACGGCTCTGGCGTGATTGTGGAGCCCTATCTGATCACGTTGTCTGCGGAATCGGACACGTTCCCCACGTTTCAACATGCCGGGATCGAGACAATCTATATGCTGGAGGGTGAGGTCGACTATCGCCATGGCGATGAGGTTCTGGCGCTCAAGCCCGGAGACACGCTTTTCTTCGATGCCGATGCGCCGCATGGGCCCGAGCGTCTGGTGTCCCTGCCCTGCCGTTATCTGTCGATCATCAGCTATCCGCAGAGCGGCGCCGTCTAAGACGCCGCCCCACGCATTCAAGCGTTACTTTTGCAGCTGTGGCTCTGTGTCCAGATCAGGCCAGATACCAGGCGAGGTGGGCAGGCCGTCATCGAATTGGCTCAGGTAGTCAATCATCATGGGCCGGTTGTCGATAAAACCTTTGTAGGTCGCCAATTCCTCGGGCAGATCGCGGATCACCCGGTGCAGGCGCCGGCCCCATTTCGGCACCGTCATCAGATCTTGGAACGCACAGAGATAACAGCGGATCGGGAAGACCATCGCGTTGGAGCGTGGCAGGCGATAAAACGTCTGAAGCTCCACCCGCAGGTGCTGTTTGGCACCGATATTCTCGGGCGTCAGAGTGGTCTTCTGGATGCCCCATTTATGATAGTTCTCAGGGCTCGTGTCCAAAAGCGGATTGACCGTCATGGTCCAATTGAGCCGCCGTGCGGGCGCACCTTGCTGAATGTTCAAAAGGAATTTCAGCGCGCGGACGAAGATGCCCTTTTCATGCGCCAGAGGCACCGGCGCGTGCCATTCAAAGAAGTTCATCCCGATGTCGAAATCGAGGGACCAGTCGGCCTGCGTGGTGATCATCCCTGCGTCCATCCACAGGTTGTCGTCGCGCTGATCCAGCACGGCCCAATCGCCCTGCGCCTGCCGGGTGATGTATTCCATTGGGCCGTAGGGCAGAGTGGCCTCATCGAGGAAGGTGAACGTATCGTCGATGCCCATCGGCTTGTTGACCCAGCGCCAGCGATTGCCGTCGCGGTGCAGCTCAAAAAGGTCCGGGTAATCCTCGGATTTGGCCACCATGATCAGTTCCAGCAGGTCCCAGCCCGCCAGCGTCATATGCGGCAAGGACTGGCAGCGCAGCGGATCATTGTCGAGGACCAGCGCCCTGTCGCGCATCTCCGAGACGTAATGCTCGTCCACGTCAAAGCGGTTCTGAAAGACCGACCCTTCGCGCCCGCCCCGGTGCGGCTCCATATTGACCGAATACATGTAGTCGTCCTTGTCGAACGGAAACGGGAACCGTTTGATCGCCCAAGGGGAGTTCTTAAAGGAATAATCCTCGCGGAAGGTCTCGTCGTTGAACTGAATGGTCATTGTCTTCTCCTATCGGTCCAAAACCAGCGTCTTGCCCTCGAAGCGGCTGACGCAGGGCATGATCTTCTTGCCCGAGGCGTGCTCGTCCTCCTCAAGCCAGTGATCGCGGTGAATGAACGTGCCGTCGTAATCGATCACATCCGTCTCGCATTGCCCGCAGGCCCCGCCACGACAGAGGTAAGGCGCGTCCACGCCCGCGCGTTCGATCGCTTCCAGAAGGCTCTCATGCTCGCCGACCTGCACGACCTTGTTGGAGATCGCGAGCTTCACCTCAAAGGGCTTGCCGGGTTTGGGCGCGAGGAATTCCTCGTGATGCACCGCCTCGCGCGGCCAGCCCAGATCGGCAGCCGTGTTGCGCACCCAGTCGATCATGCCTTTCGGGCCACAAACATAGATATGCGTGCCCAAAGGCTGCCCATCCAGAAGGCTTTCCAGCGCGATCCGTTGATTATCATCGTCGTAATAGACATGCACATGATGCGGGTATTGCGCGGTCAGCGTATCGGCATAGGCCGCGAGGCCTGGGTTGCGCGCGGCGAAATGCAGCTCCCATTTGCCGCCCGTGCGCTCCATCTGCTTGATCTGCGATAGGAAGGGCGTGATGCCGATACCGCCCGCGAAAAACAGATGCTTTTTCGCCCGCAGATCGAGGGGGAAGAGGTTGACCGGATAGCTGATCACCATCTCATCGCCGACCGCGACCTTGTTGTGCAAAAAGAGCGAACCGCCCCGCCCCTCGTCGTCGCGCCGCACCGAGATCGTGTAGGCGCTTTGGTCCATCGGATCGGACATCAGGGAATAGGGGTTGAGGCGGGTGACGTCACCGTCCTTCATCTCAACCACCGTATGCGCGCCGCCCGAAAACATTGGCATCGGCCCACCATCGGTGCGTTCAAACCGGAAGCGGGTTATCAAATCGTTCACCGGCGTGATTTCGGTCACACGCACGGCAATTTTCTCAGCGCCGCTCATTCGTAAATCCCCTTTGGAGCGGGCACGTTGCCCGGGTCTTCGGCGTCGATGCACACGCCCTGATAGGCGGCGATGCGGCGCGAGTAGTGATCACGCACGAAAAGGTTCAGCCCACAATGGGAACATTGGAACGGGTCCATCTCCACATCCTCGGTGATGCCCTTACAATGCACGCATTGCATACGGCGCGCGACCGATCCGCGATGCTCTGTCTGAATGGCGGTGTGCGGGATGCCGGCGGTCACTGCGGCCTGCATCACCTGCCCCATCATGCCCTCGGTACCTGTGAGGTAGAGCTGAAGGCCCATCGCGGCATCGCTCAAAACCCGCTCGATCCGCTGCACCGCGCTGCCATAGGTCGGCGTCTCGCGGAATTGCATGGGGTTCAACGCTTCGAGCTTGGGGCCGTAATCCGTGCCCTTGGCGATAAAAATCAGGTGGGTTTTGGCCATGAGATCGGGGGTGGCGATCTCCAGAATGGCCTCGGCGCCCTCGGCCTCGGCTATCATCAGATGATGCTTGCCCGGGCGTGGCTCCAGAGTGCCCCAGACGGGGCGGCTTTTGATGGATGGCGGGAATTCGAATTTCGACATGCGCGTTTCACATCTCCTCGCAGTTGGTATCCGGGGCGGTTTGTATCCGGGGCCGCGCAGTGCCGCCCCGGATGTGTCGCTTGGGCTCAGCCTTTGGCGGCGCGGACTTTCTTGTCCTTGTCGTAGAAAGGCATCTCTTCGGCGGTGGCCTCAATCTCGGTACCGTCACCATTGCGCACGGTCAGCTTCGTGCCTGGCTTGGCCGTGGCCACAGGCATCCGCGCAATCCCGACGTTATGGCCATTGAGTTCGGAATACATGCCATAGGTGACGGTTCCGACCTTCTTGCCGTCCTGCAGCAGGTCCGCGCCCTCATCGGCGGGCGTGGTGCCTTCCAGCAGAACGCCGTAGATCTTGAACCGCTCGCGGCCCTCCAGCGCATAATGGTTCTCCGCGCCGATAAACCCGGTTTTTCCTGGAGACACGGTGAATTCCAGACCCAGCTCCCACAGAGTATCGCCACAAGGGCTGCCATCCTCAAACGGGTATGTCTCGGAATTGTCGCCGGGGAAGAACAAAAGATAGCTCTCGGTGCGCAACAGATCGAGCGTGCTGAACTGCACCGGACGCACGCCCATGGGCTTGCCATGCTCAAGGATGTTGTCCCAAAGGTGCACCGCGTGGCGCCCCTGACAGAAAATTTCATAGCCCCGCTCGCCGGTATAGCCGGTGCGCGAGATCATTACCGGGCAGCCAAAGAGCTTGGTCTGCATGATCCCGAAATAGGCCAGATCGCGGATGCCCGGCACATGCTCGGCCAGCAGATCAACCGCCACGGGGCCTTGCAGCGACATGTTGTGCAGATCATCATCAAAAATCACGGCAACATTCTTGGCGGCGGCCACGGCGGTCAGCTGCTCCATGCCCGTCCCGGTGCCATGCACCACCATCCAGTGATTGACCGACAGGCGGTAGATCACGCAATCGTCGATGAACTTGCCCTCGTCGCTGAGCATGCAGGCATAGACCGAGCGGCCCGGCATGATCTTGTCGACATTGCGCGTGGTCACGCGGTCGATCACGGCGGCGGCATGCGGGCCGGTGAGATGCACCTTCTTGAGGCCCGAGACGTCCATCAGCCCCGCCTTGGTGCGCACGGCCTCATAGTCGGCCTTGGCGCGCTCGGGCGTGTGGTCATAGAACCACGCGGTCCCCATGCCGTTCCAATCCTCAAGCTCCCCGCCGATTGCTTCGTGACGCTTTGCGAGTGCGGATGTTCTCCAGATGATGGCCATCGATTTCCCCTATAGGATTTTTGTTGAGTGTTGCTGATCATTGAGCCTTAGGCAAAACCAAACAGCAAGAATATGGTGCAACTTTTTTTCACTGGTAGTCAATATGCCTGAAAAATGGAAAGGGCCGCGCAATGGCGGCCCTCCCTTCACATCATGTGGCACTTATTTAGTGTAGCGCGCTGTCTTCTTAGTTTCGGACGCTTGGCCATAAACCAGAACGCCGACACAGATGATTGCTGCAATCGCGGTGCAGATCCCCGGCAGGGCAGAGCCCCAGCCAACGAACATAGCCCCATCGACGACGGCCCAATCTGCGGTTTCATATGGAAAACCAAACATAAGTCTCTCCTTGTCCTTGGGTTATTCGCCGGGCGCGAGGTTTACACCGGGGGCGGGAATGCCCTCGGGATAGCCATGCGTCGGCACTTTGACTTCATCCATACCGGCAATCTCGGCACCCTCGGGGATACGGAGCATGCCCAGCATCTTGAGGACAAGCGAGACCACGTAGCCTGGCACGAAGCCCAGAAGGAAGAAGACCACAGCCCCAACGATCTGGCCCATAAGGCTGATCGTCGGCGCCCCTTCGCCCTGAAGCGATGGATAGCCGGAAGCGAACACACCCAGCAAGATCACGCCGTAAAGGCCGATCGTGCCGTGCACGGTCACCGCCCCCACCGCATCGTCGATGCCGCGGTTTTCGAGGAAGTTCGCACAAGGCTTGAGGATGATCCCCGCCGAGAAGGCAATGACAAACGCCATGGCCGGATAATAGATATCCATGCCCGACGCGACCGAGATGATCCCCGCCAGAGCGCCCGACATCATCCAGAACGGATCACGTGTAAGAACCCAAGAACCGATGATCCCGCCCGAAATCCCCATGAGGATGTTGAACGACAGCGCCGACAGCGTGATGGGTGTGCCATAGATCGTGGACGGCTTGTCCGCGAACCAAGACCAAGCCTCGCCCGGCACGATCACACAAGCCATGAGGAAGCCCCAGAAGCCGACGATGATCAGCATCAGGCCCACAACCGTCATGGGCATGTTGTGCCCGGCGATGTGGTTGGCTGTGCCATCGGCGTTGAACTTGCCGATACGCGGGCCGAGGTTGATCAACACACCCAGCGCGAAGAACCCGGCAACTGCGTGGACAAGTCCCGCCGCACCAAAGTCATGCACGCCCCACTGCGTGACGAGCCAGCCATCCGCATGCCAGCCCCATGCAGCCGCCACGACCCAGGCGAACGAGCCCAGGACGACCGCAAGGATGACAAAACCAACTGTCTGGATACGCTCGATAACCGCGCCCGACATGATCGAGGCCGTTGTCGCAGCAAAGAGGGCAAACGCGCCAAAGAAGACGCCCGATGCCTGATCGGCAATGTTCGGCCCCATATACTGCGCGCTCTCGCCCCAGCCCCATGCGATGGCATTGGCGTATTCGATGCCCGAAATACCCGCAGGACCCGGTGCGCCCGGAAGACCCGTGGGGAAGCCCCAATAGACCCACCAGCCAAAGAAATAGAAGGTCGGGATCATGAACGCGAAAGCGAGGATGTTTTTCACACCCGAACTCAGCACGTTCTTGAGACGCGATGCCCCCATCTCGTAAGCCAGAAAGCCCGCGTGGATGATGATCATCAGCGGGATTGTCAGATAATAAAATGTCTCGGCAAACGTCGTGTTCGTCGTTGCCGCCGACGATTGAAGTGCGGCGACCTGCGCCGCCAGTTCGGCAATTTGTTCTTCCACAGTGAAACCCCTGTTCTCGTAGTAATCTTTTATTTTCTACATCGACACGCGTCCCCCGAAATCCCTCGGGCGCGCGCGTGAATGTTAACAAAGCACGTGATCCACCATTCTGCCAGAGTTTTTTTGCCTGAGGGGAAATATATTTCACCACTAGTTGAGCGACCCCAGCTTTGGTGCTAGTTTTTGATTCGAGAGTTTTCAAAACATGAAGGAAGGCACGCGCTATGTGTGGGATCGTGGGACTGTTTTTGAAGGACAAGGCGCTGGAACCCAAATTGGGTGAGATGCTGACGGATATGTTGATCACTATGACCGATCGCGGCCCTGACAGTGCTGGCATCGCGATTTATGGTGCCGATACAAAAGGTAAGGCCAAGCTGGTCGTGCAGTCGGACTTCCCTGAGGAAGATTTCCCCGGGCTGGACGCTGCAATGGCGGCGAGCCTTGGTGGTCCGGTGTCAATCCGGGTGAACGACACCCACGCGGTTCTGGAAATGGGGTCCGAGCTTTTGGACGTCGCGCGCAGCCGCCTGAACGAGGTTAACCCGCGCGTACGGATGATGAGCCGCGGCGAAACCCTTGAGATCTACAAGGAAGTCGGCCTGCCTAAAGATGTGGCAGCGCGCTTCGATATTGCCCAAATGTCAGGCAGTCATGGGATTGGCCATACCCGTATGGCCACCGAATCAGCCGTGACCACGATGGGTGCGCACCCGTTCAACACGGGCGCGGATCAGTGCCTCGTGCACAATGGCTCGCTCAGCAATCACGCCAGCCTGCGCCGCAAGCTGCGCCGTCAGGGTGTGCATATCGAGACCGAGAACGACACCGAAGTGGGCGCGGCCTACCTCACATGGCGGATGATGAACGGCGCCACTCTGGGCGAGGCGCTGGAAAGCAGCCTTGACGATCTCGACGGGTTCTTCACATTCGTGGTCGGCACCAAGGACGGCTTTGGCGTGGTCCGTGATCCAATTGCGTGCAAGCCCGCCGTTCTGGCAGAAACCGATCAATATGTAGCGTTCGGATCCGAGTATCGCGCGCTGGTGAACCTGCCGGGGATCGAGCATGCGCGCGTGTGGGAGCCCGAGCCCGCCACCGTCTATTTCTGGGGCCATAAAGGGGCGCCAACAGCACATGAGAAAGCCGCGTAAATGCAAACATTCGACCTAGAGGCCCAAGGCCTGCGCAATCTGAATTCCGCGCTGCACGCACAGTCGGCCAACACGAACCAGACCGTCTGGGAAGTGATCAACCCCAAGGGCAGTCACGCCATCGCCGTGGGCCTTGACGCGCCGATCGAAGTGAACGTGCGCGGCCATACAGGCTATTACTGCGGCGGGATGAACAAGCAGGCCACGATCAATGTCGCGGGCTCTGCCGGGCCGGGCGTGGCCGAAAACATGATGAGCGGCACCGTCGTCATTGAGGGTGACGCCAGCCAATATGCCGGGGCCACGGGCCGGGGCGGCACGCTTGTGATAAAGGGCAATGCCTCGTCGCGCTGCGGCATCTCCATGAAGGGGATCGACATCATCGTGCATGGCAATATCGGCCATATGAGCGCGTTCATGGCCCAATCGGGCAACATGGTCGTGTGTGGCGATGCGGGCGATGCGCTGGGCGACAGCCTCTATGAGGCGCGGCTTTTTGTGCGCGGCTCGGTAAAATCTCTGGGCGCAGATTGCATCGAGAAAGAGATGCGCCCCGAGCATATCGCCCTGCTGACCGAGCTGCTGGAAAAAGGCGGCTGCGACGCCAAACCAGAAGAGTTCAAGCGCTATGGCTCGGCCCGCAAGCTTTATAATTTCAACATCGACAACGCATACTAAGAGGGGGCCGCCATGAAAGATGACGCCAAAGGCGCACCGCGCACCGTTCCGATCCAGTCGGCAACCTTCACCAACCCGATCAATGCCGAAATCCGCCGTGCGGCGGCCACCGGCATCTATGATATCCGGGGTGGCGGGGCGAAACGCAAAGTGCCGCATTTCGACGATCTGCTCTTCTTGGGTGCGTCGATCTCGCGCTACCCGCTCGAAGGCTACCGCGAGAAATGTGACACCAACGTCACCCTCGGCACACGCTTTGCCAAAAAGCCGATCGAGTTGGATATTCCGATCACGATCGCGGGGATGAGCTTCGGGGCTCTCTCCGGTCCCGCCAAAGAGGCTCTGGGACGTGGTGCTACCCTTGCGGGCACCTCCACCACGACCGGCGATGGCGGCATGACCGAAGAAGAGCGTGGCCATTCCGAAAAGCTGGTCTATCAATATCTGCCCTCACGCTACGGCATGAACCCTGACGACCTGCGCCGCGCAGATGCGATTGAGATCGTTGTTGGCCAAGGTGCAAAGCCCGGCGGCGGCGGTATGCTTCTGGGTCAGAAAATCTCGGACCGTGTCGCCGAGATGCGCAACCTGCCCAAGGGCATCGACCAACGCTCGGCCTGCCGCCACCCTGATTGGACCGGGCCGGACGATCTGGAGATCAAGATCCTTGAGCTGCGCGAAATCACGGCTTGGGAAAAGCCGATCTACATCAAGGTTGGCGGCACACGGCCCTATTACGACACCACGCTGGCCATCAAGGCGGGCGCGGATGTGGTCGTTCTGGACGGGATGCAGGGTGGCACGGCGGCCACGCAAGATGTGTTCATCGAACATGTCGGCTTGCCGATCCTCGCCTGTATCCGTGAGGCCGTTCGCGCGCTTCAGGATCAGGGCCTGCACCGTGAGGTTCAGCTGATTGTCTCGGGCGGTATCCGCAGCGGGGCGGATGTGGCAAAGGCGATGGCGATGGGCGCGGATGCGGTTGCCATCGGCACGGCCGCTCTCATTGCGCTGGGTGACAATGATCCACGCTGGGAGGCGGAATATAACGCGCTCGGCACGACCGCTGGCGCGTATGACGATTGGCACGAGGGCCAGGATCCTGCGGGCATCACCACACAGGACCCCGAATTGATGAAACGCTTTGACCCTATTGAGGGCGGGCGGCATCTCAACAACTATCTCAAAGTGATGGCCCTCGAGGCGCAAACCATCGCGCGCGCCTGTGGCAAGAACCACCTGCACAACCTTGAACCCGAGGACCTGTGCGCGCTGACCATGGAGGCCGCCGCCATGGCGCGCATCCCTCTGGCTGGCACCGATTGGTATCCCGGAAAACCCGGCACCAGTTTCTGAACCACCCCGCAGGGCGCGGCCACAAAGGCTCGCGCCCTGTTCGTTTCAACACCGACGCAATAAAGTCGTCTCACCGAAGCAGCACCGACAGGGAACAACAAAAAAATGACCACCGATCTGGCCCAATTCGCCAAGGACAATGGCGTCAAATATTTCATGATATCCTTCACCGACCTCTTCGGCGCGCAGCGCGCCAAGCTGGTCCCCGCGCAAGCGATTGCGGACATGCAAGAGGACGGCGCAGGCTTTGCGGGCTTTGCGACCTATCTCGACCTCACGCCCGCACATCCCGATATGCTGGCCGTGCCGGACCCCTCGTCGGTTATTCAGCTTCCATGGAAGCCCGAGATCGCGTGGGTCGCGGGTAATTGCGTGATGAACGACGAAGATCTGGCGCAGGCGCCGCGCAACGTGTTGCGCCGTCTGATTGCCGAGGCCGCAGAAGAGGGCATGCATGTCAAAACCGGCATCGAGGCCGAGTTTTTCCTGCTGACCCCCTCGGGCGAGGAGATTTCGGACGAATTCGATACCGCGAAGAAGCCTTGCTATGACCAGCAGGCGATGATGCGCCGTTATGAGGTGATCCGCGAGATCGCTGATTACATGCTCGATATGGGCTGGGGCCCGTATCAGAACGACCATGAAGACGCGAACGGCCAGTGGGAGATGAATTGGGATTTCGACGATGCCTTGTCCACGGCGGACAAGCACAGCTTCTTCAAATTCATGACCAAATCTGTGGCCGAAAAGCACGGCTTCCGCGCCACCTTCATGCCCAAGCCCATCGAGGGCCTGACCGGGAATGGCTGCCACGCACATATCTCGGTTTGGGACGCGCCGGGTAAGGACAGCAAGGTCAACGTCTTTGCCGGTGACGGCGATGGACAAACCGGCGAAGTGGGTCTTTCCGAGCGCGGCAAGCACTTCCTTGGCGGGATCATGAAGCACGCAAGCGCGCTTGCCGCCATCACCAACCCCACGGTGAACAGCTACAAACGGATCAACGCGCCACGCACCATGTCGGGGGCCACTTGGGCGCCCAATACGGTCACTTGGACCGGCAACAACCGCACGCATATGGTGCGTGTGCCCGGCCCCGGCCGGTTCGAGCTTCGCCTGCCCGATGGCGCGGTGAACCCCTATCTCTTGCAAGCCGTGATCATTGCGGCAGGCCTTTCGGGCATCCGTTCCAAAGCTGATCCCGGCAAGCGCCATGACATCGACATGTATGCCGAAGGTCATAAAGTGCGCGGCGCGCCGAAGCTGCCGCTCAACATGCTGGACGCGCTGCGCGAGTATGAAAAGGACAAGGGGCTGAAAGCCGCCATGGGCGAGGAGTTCTCCGCCGCCTACCTGAAGTTGAAGCATCAGGAATGGAACCAATACGTCTCGCACTTCTCCAGCTGGGAAAAGGCGAACACGCTCGATATCTGATCCAAGTGCGATCAATTCAGCGCCGCGCCAGGGTGTCCCTCGGCGCGGCGTTTTTGTGTCTGGCGGATGGTGCTTCCGCCGCGCTGCGCATCGCGGTAAACTATGGGCAACCCGCTCAGCCAAGGCCCGCGTCCCATGTCTCTCGCCCCCGTCCCCTCCGCCCTGCCTAATGACGCGCCCCTCAGCGCCACGGTGCAAACGGTGGTCAACGCGATCTACGCCCGCATCCGAAGCGGCGATTACGGCGTGGATGCGCGCCTGCCGTCTGAGCGTCAACTGGCGTCAGAACTGCATGTTGCCCGCAACACGGTGCGCGAGGCGCTGGATGCGCTGGAGGGGCATGGCCTTATCCGGCGGCGCGCGGGATCGGGCAGTTTCGTAAACCCGCCCGGCACGCCCGAGCCTGCAAACCCCCATAGCGAGATTGCTGCCGCCTCTAGCCCGCTTGATTTGCAAGTGGTGCGGGGTATCCTTGAGCCAGACATGGTGCGCCTCGCGGTCGTGAATATGCCGCCGCGCGCGATTGAAGCCCTTGGCGAGACGCTGAGCGAGATGGAGGCGATCACCACCAATGCGGACGCGTTCGTGCGGCTGGAGGAGGCGTTTTACCGCAAGATCGCAGCCGGGACGGGCAATCCCCTGATCGCGGGTTGCTATGATCTGGTGATTGATGCTTGCCGCCAGAGCTTTCGCGCAGCACAGCTCCGGCGGCATCTCACGCCCGCCCGAATCGAGGATTACCAGAAGCGCTATAACAGCCTTTTCAACGCCATCGCCGCACGCGACACGGAGGCCGCCGTGGAGTTCATCAAGCTGCATCTCATCGAGGAACAACGCCTCTTGCTGCAAGACGGCTAGCGCGCCACCAAGGCTTCAAGGCCTGCGCGGCGCTGATACCACATCTGCCCCAAAGCTTCCATTTCGCGACGCAACCCGGCCTCATGCTGGGCAAGCCACGCCGGCACCGACTCAAAGCTCACAATGCGCGCCTTGCCGCGCCGGATCTGCACCACAGGCCAATCACCCACCAACGCATTGTCCACACCAAAGAGACCCCGCCCCCACCATTCCGCGGCGCCAAAGGCATGCATCACCTGCCCCTTTTGCTTCAGCGAAGCCATCACCGCACCCGATGCGGTAGAAGCCGCATGGGTTACCGCCTCGCCCCAGATGTCGAGAATAGCGGCATATTCCCAGCTGACCGCGCTCCAATCGCCGGGGTAGCGGGTGTTGTATTCGGTGTAGAACGCCTTGGGTCGGTTGAAAAAGAATGCCTTGTCGGCAAGCGCCGGATCATCGAAATCTGGAAACTGGAAGGTGACGCCCTCCATGAACTCCGCCGAGGTGCGCGCAATCAGCCGCGCGTAATTGTCGAGCGTGCACGACAGAATTTGGCCCGAGAAGCCCGCGGCAAAGGCGGCCTCGGTCAGGGCCTGCACCATAGGCGGATAGGAGGTGCACCAGCACAGCATATCCGGGCTATTCGCCATCATCTCGGCCACGATCGTGCGCGCATCGCCGCCCTCCGCGGCGTATTGCACCTCTGCCGTGACCTCCGCGCCCTCAGCAGCGAAAGCCGCGCGATATGTGGCGAGCGAGGGCAGTCCCATGGCATCAACCTGCGCGCAAAGTGCCACCCGGCGCGGCGCGCGGCCCCTGCAAAGGTAGGATACGCCGGTGACCGCGTAGACCGGATGCACCTCGCTCGGCGCGATGAGGTAGGGCGTGTCGGGCGAGAGGTCACTGGGCAAAAGGGTCGAGGTGAGCACCCGGCGCGCGTTGAGAAAGGGCTGCGCGGCACGCGGGCCTGCGCCACCCAAGGTGAGGATGAGCTGAGCGGCACCCTCATCCACAAGCTGCGCGGCACCCGCCTGCGCGCGCTCGGGGTCATCCCCGCAATCATAGGGTAAAAGTTCGACCCGCCTCCGCTCGGCCCCAATGCGCAGACCACCAGCCGCATTCACCTGGTCTACCCAGATCCGGCAGCCGTTGAGCCCGGGGCGTCCCCAGCCTTCGGCCACACCGCTGAGCGGAGCGAGAAAGCCGATTCGGACCGGAGTGCTCGACATCTGGTCCAAACGCGGCAAGCGCCCCGAGACTGATAAAAACTGCGCAAAACTGCTTTGTGACATGGCCTTAACCCACAGTGCCACCTATCTGTGCAGGTCTTCATCAGGCCCAAACAAGCGACAGTGAATCGCCTTGACACAGACGCGCCAACGCGGTTTCAATTGGTATAAACCACACCTTAGAATGATAAGACCAATTTTTCAAATGGTCTGAACCAACGGGAGACCAATCCATGACAAAACGTATCGCAATCCTCGGTGCAGGCCCCTCAGGCCTTGCGCAATTGCGCGCCTTTCAATCGGCCAAGCAAAACGGTGAGGATATCCCAGAGATCGTCTGTTTTGAGAAGCAAGATGACTGGGGTGGGCTGTGGAAATACACGTGGCGCACGGGCGTGGATCAATATGGCGAGCCTGTGCACGGCTCCATGTATCGCTACCTGTGGTCGAACGGGCCCAAAGAGGGTCTGGAGTTTGCCGATTATTCCTTTGAGGAGCATTTTGGCAAACAGATCGCAAGCTACCCGCCCCGCGCTGTCCTCTTTGACTATATCGAAGGCCGCGTGAAGAAGGCTGGCGTGCGGGACTGGATCCGTTTTGAGACCGCCGTGCGCCGGGTTGAAGAGAGCGAGAACGGTTTCAAAGTCACAGTCTGCGACCTGCCCAAGGGCGAGGAGTATTCCGAAGAATTCGACCATGTGATCTGCGCGACGGGCCACTTCTCCACACCAAACGTGCCCGAGTTCGAGGGCTTCGACAACTTCGCAGGCCGCATTCTCCACGCCCATGATTTCCGTGACGCACTTGAGTTCAAGGGTCAGGATATCCTCATCGTCGGCACGTCCTACTCGGCCGAGGATATCGGCTCGCAGCTTTGGAAATATGGCGCGAAATCGATCACCGTCAGCCACCGCACCGCCCCCATGGGATATAAGTGGCCTGAAAACTGGGCCGAGGTGCCCCTTTTGGTGAAGGTTGACGGCAAGACCGCGCATTTCAAGGACGGCACCAGCCGCGAGGTGGATGCGGTGATCCTTTGCACCGGTTATCAGCACCATTTCCCCTTCATGGACGAGGCTTTGAACCTGCGCACGGCCAACCGCCTGGCCACTGCGGACCTCTATAAGGGCGTGGCCTTTGTGAACAATCCCGACCTTTTTTACATCGGGATGCAGGACCAGTGGTTCACCTTCAACATGTTCGATGCCCAGGCGTGGTGGGTGCGTGATGCGATCATGGGCAAGATCGACATTCCTACCGACAAGGCTACTTTGATCGCGGACGTAAATGACCGGGTAGCGCGCGAGGATGCGGGCGAGAGCGACTATGACGCGATCTGGTATCAGGGCGATTACATCAAGGAACTGATCGCGGAGACGGATTATCCCAGCTTCGATGTCGAGGGCGCGTGCAAGGCCTTCAAGGAGTGGAAGGGCCACAAGAAGGAGGGCATCATGACCTTCCGCAACAACAGCTACACTTCCGTTATGACAGGCACCAAAGCGCCCGTTCACCACACGCCCTGGAAGGATGCGCTGGACGATAGCCTTGAGGTCTATCTGCAAAACTGATGCGCCTTTTGGTCTTTCAGCACACGCCCGGAGAACACCCCGGGCGCTTCACCGGTCTGATCGCTCAGGCCGGTGACACTGCACATGTGGTGCGCCTCTTTGACGGAGAGGCGATCCCCGATCTGACCGGCTTCGACGCATTGCTGGTCATGGGTGGTCCGATGGATGTGTGGGAGGAAGACGCGCACCCGTGGCTGCGCCCCGAGAAGGCGGCGATTGCTGAGTGGGCCGGGGCCGGGCGGCCTTATCTCGGCGTTTGCCTCGGGCATCAGCTTCTGGTGGAGGCGATGGGCGGACGCTGTGGCAAGATGAAGGTGCCGGAGATTGGCGTGAACCCGATAGGGTTGACAGATGAGGGCCGCGCGGACGGTCTTCTGGACGGCCTGCCTGACCCGCTGCGTGTGATGCAATGGCATGGCGTTGAGGCCGAGGCCCTGCCCGAGGGCACGACCTTACTGGCCAGCAACACCGCCTGCCATGCGCAGGCGATCCGCGTGGGTGCCCGCGCGTGGGGCGTGCAATTTCACCCCGAGATAGACGAAGGTCTGGTCAGCTATTGGATGGGGGATCCGGGCAACCGGGCCGCGGCGATAAACTGGCTGGGCTCACCGGAGGCGGCGGATCGGTTCGCGTCAGATAGTGCCGCACATGTGCCTCTGGCGGCACGGCAATCGGCGGCGCTCTACGCGCGGCTGCGCGGGTCGGCCTAGGGCGCCTCGCGTTTAATCTGATTCGCAGATTTGATGCAAAACGCCCAAAGAACTTGAAGGCTGTGAGCTTTTTGCGTTTTTCCTGTCTCAGCAAATACACAAGAGGCTTTAAAGCGTCTCGCCCACCACATCGCCGTCATTCACGAGGATCATCGCTACCCGCCGCAGGGTCGCGCGAAGACGGTCCACATGCGCGCCCGCATGGCCCAGATCATCCAGCGTTTTGTCCATGATGCTCAGCCAATTCTCAGCATCCTTGGTGAAGATCGGCACATGCTCGTGGATCTGCTTCACGTTCATATGGCTGTGCGTTTCCATGTAATAGGGCCGCCCGCCCATGAAGCCGCAGAGGAAGTTGAACTGCTCCTCGCGGGTATGGGCGAGGCCATGGCCGTTGCGGTGCAGATCGACAATCTTCTGCCCCTCGGGCAGCGCTTCGACCAGATCGTAGAAATGCTCGACCAGCTCTTTGAGAGACGGCTCCCCGCCGATATCGTCAAGGACGCTCACGAGCGAGGGCGTTCTTTCTTCGGATCATAGGCCGCAAACGGCACGATCGTTGCGGGCAGGCGCTTTTGATGGCCGTCAAGTTTGCCCACTTCGACGGCGGTGCCAAACTCTGCATGGGCCACGTCGATCCGCGCGAGCGCGATGTTCTTGCCCAAAAGCGGCGAGCGCATGGAGGATGTGACCTCACCAATCTGTGCGCGGCCGATATGGATGCAATCGCCATGATCTACAGCCACGTTGCTGTCGATCTCAAGGCCAACCATGCGGCGCGAGGGATGCTCCTTGCGCCGAATGAGCGCGTCACGCCCGATGAAATCATCCTCCTTGGATTTGAGCGGCACAGTAAAGCCCACGCCCGCCTCAAACGGATCAGTCTGGTCGGAGAAATCATAACCCGCAAAAATCAGCCCCGCCTCGATGCGCACCATGTCCAAGGCCTCAAGCCCCATGGGTTTGAGCCCATGCGGTTGGCCCACCTGCCAGATCGCATCGAAAATCTCTTCGCAATCCTTGGGGTGGCACATCACCTCATAGCCCAACTCGCCGGTATAGCCCGTGCGCGAGACGACGAAGGGCGTGCCGCCCTCGTGATAGAGCCGTGCGGGCGTGAAGCGGAACCAGCCAAGCTGATCAAACTCGGGATTGTGCGGCGCAGTCCAGACCAGATCACGCAGGATATCCCGCGAGGCAGGGCCTTGGACGGCCACATTGTGCAGCTGATCCGAGGAGGAGCGCACAAGAACCTTGAGACCCAGCTTCTCGGCCTGCTCACGGATCCACTCCCCGCCATAATCATTCCCACCGATCCAGCGGAAGTTATCCTTGGCCAGCCGGAAAACCGTGCCATCGTCGATCATGCCGCCGTGCTCGTAACACATGGCGGTGTAGACAACGCCACCCACGGCCAGAGTTTTCATATTCCGCGTGAAGACATATTGGCAAAGCGCCTCTGCGTCCGGACCGGTGATCTCAAACTTGCGCAAGGGGCTCAGATCCATGATCACCGCCTCTTTGCGGCAGGCCCAATATTCCTCGATCGGCCCCGTTTCGGCAAAGCCGCTGGCCAGCCAATAGCCGTTATACTCAATGAAATTGCGTGTGTGTTTGGCAAAGCTGTCGTGGAAGCCGGTCTGTTTTGTCATCTTCGCCTCGGAATCTGGTGTCGGGCGATAGGCGACCGACTTTTGGAATGTTTCGGAGCCGCTATAGGTGCGGATGTAAATGTCGGTGGGGTTCCAGCCGTTGGCCGCGCTGGTATCATCGGGACAGGCAGAGCTTACGCACACCAGATCGGTCAGCGCGCGCAAGAGCACGTAATCGCCGGGGCGTGACCATGGCTCGTCCAGATACATGACGCCGTGATCGTCGAGAAACGTGTTGAAGAAGAAGTTGATTGCCATCCAACCGGGACGCCCGGTGACGTTGTATTCTGCCAGCGCCTTGTTGAAATTCTCCGAGCAGTTCACATGCCCGGGATAGCCGATATCGTCGTAGAACTTGGCCGAGCAGGCCAGTGCGAAAGCGTCATGCCGCCCGCACGTATCCTGCACCACCTCGACAAGCGGCTGCATCTCCTGATCATAGTATTTCGCGTGCAGGCCGGGCATTGGATAGGCATGGCCCATCAAAGTGCGCGTGGTCGTAACGTCCAGCGCATGCTCGATCCCCTTGTCGAGCTTGCGGGCCGAGAAACACTCAAAATCCGTGCATTGGCGCCCGTCCACATCGATGATCTGGATATAGTCGCCAGCTTTCACGAAATAGGCCTCGGCGGTGGCATTCTCGATACGGATGCTTTGCTGCGGTTCGGCCAGCGGGTCGGGCAGCTCAAACTTTACATGCGATTTGATCACCGCGCGGGTGACCATCACGGTGAGCGGGGTGAGCGTATTTTGCGCCTCGAAATCCATCGCACCGCCGGGGGCGGAGATGATCACGATGCCGTCGCGCTGGACAGTGAAGCTCTCTTCCGTTTTGGCGGGCGTGGCTGCGTCAAACATCCGCGCGCCGCGCGCATGCGCCAGATCCAAGCCCCGCGCCTGAAGGCCCAAACGCAAGCTGCGCAGCGAGCCAATCGGCCCTGCCAGAAGGCTCTTCAACCCGCCCGCATCGCAGTTCGCTGGCGCGCCAAAGATCCCTGTGTCGATGGACCCGGCCGAATCAGCAGCCACGATTTCGCAGGGCTGCCCGCCCTCATCATTGCTCACGCTGAATTTGTCGCCGGCCTCCACGGGGATCAGGATCGCGCCCCCGCCTTCGACCACATAACGCTCAACCCCTTTGGGGAGCGAGAAAACACGAGGCTGGATGATTTCGCTCGGGCGCGGCGGACCGGGCTGAACCTTGGGGTATGCATCGTCGAGCATTGAGCCGTCCTTCCTGATGTCACAGCCGCAGGGGCCTTGTTGCATCTGTGGAAAATTTATTTAACAGTGAGAATATAGCCAAGAGGCGCACCTCGCAAGCTGGACGATGCAACGCGTATGACGAATCATCAAATTAATTTTCTGGGATGGGTGCTTTTCATCATCTCGGCGATCGGGTTTTGCATCGCAAGTATCGGGCATTTCTGGGCCATGTTCGGATCGGTTTTCTTTCTCGTGGCCTGCCTTGTCTTTGTAATTCCATTTTTCCGGAAAGGGCGCTGAATGCTCACACTCGGCGTTGGCCTCATCGCAGCACTTTGCTGGGGCATCCACGATATCTGCGTGCGTTACGTCTCGCAGCGCGGTGGCATCCTGCCCGCGTTGACCACTGTGCTGATCGTGGGCTCGCTGATCATGGCACCAGTGGCCTTGGGCCTGGGCGACTGGTCGCAGATGAGCGCACGCGCCTACGGGCTGAGTGCTGCAAGCGGGCTGGCGTTCACCCTCGCCTGCGTCGGGCTCTACAAATCCTTCGGCATCGGACCGGTGCGGCTGGTGGCGCCCATCGTGGGCTCTTACCCTGCGTTGTCGATCGCGTGGGCCGCCGCCTCGGGGCAGGCGGTCAGCTGGGATCAATGGCTGGCGGTGTTCTGCGTCATCGCGGGGGTTGGGATCGTGGGCATTCTCACCGATGACGAGGACGTGGGCGGCAGCAAGCGCGCGGCGATGCTCTGGGCCTTGGCGGGTGCGGTTGGGTTCTTCATGGCCTTCGCCTTGGGTCAGTCGGCAAGCCAGGCGGGCAGCGAATTCCCGGTGATCCTGGTCACGCGCCTCGTGGCGGTCGGTCCGGTTTTGGTGCTGCTCTTTGCCTCGGGTGCACGGCAGATGCCTGCGCGATCCGCATGGCCGCTCTTGGCGCTGATGGGGCTTTTGGACTGCGTGGCCTTGGGGATCGTGATCTACGCAGGCGGGATGCCCCGGCCCGAATTTGCGGCGGTGGCCGCCTCCACCTTCGGGATGATCACCATCCTTCTGGCATGGGCCTTCCTCAGGGAACGCGTCTCCCCCGGCCAATGGGCCGGGGTCGCGCTGGCCTTTGCCGCCATCGGCTATCTGGCACTCATTTAGGCGGTGAGGCCTTCGGGCTCCGGCAGGCCGTTGGCGCGGCAACACGCCGTCAGCGTGTTAGCCAAGAGGCACGCAATGGTCATTGGCCCCACACCGCCCGGCACGGGCGTGATCGCGCCGGCCACAGCCGCGCAGCTGTCGTAATCCACATCGCCCACAAGCCGCGTCTTCTCGCCATTTGGCACCCTGTTGATGCCCACATCGATCACCGTCGCTCCCGGCTTGATCCAGTCACCCGGGACCATCTCCGGACGGCCCACCGCCGCCACCACGATATCGGCGCGCCGCACAACATCGGCCAGATCCTTTGTCCGGCTATGCGCAATCGTCACGGTGCAGCTATCGCCCAGCAAAAGCTGCGCCATCGGCTTGCCCACGATATTGCTGCGCCCGATCACGACCGCATCCATCCCGGAAAGGCTCCCATGATGATCCCGCAGCATCATCAAACAGCCCAAGGGCGTGCACGGCACCATGCTCTTTTGCCCAGTGCCAAGCAGTCCCACATTCGAGATATGGAACCCGTCCACATCCTTCGCCGGATCGATCGAGCCGATCACAAGCTCCTCGTTCAAATGCTTCGGCAGCGGCAACTGCACCAAAATCCCGTGAATGCTCGCATCCGCATTCAGCGCCTCGATCAGCGCCAGCAAATCCGCCTCCGACGTGTCCACCTCAAGCCGGTGCTCGACACTCTTCATGCCGACCTCAACAGTCTGCTTGCCCTTGGAACGCACATAGACCTGGCTCGCAGGGTCTTCACCGACAAGCACAACCGCGAGCCCCGGAACAAGCCCATGCTCTGCCTTCAGACGCCCAACATGCTCGCCCACCTGCGCCCGCACCCGGGCTGCAAACGCCTTGCCATCAATCACCTGCGCTGTCATCACACGCTCCTTCATGTATTTGATTTCATGGACGGTGTAAGATCACTCTCACCCAACCCTGCATCTTCTTCTTGCCGAAAATATCCCCCGCGCGGAGCGCAAGGCGTCGCCCCGACCCTTCGATCAGAACAAACCTTCGATCTCGCCCGCCGCGTTCAGACAAATCGTCTCCGCCGCTGGCGTGCGTGGCAGACCCGGCATCGTCATGATCTCACCGCAGACCACAACGACAAACCCCGCACCCGCGCTCAGCCGCACCTCACGCACCGGAACGGAATGACCCGTCGGCGCGCCGCGCAGGTTGGGATCAGTCGAGAAGCTATATTGCGTCTTCGCCATGCAGATCGGCAGATGGCCGTACCCCTGCTCTTCCCAGAGCTTCAGCTGATCACGGATCTTCTTATCAGCGAGCACCTCATCCGCATGATAAATCGACTTCGCGATCCGGTTGATCTTGTCCCAAAGCGGCATCTCATCCGGATAGATCGGCGAGAATTGCGCCTTTCCGCTCTCGGCAATCTCTGCCACGCGGGTGGCCAAAGCCTCGGACCCTTCCGAGCCAAGCTCCCAGTGCCGCGACAGGATCGCTTCGGAGCCTTGGCTCTTCACGTATTCCTTGACCGCCTCAACCTCGGCATCGGTATCGGTCACAAAGTGGTTGATCGCAACCACGACCGGCACGCCGAACGACTTGATATTGCCGATGTGACGTCCAAGGTTGGCACAACCTTCTTTCACAGCGGCCACGTTCTCGGGGCCCAGATCGGCTTTTGCGACGCCGCCATTCATCTTCATCGCGCGCACAGTGGCCACCAGAACCACGCAATCGGGCGCGATCCCTGCCTTGCGGCACTTGATGTTCATGAACTTCTCTGCGCCCAGATCGGCGCCAAAGCCCGCTTCCGTCACCACGAAATCCGCGATCTTAAGCGCTGTCGTCGTTGCCGTTACCGAGTTGCAGCCATGCGCGATGTTGGCGAACGGGCCGCCATGCACGAAGGCAGGGTTGTTCTCCAGCGTCTGCACCAGATTGGGCTGCATCGCATCCTTCAAAAGAACCGTCATTGCCCCTGCCGCCATGATATCGCGGCAGAAGACCGGGCTGCGGTCGCGGCGATAGGCCACGATCATATCACCCAAGCGCTTCTCCAGATCCTTCAGGCCACTGGCCAGACACAAGATCGCCATGACCTCGGACGCCACGGTGATGTCGAACCCATCCTCGCGGGCAAACCCGTTAGAGACACCGCCCAGCGACGATGTGATCTGACGCAAGGACCGATCATTCATGTCCACAACACGCCGCCACACGACACGCCGCGTGTCGATATCCAGCTCATTACCCCAATAGATGTGGTTGTCGAGCATCGCGCTCAGCAGCGCATGGGCAGAGGTAATAGCGTGGAAATCGCCGGTGAAGTGGAGGTTCATATCCTCCATCGGCACCACTTGCGCGTAACCGCCACCAGCCGCCCCGCCCTTCATGCCGAAGTTCGGGCCGAGGCTCGCTTCGCGGATACAGACCATCGCCTTCTTGCCGATCCGGTTCAGGCCATCGCCCAGACCCACGGTCGTGGTGGTCTTGCCTTCGCCCGCAGGCGTCGGGTTGATCGCGGTCACAAGGATCAGCTTGCCGCTTTTATTGCTCTGAACGGAATCGATGAAGGCCTGAGACAATTTTGCCTTGTCGTGCCCGTAAGGCAGCAGATGCTCGCCCGGAATTCCAAGTTTATCTCCAATCTCGGAAATAGGACGCTTCTGCGCGCCGCGCGCAATCTCGATATCGGATTTGTAGGCCATTGATGGGGTCTCCCGGTGTTTCGCCGTAAGTGGCAGGGTGATTTCTGGTGTTATCAGAGGGCAGTCGCGCCGCGTTACTCCGCCGCGACTGCTTCTTTTGGTTTTTCGACCTTCACGGCGGAGAATTTGAACTCCGGGATTTTCCCATAAGGGTCGATGGCTGGGTTGGTCAGGATGTTGGCCGCCGCCTCGACAAAGGCGAAGGGCAAAAAGACCATATCAGGGGACACAGCCCGGTCGGCGCGGGCCATGATGTCGATCGTGCCGCGCTTGGTGGTGAGACGCACCGTGCCGCCGGGCTCAATACCCAGTTTTCGCAGGGTGGACGGGTGCAGAGAGCAGTTTGCCTCCGGCTCCACCGCATCCAGAACCGTGGCGCGCCGCGTCATGGACCCGGTGTGCCAATGCTCTAGCTGCCGGCCCGTGGTGAGGATCATCGGATATTCCTCATCCGGCACATCATCGGGCGCAATCACCGAGGCGGGCGTGAACCGCGCACGGCCTGAGGGGCGCGGGAAGCCATCGCCGAAGACGATAGGCTGGCCAGGGTCTTCGGGGCTGAGCGAGGGATAGGTCACCGCGCCCTCACGCTCCAGACGCTCCCATGTGATGTTGTTCAGCGACGCCATGTTTTGCTTCATCTCCGCAAAGACATCCGCGGGGCTGTCGTAGCGCCAGTCGAGCCCGAGCCGGTTGGCCAGCGCCATGGTGATGGCCCAATCCTCGCGCGCCTCGCCCGGGGGGCTGAGCGCGGGGCGGCCCATCTGCACCTGCCGGTTGGTATTGGTGACGGTGCCGGATTTCTCAGCAAACGCGCCCGCAGGCAGGATGATATCGGCGTAATTCGCCGTCTCGGTCAGGAAGATATCCTGCACCACAAGGCAATCGAGCTTGGCCAGCGCATCGCGCGCATGCTCCACATCAGGGTCCGACATGGCAGGGTTTTCGCCAAGGATATACATCGCCTTGATGTTGCCCTCATGGACCGCATCCATGATCTCGGTAACCGTGAGGCCCTTCTCGGCGCTGAAATCACCCGTGCCCCAAACTTCCGTGAACGCATTGCGCACGCCGTCATCGGTGACGCTTTGGTAATCCGGCAGGAACATCGGCACGAGGCCCGCATCGGACGCGCCCTGCACGTTGTTCTGACCGCGCAGCGGGTGCAGACCCGCACCCGGACGGCCGACTTGGCCCGTCATCAGCGCGAGGCTGATCAGGCAGCGCGAATTATCCGTGCCATGGATATGCTGGCTGATGCCCATGCCCCAGAAGATCATCGCGGATTTGGCACCCGCAAAGGTCCGCGCCACGGCGCGCAGCTCATCGGCTTCGATGCCACAGATCCCGGCCATTTTCTCCGGCGTGAAATCGGCCAGATGCGCCTTCTCGGCTTCCCAGTTCTCGGTCATCGCCTGAATATATTGCGTGTCGTAGAGCTCTTCCTCGACAATCGTGTGCATGATCGCGTTCAGCATCGACACGTCCGCGCCGGGGCGGAACTGAAGCATATGCGTCGCGAACCGCTTTAGCGCCTGACCGCGCGGGTCCATCACGATAAGCTTACCACCGCGCTTGGTGAATTGCTTGAAATAGGTGGCCGCAACCGGATGGTTCTCGATCGGGTTCGCCCCGATCACGATGGCCACATCCGCGTTCTCGATCTCGTTGAACGTGGCTGTCACAGCGCCCGAGCCGACATTCTCGATCAGCGCCGCGACCGAGCTTGCGTGGCAGAGCCGCGTGCAGTGATCGACGTTGTTATGGCCAAAGCCCTGACGGATCAGCTTTTGAAAGAGATACGCCTCTTCATTGGTGCATTTGGCCGAGCCAAAGCCCGCAACCTCGCGCCCGCGCCCCTTGAGGCCCTTGGCGGCCGCATCCAGCGCCTCGTCCCATGTCGCTTCGCGGAAATGCGTAAGCACATTGCCGGGATCGACGTTCAGCCCCTTGGCAGGCGCATCGTCGCGCCGAATCAAAGGTTTGGTCAGCCGGTGATCGTGATGGATATAGTCGAAGCCAAAGCGACCCTTGACGCAGAGCCGGCCCTCGTTGGCAGGTCCGTTGATACCCTCGACGTATTTGACGCGGCCATCTTTAACCTTGAGGCTGATCTGGCAGCCGACGCCACAAAAGGGGCAGATGCTCTTGGTCTCGCTGTCGAAATCCGCGCTGTCGCCGCGCTGTTCTGCGTCCGTGACGCTCGCGGGCATCAAGGCTCCCGTCGGGCAAGCCTGAACGCATTCGCCACAGGCAACGCAGGTGCTCTCGCCCATCGGGTCGTCGAAATCGAACACCGGATAGCTGTCATGCCCGCGCCCGGCCATGCCGATCACGTCGTTTACCTGAACCTCGCGGCAGGCGCGCACGCAGAGCCCGCATTGGATACAGGCATCAAGGTTCACACTCATCGCGACATGGCTGGAATCCAGAAGCGGCACGCGCTGCTCTTCCAGCTTTGGCAGGCGGCTTGTGACCACGTCATTGGCCTCGGCCATGTCCCACAGGTGGCTGGATTTATCATGCGCGTCTGCGCGCTCGGGCTGATCCGCGACCAGCATTTCCATCACCATCTTGCGCGCAGACACGGCCCGCGCACTGGCGGTGTGGACGACCATGCCGTCTTCTGCCTTGCGGATACAGGACGCGGCCAGCACACGCTCGCCTTCAATCTCGACCATGCAGGCCCGGCAATTGCCGTCGGGGCGATATCCCGGCGCAGGTTTGTGGCACAGATGGGGGATCACGATGCCCCGTCCATTGGCCGCCTCCCAAAGGGTCATACCTGGTGTGACGCTGACCGTCTCACCGTCAAGAGTTATGCTCACTGTATCGGTCATGAGATTTCCTCCGGGAAGTGTTTCATCGTAGATCTGATCGGGTTGGGCGCAGCCTGTCCCAGACCGCAAATGGACGCGTCCGTCATGGCCGTGCACAACTCTTCCAAGAGCGGCGCATCCCATGTGTCGGCCTCCATCAGCTTCACGGCCTTTTCGCAGCCCACCCGGCAGGGCGTGCATTGACCGCAGCTTTCATCCTCAAAAAACCGCAGCATGTTGAGCGCGGCCTGTTTGGCGCTGTCATGGTCCGACAGAACGACCACGGCGGCGGAGCCAATGAAGGTGCCATGCGGTTGCAGCGTATCAAAATCGAGCGGGATGTCATGCATCGACGCAGGTAGCAGCCCCGAGGACGGCCCACCGGGCTGGTAGGCCTTGAAACTGTGCCCGTCGAGCATGCCGCCCGCTGCCGCAATGATGTCTGTGATGGTCGAGCCCGCGGGCAAGAGGTGAATACCGGGATTTTTCACACGTCCCGAGACGGAATAGCTGCGCAGACCTTTGCGCCCGTTATGTTCCACCCCAGACAGGATCTCGCCGCCCTCGCGCAGGATGCGTGTGACCCAGTGCAGCGTCTCGACGTTGTTGACCAGAGTGGGTTGCCCGAAAATCCCCACCTGCGCCACAAACGGGGGGCGGTGCCGGGGCAGACCGCGTTTGCCCTCGATGCTCTCGATCATCGCACTTTCTTCGCCGCAGATATACGCGCCCGCACCGCGCCGGACCTCGATATAGCCCTCGGGCGCGAGGCCCGCCGCCTCAATCGCCGCAATCTCATAGGCGAGGATTTGCAGCACGGCGGGATATTCATCGCGCATGTAGATATAGCAGCGCTCGGCCTCCACCGCCCAGGCGGCGATCAGCATCCCCTCAAGGAAGAGATGCGGCACCCGCTCAAGGTAATAACGGTCCTTGAATGTGCCCGGCTCGCCCTCATCGCCATTTACAGCAAGATAGCGGGGGCCTTTGGCGGCCCGCACGAAGCCCCATTTGCGCCCCGACGGGAAACCCGCGCCGCCAAGCCCGCGCAGGCCTGCGTCCAGAAGTTCCTGCTGCACGGCCTCGAATGCGGCATCAGTGTTGTCGCCGGCGCTCAGACGCTTGAGAACCTCATAACCGCCCGCCGCAACATAGGCGTCCAAACGCTCATAATCAGGGACATGGGCGTGTGTGTCACCGGCGGCAATCGCGGCACGCACCTTCTCGGGTGTGGCGTGGTCGATATGGTTGTGGCCGATTTCCAGCACTGGGGCCGTGTCGCAGCGGCCCATGCAGGGCGCGCGCAACACACGCACTTCGGAGGCATCAAGACCGTCCTCAAGGGCTGCCTTGAGCGCCTGCGCCCCAGCAAGCTCACAGCTCAGCGAATCACATACACGGATTGTCAGGGTGGGGGGCGGGGTCTCGCCTTCGCGCACTACGTCGAAATGTGCGTAGAAAGTCGCCACCTCATAGACTTCGGCCATGCTCAGGCGCATTTCCTCAGCCAAAGCGCGCAGGTGACCTGCACTCAGGCACCCGTAAGCATCTTGAATCAAGTGAAGATGCTCAATTAGCAGATCGGCGCGGCGCTCGCGGCCCTCAAGCAGAGCCTGCACCTCGCTCCACGCCCCGTCGTCAAGCTGACGGCCCTTGGGCGTCGTGCGGCCCTTGCCACGGCCCTCTTTCCAGACACCGGATCCCTGTTGTGCATTCATGGCGAGCCTCCCTCATTATTCCCAATGTTTAACTAATTTTCCTACCAGTCAACATTGGATTCGAGGGTATGCAGTGTATTTGCGCCTGAAAAGGCACCGGTTGCGACACGACCGGCTCTGAGTGTTTCCGATAGGAATTTAGACGGCGCGTTCGACCATCATCTTCTTGATATGCGCGATCGCCTTGGCCGGGTTCAGACCCTTCGGGCAGGTCTTCGTGCAGTTCATGATTGTGTGGCACCGATAGAGCTTGAAAGGGTCCTCAAGCTCGTCAAGACGCTCACCCGTCGCCTCGTCGCGGCTGTCGATGATCCAGCGATAGGCGTGCAAGAGGGCGGCTGGCCCAAGATACTTGTCGCCGTTCCACCAATAGCTGGGGCAGGAGGTGGAGCAGCATGCGCACATCACGCACTCATATAGCCCATCCAGCTTCTCGCGATCCTCGATGGATTGCTTCCACTCTTTGGCGGGCTTGTTCGTCTTGGTCTCGAGCCACGGCATGATGCTCGCGTGCTGGGCGTAGAAATGCGTGAGGTCCGGGATCAGGTCGCGGACGATGGGCATATGCGGCAGGGGGTAGATTTTCACATCGCCCTTGATCTCATCCATGCCGTAGATGCAGGCCAGCGTGTTGATTCCGTCGATGTTCATCGCGCAAGAGCCGCAAATCCCCTCGCGGCAGGACCGCCGGAAGGTCAGCGTGGGGTCGATGTCTGTCTTGATCTTGATCAGCGCGTCCAGAACCATTGGCCCGCAGGTGTCCATATCCACGAAATACGTGTCCACGCGCGGGTTCGCCCCATCATCGGGCGTCCAGCGATAGATCTGAAACTTGCGCAGATTGGTGGCGCCCTCGGGTTTGGGCCATGTCTTGCCCGCCGTCATCCGCGAGTTTTTGGGGAGTGTGAGTTGAACCATGATCTACTCCTTTTCAGCCCAGCATCGTGATGCTGTTTTGGGCAATGCACTGAACAGCCTCAGGGCGCTGCGCGATGGTCAGCACCTCCTGGGCCGTGGATTGGGTCACGCCGGTGACGGAGGCCCCGGCGATGCTGATGATCTCGGACGCAGAGGCGGCGTCGATCACGCAATCGGTGATGGGGGCTGCGTTGAGCCCCGGAAAGCGCTCGGCCACGACAGTGTTGACCACCCCCTTGGCCCGCTCACGCGCAATAGTGTCGGCGGCATCATTGGCCGCCGCACAGGCGCTGAGGCCTAAAGCTGCCAAAATGAGCACGAGGCGGCGCATCAGAATGTCCGCTCTTTGGGCGCGATCTTCTTGAGGCTGATCCCGCCATGATCCTCATCTGTCAGCGGCGTCTCGATGATCGGGCGATAGCTCAGCTTCACATCAGGCCCATCGACGCGCGCAATCGAATGGACGCGCCATTTCTTGTCATCACGCGTGCTGAAATCCTCATGCGCGTGGGCGCCCCGGCTCTCATGGCGCGCCTCAGCGCCCGCGATGGTGGCCAGCGCATTGGGCATGAGGTTGGTGAGCTCAAGCGTTTCCATCAGGTCGCTGTTCCAGATCAGGCTGCGGTCGGTGACCTTGATATCGGGCATCTTGCGCGCCACGGCATCCATCTTGTCCACGCCATCCTTCATCGTCTTAGACGCGCGGAAAACGGCGGCATCTTCCTGCATGGTGCGCTGCATCTCAAGACGCAGAGCGGCCGTAGGCATGGCCCCGTCCGCATGGCGCAGCGCGTCGAACCGGTCAAACGCCTTTTCGACTTGTGTCGTGTTTGTCGCGGGCACGGCGCTCTCACGGTCCACGACCTTGCCCGCGCGAATGGCGGCAGCACGGCCAAAGACCACCAGATCAATCAGCGAGTTGGAGCCCAGACGGTTCGCCCCGTGCACGCTTGCACAGCCCGCCTCGCCCACAGCCATCAGGCCGGGAACAATCGCGTGCGGATCATCTTTGGTGGGGTTCACAACCTCGCCCCAGTAATTCGTCGGAATGCCGCCCATGTTATAGTGAACGGTCGGCAGAACCGGGATCGGCTCCTTGTTGACATCGACGCCCGCGAAAATG
>CALGEH010000234.1 GCA_937881735.1 uncultured Shimia sp.
CAGCGTCTGCCGAGTCAATTTCCCGGTGCTGACTTGCGCCAAAACACGCAGGAGGATTTGCATCCGCATCAGGCTCTCGTCCAGCCGCTCGCCCATGAATCGCATGCGGAACTTGGTGACATTCGGACGGGTGAAGAGGGCTGCGTGCATCGCGTCCACCTCGATCGCCGGATCATAAATTACGAAGGCGCGCTCGGCCGCGTCCAGCATATCAGGCGCGTATCCATAGCGGTCATCAAAGGCGGTGCGGCGCATCTTGGTGAATCGCGGGTCCCATTCGGCCACGCGTGGATCAAGGCTTGCCTGCGGGGCGAGGGCCACGACGCGCGCGCCGGGAGAGGCCACGGAGAAGGCTGCCGCCGCATAGCCGCAGGGTCCCGCGCCGTAGAAAATCACCTGATCGAATTCCTCGAAGAAACCGTCATCCACCAACCGGTCAAAATAGGCATAGACCGCAGGGTCCCGAAACCATGTATCGCCATCGGCCACGATGCACAGGCTCGACCATCCCAGCGCCTTGGTCATTTCCCAACCCAAGGGCTGCGCATCTTCCGAGAGTGCCGCAATCCCGGCATGGGTCTCGAAGCTGACCAGCAGGGTGGGTTTATCCTCAACGAAAATTGCGGTGTGGCGCGCACCCAGGGGCTCGACATAGCCGTCCTCATCGGTGATCTCGGCGACCTTTTCGAGCCATTCCTCGCGCGTCTCCAGCCCGGAAAGGGGCATATCAAAGGTATTTGGCGCGTCTTGCATGGCACTGGTCCTCAAACTGCTCTGGCTCTTCGGGGGCGCACTTTGTGCCCGCGGTTTTGTCGGCCAATTGCCCAAAGGGTTAGATCTCCTTTGTGGCAAAAGTTAGGAAAACCCAAGGGGTTTACTGGACAGTGCGCCGCGCACCGCTAATGATAGAGCCTGCGCAATTCAGGAGGACCGCCATGCAAATCCCACAGAGTATCGACGGCGTTGAAACCCTTCTGGAGGAACAGGGCTATGTCTGCGGGCGGGGCCTGTCGACGGCGATGTTTCTGGCGCTGCGCCTCGGACGGCCCTTGTTTTTGGAAGGCGAGGCCGGTGTCGGCAAGACCGAGATCGCCAAGGCCATTTCCAAGGGCCTCGGGCGCAAGCTGATCCGGCTGCAATGCTATGAAGGGCTCGATGCCTCCTCGGCGGTTTATGAGTGGAACTTCGCGGCCCAAATGATTGCCCTACGCGCCGCAGAGGCCGGGGGCACAACCGACGGCCTCAAGGATCAGCTTTTCGCGGAGGAGTTCCTGATCGAGCGGCCCCTTTTACAAGCGATGCGCCCGCAAGAAGGCGGCGCGCCCGTGCTGCTGATCGACGAGCTGGACCGCACAGACGCGCCGTTCGAGGCGTTCTTGCTGGAAGCGCTCAGCGATTTTCAGGTGACCATCCCCGAGCTTGGCGCCATCATCGCGCCCGAGCCGCCCATCGTGATCCTCACCTCCAACCGCACCCGTGAGGTGCATGATGCCCTCAAACGCCGCTGCCTCTATCATTGGGTCGATTACCCCGATTTCACCCGCGAGCTTGAGATACTGACCGCGCAGGCCCCAGAAGTCTCGGCCCAACTCAGCCGTGAGGTTGTGGCCTTCGTGCAGCAGTTGCGCACCGAGGATCTCTTCAAAAAGCCCGGCGTGGCCGAAACCATCGACTGGGCCAAATGCCTGCTCGCGCTTGATGTGGTCACGCTCAGCCCCGAGGTCATTGCGGATACGCTTGGCGCCGTGCTGAAATACCAGGACGATATTTCCAAGCTGCAAGGCTCCGAGGCCAAGCGCATACTGGAAGAGGCCAAGGCGGCGCTGGAGCCTGCATGATGCTTTTTCTTGGACTAAATATCCAAATCCAACCGCTTGCCATTCGCGCGCGGGCGGCGTTTGTTCCATGACCGAGTACCCGCCCCTCGATCTGCCCGACGATCCCAAGCTCGCGCAGAATATCACTCATTTCATGCGCGCGCTGCGCAAGGCGGGGCTGCCGATTGGACCTGGTGCGGTCATAGATGCGGTGCGGGCGGTGGCCGAGACGGGCTTTACCTCGCGCAAGGATTTCTACTGGGCGCTCCATGCGCTTTGCGTGCGCCGGCCCGAGCATCGCGCGGTCTTTGCACAGGTCTTTCGCCTCTATTGGCGCGATCCGAGGTTCATGGAGCATATGATGTCGCTCTTGTTGCCCGCCGTGCGCGGTGTGCAGGAGGATCGCAGCGCGCAGGCGGCCGAGAAGCGCGCGGCGGAGGCTTTGCTTGACGGGGCAGAGCCCGAGATGCCGAATCTGCATGATGACGAGAACGAGGAGACGCTGATCGAGATCGACGCCTCGGCCACCATGTCGGGCGAGGAACGTCTCAGGACCCTCGATTTCGAGCAGATGAGCACCGGCGAGATGGCCGAGGCCAAGCGGATGCTCGCACGGCTCAGCCTGCCGGTGCGCCCCTTGCCCTCGCGCCGCTATGGCGCAAGCGTCTCGGGCGCGCGGATCGACGCGCGGCGCACCATGGCGCAGGCGCTGCGGCGGGGTGGCGAGATAACGCAATTGGCGCGCGCCACACCGCGTCCCCGTTGGCCCAATCTGGTGGTGATCTGCGATATATCGGGCTCCATGAGCACCTATTCGCGGATGGTGCTGCATTTCTTGCATGCGGTGGCCAACCACAAGGGCGCGGGCTGGGCTCAGGTCCATGCGTTTACCTTCGGCACACGCCTCACGAATATCACCCGTCATCTGCGCACCCGCGATGTGGACGCAGCCCTCGCGGCGGCGGGGCGCGAGGCGCAGGATTGGGAGGGCGGCACGCGGATCGGCGCCTGCCTGCACGCGTTCAACCGCGACTGGTCGCGCCGGGTGCTGGGGCAGGGGGCGGTCGTGCTGTTGATCACCGACGGTCTGGACCGCGACGCACCCGAGCGGCTTGGCGCCGAGATGCAACGACTGTCGCTCACCGCGCGGCGGCTGATCTGGCTCAATCCCTTGCTGCGCTGGGACGGGTTCGCCCCCCGCGCCAGCGGCATTGCCGCAATGCTGCCCCATGTGCACAGCTTTCGCGCGGGCCATTCCATCGCCTCATTGGAAGAGCTTGCCGCCGTGATCTCCAGCCCCGATGATGCGGGCGAGAAAGCGCGGCTTATGGCGCAGATCGGCCCCGTTGGCGGGCAAGACGATTGGAGGAGTGGAGAGCGATGAGCGGGTTTGATGACATTGTCGAGACCGCTCTGGCTTGGCACCGCACGGGCGAGGGGGCGGCACTTGCCACGGTCGTGCAGACATGGGGCAGCGCGCCCCGCCGGGTGGGCAGTCAGCTTGCAATCAATGGCCGCGGGCAGATGTCGGGCTCCGTCTCGGGCGGCTGCGTCGAGGGGGCTGTGGTCGTTGAGGCGATTGAGGCCATCCAGTGCGGCGAGGCCCGGATGCTGGAATACGGTGTCTCGGACGGTGATGCGTTCGCCGTGGGGCTGGCATGCGGCGGCACAATCCGGGTGCTGGTGGAACCTGTAGGCGCCGTGATCCCCGTGGCGATCCTAGAAGATCTTTGCGCGCGGCGGGCGGCGCGGGAGGCGTGCGTTTACGTCACTTCGTTGGGCGGTGCGCCGCGATTGGAGGCGGGCGATCCGGCACGGCTGCGCGCCGACCGTTCGGGATTTGACGCGGATGGTGAGACGTTTCATTGCGTCTTCAATCCGCCTTTGCGCCTTATCATCGTTGGGGCCGTGCATATCGCGCAAGCCTTGGTGCCGATGGCGCGGGTTGTGGGGTATGACCCCTTGCTGATTGACCCGCGCGCGGGTTTTGCCGCCCCTGAGCGGTTCGTGGGCGAGGAGATCCTTGACGATTGGCCCGATGAGGCGGTGGCCAGCCTTGGCCTTGATGCGCGCACAGCGCTTGTGCTGCTGACCCATGACCCGAAGCTTGATGATCCGGCGCTTCTGGCAGCGCTCGCGTCTGACGTGTTCTATATCGGTGCGTTGGGATCGACCCGCACCCATGCCAAGCGGGTGGAGCGGATGGAGGCGGCGGGGATCAGCGCCGAGGATATCGCGCGCATCCATGGCCCCATTGGCCTCGATATTGGCGCCGCGGGGCCCTCGGAGATTGCGCTGAGCATTCTGGCCGAGATGACGCAGCGCCTGAGGATGGGCGCGTGAAATTCGGCGCGGTCCCCTTGGCGGAGGCGGAGGGCGCGATCCTCGCGCATTCCCTGCACGCAGGCGGGCGGCGCATACGCAAGGGTGCGGTGTTGGACGCCGCCGCGTTGGAGGCGCTTGGCGCTGAAGGCCACACAAGCGTTGTCGTGGCCCGGATGGAGCCCGGCGATCTGCAAGAGGATGCGGCCGCGGAGGCGCTGGCCACCGCTTTGGCGCAAGGTCCGGGCATCAGCCTCAGCACCGCCTTCACCGGTCGCGTCAACCTGATCGCGGAGGGGCCGGGGGTGGTGCAGCTGGACGCGGGCAAAATCCACGCGGCCAATATGGTGCATCCGATGATCACCGTGGCGACCGTGCCGGATATGCAGCAGATGGCCCGGAAAGGCCTGATCGCGACGGTGAAAATCATCGCCTACGGCGTGCCCGGTGAGGCCGTGACCCGCGCGGCGCAAGCCGCACGCGGGGCCGTGCGCATGGCCATGCCGAAGATGCAAACTGCCAGCCTCATCATCACCGACATCCCCGGTGGGCCGGGCTCCAAGGGCGCGGCGGCCATACGGGGGCGTGTGGAGGCGCTAGGTCTGAGCCTCGCAGAGACGGTTCTCGTGCCGCATGAGGAGGGCCCGCTGGCGGCCGCGCTGCACGCAGCCACGGGCGAGGTCATCTTGATCCTCACCGCCTCGGCCACGTCGGATGTGATGGATACGGGGCCTGCGGCCCTCACCCTTGCCGGCGGGCAGATCGAGCGGTTCGGGATGCCGGTCGATCCCGGTAATCTCCTTTTTCTTGGGGCTTTGGGCGCGCAATCCGTCATCGGATTGCCGGGCTGCGCACGGGCCCCGGCGCTCAACGGGGCCGATTGGGTGTTGGCGCGGGTGGTCTGCGGGATCGAGGTCACGGGCGCGGACATTGCCGGCATGGGGGTTGGCGGGCTTTTGAAGGAAATCCCCACTCGGCCCATGCCCCGGCGTGGACGGCCGGGGGCGGCGTAGGGCTATTGAAACCTGAAATTGGCCGAAGAAACCATCTTCTCAACTGCGCCAACCCGTGCTTAACTCTACCCAACAAAAAACAAAAACAGGGAGGAGCGTTATGTCACAGGTCACAATGACCGTGAATGGCAAGACCGCGTCCGGCGAGATCGAAGGCCGGACGTTGCTTGTTGAATTTATCCGGGAGACGCTGGAACTTACCGGCACGCATGTCGGCTGCGACACCAGCCAATGCGGGGCTTGCGTGGTCCATGTGGACGGCAAGGCAGTGAAGTCCTGCACCATGTTCGCGGCTGAGGCCGAGGGCGCAGAGATCACGACGATTGAAGGGATGGCAGCACCTGACGGCACGCTCAACACGTTGCAACAGGCGTTTCAGGACCATCACGGGTTGCAATGCGGCTTTTGCACCCCCGGCATGGTGATGAGTGCGGCGGCCCTTCTAAAGGACAACCCCAAGCCCAGCGAGGCGCAGGTGCGTGACTATCTTGAGGGCAATATCTGCCGCTGCACGGGGTATCACAACATCGTCAAAGCGATCCTCGCCGCATCCGGTCAGGACATCAGCGCAATCGCCGCAGAATAAGGCGTGAGTAAGAATTTCGCCGCGCCCTATGGTGGGAGCGGCGCCAGGCCATGGGTATTCCCCCGTAGGCCCAGCAATTTGGAGGACAGACATGCCCAAAGATGGTGGCATCGGCGCCAGCCCGAAGCGGCGCGAAGATATTCGGTTTCTGACGGGGACCGGCAATTACACGGATGATATCAACCTGCGCGGACAGGCCTACGTGCATTTCCTGCGCTCAGACATGGCGCATGGGCGGATCAAGTCGATCGACACCAGCGCCGCCGAGGCGATGCCGGGTGTGGTGAAAATCTATACCGGCAAGGATTTTGAGACGGCAGGGTCCATCCCCTGCGGCTGGCAGGTCACCGACCGTTTTGGCGAGGTGATGAAGGAGCCGCGCCACCCGGTGCTCTGCGAGGGCAAGGTGCGCCATGTGGGCGATCCGATCTGTGCCATCGTGGCCGAGAGCCGGGAGATGGCGCGCGATGCGGCTGAGGCAATCGAGCTTGATATCGAAGAGCTTCCGGCCGTGATTGACATGAAGAAGGCTCTGGAGGATGGCAGCACCAAGGTACATGACGATCTAGCGGACAACCTTTGTTTTGATTGGGGCTTTGTCGAGGAAAACAAGGAGGCAGTGGACGCCGCAATCAAGAGTGCGGCACATGTCACGACGGTTGAGCTGATCAACAATCGCCTTGTGCCCAATGCGATGGAGCCACGGGTCGCCGTGGGGGACTTCAACCGCGCGGGCCAAGACAGCACGCTCTATACCACGTCCCAGAACCCGCATGTGATCCGTCTGTTGATGGGCGCGTTCGTTCTGGGCATCCCCGAGCATAAGCTGCGCGTCGTGGCCCCGGATGTGGGCGGCGGATTTGGCTCCAAGATCTATCATTATGCCGAGGAAGCGTTCGTCACATTTGCGGCCAAGGATCTGAACCGGCCCGTGAAATGGACCTGCACCCGCTCCGAGGCGTTCCTGTCGGACGCGCAGGCACGCGATCACGTGACCAAGATCGAATTGGCGCTGGATGCGGATAACAACTTCACCGCCGTGCGCATCCCGGTGGGCTACTGGATGTTTCTAACCAAAG
>CALGEH010000235.1 GCA_937881735.1 uncultured Shimia sp.
CACACCCAGCGAAATTGAGTTCTGGGCGGACGGAGATTTTCGCCTGCATGATCGCTTTGTTTGGCGGCGTGAAACAGCACATTCCAACTGGGAAATCAAACGCTTAAACCCGTGAAACTCACGCAACGTGAAATGCAATCGCCTTAAATTTTTGGCGCCCGGGCCTTGCAACTCACCGGCGAATGCTCAAAGCTTATTGCGTCGCTTGGGGTAGCTTGCGGCGTGAAAAATGGGTGCTGGCTATGGAGCAATCCATTCGCAAAATCAAAGGCCGCGTAAAGTGGTTTGACCCGGTTAAAGGCTTTGGGTTCGTTGTAGCGGATGAGGGGGGACCCGACATCTTGCTACATGCCAATGTGCTGCGTAATTTCGGACAAAGCTCGGTCGCTGATGATGCTGGCATTGAGATCGACGTGCAGGACACCACGCGCGGGGTTCAGGCCGTCGCGGTCCACCAGATCGAGCCACCTGAGGGCATCACCGCCAGCACGATGGCTGACCTCGAGGATATTGACCCCGCCGTGATCGCCAACGCCACGCTGGAGCCTGCACGAATCAAATGGTTCGACAAGGGCAAGGGGTTCGGCTTTGCCAACACATTCGGGCGCGGTGAAGATGTGTTCGTTCACGTAGAAGTGCTCCGTCGCTCGGGTCTTGCAGACTTGCAACCGGGCGAGGCGCTGGCCATACGTGTGATCGAAGGTAAACGCGGCCGCATGGCCACGGAGGTGTGTGGATGGGAAAGTGCGGTTGGAACGGTGGCGCAGGCGGCCTCCGAGGATGCGTCCGAGGGCTGATTGCCACGGCATTTATTCTGAGCGCAGGAGCGGCTGCGGCCGGACCGTGCGCCGACGATCAGGTGACATTGCGCGGCGATTGGGGGCAGGCACGCTTCACGATTGAATTGGCGGATGAGCCGGATGAGCGTGCCCAAGGCCTGATGAATCGCGAGAGCCTGGCTCAAAGCGCTGGCATGCTCTTTGTATACCCCGAGCCAAAGCAAGTCGGCTTTTGGATGAAAAATACGCTGATTCCCCTCGATATGATTTTTATCGATGCCAGCGGGACGGTCGTGAAAGTGCATGCAAACGCCATCCCCCATGATGAGACACCGATTTTTGGCGGCAGCCCTGATATCAAGGCGGTGCTGGAGATCAATGGCGGCCTGTCGGAGCGGCTGGGAATAATGCCCGGCAGCGAGCTGCGCCACCCGGCCTTTGAAAATGGGACGCCCGCTTGGCCCTGTTAGGGGTTTTCAAAGCCGAAAATTCGCAGTAGAGACGCGCCATGGTTCGGGGCGTGGCGCAGCTTGGTAGCGCACCTGTTTTGGGTACAGGGGGTCGTAGGTTCGAATCCTATCGCCCCGACCATATAATCTCCCTTGCATAACTTCTGACCAAACGCGCTCCGGCGCGGGCGCCCGTGCTTGCTGACACCGGGGGTCTGCGGCCATGCTGTTGCGCGGCTGCAATATCTGTCTTGGGCGTTAACCTTTTTTTGCATGTGGACAGTTTCATCCCGTCGCACCGCCTCACGGGCTTCACCCGGTTTGGCAAGGGGCACACCTAAACCCGCCAAGAGATTGCGCTTTTATGGATGAGCGCGCCGCCCCGTTCGGGGGATGAAATTGGGGATGGTTCGGTGGGTGAATCACAAGCCGCCTCATGGCCCAGCCCGAGGCGGATAGGTCAACTTATTTTTGGTGCAGAAACGGTAAAATTTGCGTTGACCACCTATGCCCCGATACGCCAGTTTGTGCGGACCGGTCGGTAAGCCACAACATATTGTGCGGCCCAACCGGACAGGGCAGGACCCAAGCGACATATCCGGTAGGTATTAACCGGCTTTGTTTATCCCGCAAATTTGGGTGGGGGGTCCTCTTTTGTCGCCGGGCAGAGAACAGGGTGTTGGGCCGTAATTTGGGTCGCGCAAAGTATATAAACCGAAACGAGATGGGGCAGGACGATGAAGATTGAACGCAAATTCACCAAGGCCGGGCAGGACGCATATGCGGCGCTCGAATTTGTCACGACAAGCTCGGAGATCCGTAATCCGGATGGAACGACTGTGTTCAAGCTGGAGGGCGTCGAAGTGCCCGCAAGCTGGAGCCAGGTGGCAAGTGACGTTATCGCGCAGAAATACTTCCGCAAAGCTGGCGTGCCTGCGCGCCTCAAGAAGGTCAAAGAGAAGGGCGTGCCCGAGTTCCTGTGGCGTTCGGTCCCAGATGGAGACAGCGTCAAGAAGGGCGGCGAGATCAGCGCCAAGCAAGTGTTTGATCGGCTCGCTGGCGCCTGGGCCTATTGGGGCTGGAAGGGTGGCTATTTCACGGCCGAGAGCGATGCGCGCGCCTACTTTGACGAGATGCGCTTCATGCTGGCCCGCCAGATGGGCGCGCCGAACAGCCCACAATGGTTCAACACCGGCCTGCACTGGGCCTATGGCATCGACGGACCGGGGCAAGGCCACTATTACGTGGACTACCAGTCGGGCGAGCTGACCAAATCCACCTCCGCCTACGAGCACCCGCAGCCCCATGCCTGCTTTATCCAATCGGTCGCCGATGATCTGGTGGGTGAGGGCGGTATCATGGACCTGTGGGTCCGCGAGGCACGTCTTTTCAAGTATGGCTCCGGCACGGGCACGAATTTCTCCAGCCTTCGCGCAGCGAACGAGCCGCTGTCCGGTGGCGGCAAATCCTCAGGCCTCATGGGCTTTTTGAAAATCGGCGACCGCGCGGCGGGTGCCATCAAGTCGGGCGGCACCACGCGCCGCGCGGCCAAGATGGTGATCTGTGATGCGGACCACCCCGATATTCAGGAATTCATCAACTGGAAGGTAAAAGAAGAGCAGAAGGTCGCCAGCATTGTCGCAGGCTCCAAGATGCACGAGCAAAAGCTTAACGAGATCTTCGCAGCGATCGGCGCGTGGGACGGCACGATCGAGGATTCGGTCGACCCCAAGAAGAACGTGCAGCTGAAGGACGCGATTCGCAGTGCCAAGAAGTGCTCGATCCCGGAGACATACGTCAAACGCGTGCTGGATTACGCCAAGCAGGGCTATGACAGCATCGAGTTTCCGACCTATGACACCGATTGGGACTCTGAGGCCTACGCCTCCGTTTCGGGTCAGAACTCCAACAACTCGATCCGCGTCACCGATGCGTTCCTGAAGGCCGTGGAAGATGACGCCGATTGGGCGCTTCTGAACCGCACCGATGGCAGCGTTGCCAAGACCATCAAGGCCCGCGATCTTTGGGAAGATGTGGGCCACGCCGCCTGGGCCTGCGCCGATCCCGGCATTCAGTATCACGACACGGTCAACGCATGGCACACATGCCCCGAAGATGGTGAGATCCGCGGATCGAACCCCTGCTCGGAATACATGTTCCTCGACGACACCGCCTGTAACCTCGCCTCGATGAACCTGCTGACCTTCTACAATGACGGCAAGTTCGACGCAGAGGCCTACATGCACGCGGCCCGCCTCTGGACCGTGACGCTGGAAGTCAGCGTGATGATGGCGCAGTTCCCCTCGAAGGAAATCGCGCAGCGCAGCTATGATTTCCGCACGCTGGGTCTGGGCTATGCCAATATCGGCGGCCTCCTGATGAATATGGGCCTGGGATATGACAGCGACGAGGGTCGCGCGCTTTGTGGCTCGCTGACCGCGATCATGACGGGCGTGTCTTATGCCACATCGGCCGAAATGGCCGGAGAGCTTGGTCCCTTCGCAGGGTTTGAGCGTAACCGCGAGCATATGCTTCGCGTCATTCGCAACCACCGCAACGCGGCCTACGGCGCGACCGAAGGCTATGAGGGGCTGGCTGTGAAGCCTGTGCCTCTGGACCTCACCAACTGCCCTGACAGCCGCCTTGTGGAGCTTGCCATGTCCAGCTGGGACGAGGCGCTGAAACTGGGCGAGAAGCATGGCTACCGCAACGCGCAATCCACCGTGATCGCGCCCACGGGCACCATTGGTCTGGTGATGGATTGCGACACGACTGGCATCGAGCCTGACTTCGCTCTGGTGAAGTTCAAAAAGCTCGCCGGTGGTGGGTATTTCAAGATCATCAACCAATCCGTGCCTGCCGCCCTCGAGACAATGGGCTACGGCTCGGCTCAGATCGAAGAGATCATCAGCTACGCGGTCGGTCATGGCAGCATTGGCAACGCGCCGGGGATCAACCACACCTCGCTCATCGGTCACGGGTTTGGCCCCAACGAGTTGGCCAAGGTGGACGCGGCTCTGGGATCGGCTTTCGACATCCGCTTTGTCTTTAACCAGTGGACGCTGGGCGTGGAGTTCTGCACCAATGTTCTTGGCATCCCCGAGGCGAAGCTGAACGATCCGACCTTCGATTTGCTGGCGCATCTGGGTTATTCTCGCGCCGATATCGACGCGGCGAACGACCATGTCTGCGGGACCATGACGCTGGAAGGCGCTCCACATCTTCGTGAGAGCGATTATTCGGTCTTCGATTGCGCCAACCCCTGCGGCAAGAAGGGCAAACGCTATCTCGGCGTGAACAGCCACATCACCATGATGGCCGCGGCGCAGTCCTTCATCTCGGGCGCGATCTCCAAGACGATCAACATGGCCAACGACGCCACGATCGAAGATTGCCAGAAAGCGTATGAATATAGCTGGTCGCTCGGCGTGAAGGCCAACGCGCTCTACCGTGACGGCTCCAAGCTCAGCCAGCCTCTGGCGTCAGCTTTGGTCGAGGATGACGACGAAGCGGCGGAAATCCTCGAATCGGGTAATCCGCAGGCAAAGGCGGCGGTTCTGGCCGAGAAGGAGAAGATCGAGAGGAACAGGCTCGCAACGACGTAGGC
>CALGEH010000236.1 GCA_937881735.1 uncultured Shimia sp.
CTTGATAAATGCGGCGATATCCGCATCGAGATCGGTGGCCATACCGACAGTCAGGGCCGCGAGACGATGAACCAGGACCTGAGTCAGAAGCGGGCCAATGCGGTTCTTGATGCCTTGCGCGCGCGCCGGGTGCTGACCGCCAGCTATACCGCTGTGGGCTATGGTGAGGTTGAGCCCATCGCCGACAATGATACCGAAGAGGGCCGCGAGCTGAACCGGCGGATCGAATTCAAGCTGATCCGCCCCGAGCCTGTGCCTGAGCGGGAAACAGGGCTTGAAAGCCTTGAGCAGGACGGCGATGAAGAGGCGTCTGTCCAAGACACCGCTGATGATGCCGCCGATGACCCTGCTGACGAAAGTACCGCCGAATGAACAGAACCGAGTTTATCTTCGCCACGGCGATTATCCTCTTTGTGGCTTTTGCACTGGGATGGTTCGCGAACTGGCTTGTGCATCGGTTTACCCGGGTGTCGCAATCGGATGTGGGTGAATTGGACCGTATGACCCAAGAACTTCATGAGGCCGAAGAGACACGCGATCAGGCGATTACCTATTTGCAACAGCGCGAGGCGGAGCTGACCAATCAGCTTAACCAGACCGAGGCCGAGCTTGCCGCGACCATGGAAGGTTTGCGTGAAGCCCGTCAGGAGGCCGAGCATATGCGCGCCTATATTGAGCGTCAAAGCGCCGGCTGACCAAATTTGTCTGACGACCTGTCAGGGCGTTTCCTGCGCACATAAAAACACTGCGTCTGTCACCTGTGCGATAATGCTTGTGTGCAGGTTCCCGCTTTCACCGCCGGGCCCGTAGAGCCGTTTGACAGACGCGTTTGCCTGTTTGAGGTCTCGAAACGTCATTTTGGTAAAGTAGAGCTGGGCGATGTCGGTCGCGGTGTCGAGCACCGGGTGCAGGTGTCGCGTTGCGACCGGTGTCATGGATACCAGTAAATCCTCGGCGATCAACTCATCCGCGAAGGCGTGCAAGTTTCTGGCTACGGGAGGCAATTCGTGCCCTTCTGCCAGATTGAACCAGAAAAACATATGGTAGGACATGGTGCGCTCCTTCTGCACGTCGTCGGCGGCTGTGAAGATGCCGTTTGGGCGCGGCTCGTCAAGCCGCTGGGATGGATTTCTGTGTCTGGTGGCAGGCTTTGATGTGCTTGGTTGCAGGTCTAAGCGGGAAAACGTGTCGGGTTTTAAACGTTAAGGGCGCGGTAAGGGCTGCTCTGATACCCATTGCCTTGGGTGAGTAAACAAGGTGGTGAGTATGAGCGCGCAGAGCAATGCGGCGCCAGTCATCATCAAGAGAAAGAAAGTCATTCAGGGCGGCGGGCACCATGGTGGGGCCTGGAAGGTGGCGTATGCCGACTTCGTAACCGCAATGATGGCGTTTTTTCTCTTGATGTGGCTGTTGAACGCGACGACGGAAAAGCAACGCAAAGGTCTGGCTGATTACTTCAGTCCGACGATCCCGATCAGCCGCATTTCCAGCGGTGGTGACGGTAATTTTGGCGGCGACAGCGTTTTTTCAGAGGATACGCTGTTGAGCGATGGTCGTGGTGCCGCGCAACAGCACACCACCGAATCGCACAAAGCGCGCGGGGAAACTGGTGTTTCCGCGCAAGATGCACAGGCGCTGGAAGAGCTTCAGCAGGCGTTTGATACGGCTTTGAAGGGCAGCAATGGCGAGAGCATGGTATCGCGTGAATTGTCCCGTCACATCATCACGCGGGTAACCGATGAAGGGCTTGTGGTGGAACTGTTCGACAGCGCGGGCGCGCAGCTTTTTGAAGCTGGCGGCGCACACCCATCGCCACTTCTGGAGGCGTTGGTTGGTGTGATTGTCGAGGTGGGCGCATTGGTTTCGAACGGCGTTTCCGTGGAAGGGCATATCGCTGCCGCTCCCGTTATTCTCAAGGAAAACCCGGTTTGGGATCTGTCGACTGAGCGGGCCAATGCGATGCGGCTGTTGCTGGATCACGCGGGCTTTGGTGAGAGGCGGGTGCAGCGCATGACGGGTCATGCGGACCGTGATCTGGCGGTGCGCAATCCGATGGCGGTGCGCAACAACCGGTTGGAGGTGATCTTCTTACGCTCCGATCGTTAGGAGGATGGGGCGGTCCCTGTCGGACCTGATTGTCTCGCATTTTATCTGTTAGCGCGCTGTTAAACGCGCGGGCTTATGCCTTGTGCTCGAATTCAGTCGATGCAGCAGAAAGGCGTATCCATGACAATCTCTTCCTCGCTCAATGCCGGGGTGGCGGCGCTCAGCGCGAATGCTTCGCGCTTGGCCTCTATTTCGGACAATATCGCAAACTCGGCCACGTTTGGCTACAAACGGGTCGAAACCGATTTTCAATCCATGGTGATCAGCGGTGGAGGGGGCACATATTCGGCAGGCGGCGTGCGCGCCTCGACTCAGCGCTTAATTGATCAGGGTGGCTCACTTGTCACCACGAACAACGCGACCGACCTTGCGGTGCGTGGCCGGGGCATGCTGCCCGTGGCGCGCGCGGCGGAGGTGGGGGCAGGCAATGGTGGCCAGCAGATGCTGCTGACGTCCACTGGCTCGTTTCGCACCGATGCTGATGGTATTCTGAAGACTGATAGTGGCCTTGTCTTGCTCGGTTGGCCAGCAAATCCAGATGGTTCCGTGCCGGAATTTCCGCGTGACACCGCCGATGGGCTCGAGCCTGTGAGGATCAATGTCAATCAATTGACCGGGGAGCCGACGACCGAGATCACGCTGGGCCTGAACTTGCCAGCTGATGACAAGGGCTCTGAATTTGAGCCCCCTTTGCCAGCGGAATTGCAAGGCGGGACGTCGAATCCATTACCGATCGAATTTGCGGTGCAGATTGGTGAGGATTCCGGGGCACCGGAAATCTCTGGAACCCGGATGCCCGCTAAGCTGGCGCTTACAAGTGATACGGCTTTGGTGGTGGATGGAGAGCGTGATTGGGATATGCGGTCAATTCCGAAGGGCGTTGGTCTGAATGCTTCGGCTATGGCGCCGGCGGCGGTTGACGCGTTGCCAATGGTCGCCAAGTCTACGTTGGAACGGCCTCAGACGGTCTCGGTCCAACCCCAGAATATTGAAGCTACAGATATTCCTATCACCGATGCAAAACGGAGTGCAGACGCAGGGGTGATATCTCAGATTTCTGTTCCTGCGCCTCAGATGATTTCGAGCCAACCTAAGCCGATTCTTGCGGCAGTCCTTAAGCCAGAGGCGCCCCTAGCAGTGGTCCAAACCGCACCGGAACTTGGTGCCCTGCAACAAAGCGCATCTCAGGTGGATGCAATGCCTGTGCGCGTCACTCAGACGGGGTCGGCGCCACTGAGTATGCTGGCAGCACCAATGTTGCAGCCGGAAACGCGGTTCTCTTATCCTATCGACACGACGATGCAGGCGGGCGTTGTTCAACCCGATATGGGCAGTGCTCTTGCCACGCCCGCGCCGACCGCTTTGCAAAATTCGCCTGTCGCTCTATCCGCTGCAATGACTGCGATCCCGGCAGGGGCCGACAATCCTGAGCGCGGGCTTGGGCTTGAGGCCGTCAGTGCTGCGGCCGAGCTGCGTAGTACATTGCCAGCCGATGCCGAGGTGCGCCCCGCTGCGTCCACTCCCTCAACACAGGTTGAAACTGCCCGACAGGTGGCGGTGCAAATCGCCGATGCCGTGCGGTCTGGCGAAAAACCCATTGAGCTTACGCTGAACCCTGCAGAGCTGGGCCGCGTGCGCCTTGCGCTTGCGCCGGGTGACGGCGTGATGATGGTTACAGTTTTGGCGGATCGACCCGAAACGCTGGATTTAATGCGGCGTCATATTGACATGCTGGCACAGGAATTGCGCACGATTGGCTATGGCAGCACCGCGTTTTCCTTTGGTCAGGGCGGCGATGGCACTGCGCCAGAGGGCTTTGCTCCGAGCGGTGGCGGTGATTCGGAGACGCAAGATACGGCAAGTGGTATTCCCGAAACTCCGGCTTCCGGTGCCCCTCTGGGCGTCCACGACCGGCTTGATATTCGCCTTTAGAAAGGACGTTACATGGACCTGAATCCAACAAACCCCACTGCATCTATTTTTGGCGGTGGCTCATCCGCCGCTTCACAAACGGCGGCCACGGCCCAAGCAAACAGCGCCCTCAGCTCGGATTTTGAGACGTTCCTGAAGATGCTGACCGCGCAGATGGAGAACCAAGATCCGCTCAACCCCGTTGATTCGACTGAATTCGCCTCACAGCTCGCCCAGTTTTCGTCGGTGGAGCAGCAAGTGCGCACCAATGATCTTCTGTCGGTCATGGGGCAGCAACTGGGGATCATGGGGATGGGCCAGCTTCAGGGCTGGGTCGGTATGACCGCCCGGGCCGAGATGCCCGTGGCCTTTGAGGGCGCGCCTGTTGGGGTGACGCTGAACCCTGCGGCTGGGGCTGACCTTGCGCGACTTGTCGTGCGCGATGCGCGTGGCGGGATCGTGGCGCAGCAGGACGTGCCGCCTGGCGGCGGCGCGTTCACATGGAATGGGCGGACGGAAACCGGCAATACGCTGCCTGCCGGGACTTACGATTTGAGCGTTGATTCGTTTCAGGGAGAGGAGCTTTTAGGCACATCCGCCGTCGAATCTCAGGCGCGAATTGTCGAGGCGCGTTTGGATGGCGGAACCACTGTTCTGGTCATGGAAGGCGGCGCTTTGGTGCCTGCGTCGCGCGTTCTGGGGTTGCGTAATCCTGATGGGGCGTAGGTGCTTGGCCTGACGCGCCCCTAGTCCAGAAGTGCGATCAGCGCGGCCACGCTTGCCCCCAACGCCACGCCGCCTGCACCCCATGCGACAAGGTCGCGCTTGCGGTGGTGGGGCGGCTCGGGCGGTGGGGCGGACTGGCGGATGATCGCATCTTCTACCAGTTGCGGCAGACGCGGTCCGAACCGCGCGAGAACGGCGAGGGTCTGACCCAGGCTGCGCGCGATGGCGCGGGGTCCAAGGCTTTGCCTGATGTAATCCTCGACCACGGGTTTCGCGACTTCCCAGATGTTGATCTGAGGGTTAAGCGAGCGGGCCACGCCTTCGACCACCACCATCGTGCGTTGCAGCAAGATCAGCTCGGTCCGGGTTTCCATGCCAAAGCGCTCGGTCACTTCAAAGAGATAGCTGAGCAGGCTGCCCATGCTGATCTTGCTCGCGTCCATCCCGAAAATTGGCTCACCCACAGCGCGCAGAGCGCGGGAAAACTCGTCGATATCGCGGTCGGCAGGCACGTAGCCCGCCTCGAAATGCACCTCGGCCACGCGGCGATAATCTCGGCGGATGAAGCCATAGATGATCTCGGCATAGACCCGTCGGGTGTATTCGTCGATATGGCCCATGATGCCGAAATCATAGGCGATGATATTGCCGTTGGGCGCGACCTTCAGGTTGCCCTGATGCATGTCTGCGTGGAAATACCCGTCGCGCAGCGCGTGGCTCAGGAAAAGTTGCAGCACCCGGTTGCCCAGATCGACCCGGTCATGGCCCGCCGCGTCAATCGCGTCATTGTCGCCCATCGGCACCCCGTCGGCCCAAGCCAGCGTCATGACGCGGCGACGCGAGAGATTCCATTTCACCTCTGGTAGCTGAAATCCTGCGTCATTCTGCGTGTTTGCCGCAAATTCTCCGGCTGAGGAGGCCTCAAGCCGCAGGTCCAATTCGCCCAGCACCACGCCCTCGAAGTGTTTGATCACTTCGGTAGGGCGCAGGCGGCGGGAGGCGGGCGAGAGCAGCTCGATCATGGAGGCTGCGAAGTAGAACGCGTCGATATCCACGCGAAATGCCCGCTCGATGCCGGGGCGCAGCACTTTGACGGCTACGTCCTCGCCCGTTGCGCGGATGCGGGCCTTGTGAACCTGCGCGATGGAAGCGGCGGCGATGGGTGGCGAGAAATCATCGAAAAGCGACTCGACTGGCTGACCCAGCTCGGATTGCACGGCGCGTTTGGCGGTCAGCATATCGAACGGCGGCAGCTTGTCCTGAAGGACGCGCATTTGCGTGGCCAGCTCATCGCCCACTAGATCGGGGCGGGTCGAGAGAATCTGCCCGAATTTGATGTATGCGGGGCCGAGGGCGGTAAGCGCACGCACGGCGGGCGGCGTGCCCGGATCGCCCTTCAGCCCAAGCCATTGAAACGGCCAGGCCAGGCATCTGAGCGCGATGCGCACCTGAGGTGGCGCGTCCATCGCGCCCAGGATCACGGCCATCGCGCCCGTGCGCTCCAAAGTGGCCCCGGTGCGGATGAGGCGAATGATATTGTGCGGTCCGCGCATGGTGTCAGAGCTTCCAACCGGAATGGAGGCACGCGATGCCAAGGCTCAGGTTGCGGTACTTGGCATTGCCGAAACCGGCAGTCTCGACCATCCGTAGGAATGTCTGCTGATCCGGGAAATTACGTATGGATTCAACGAGGTATTGGTAGCTCTCGCGGTCGCCCGCGATGGCCTGCCCCATGCGGGGGATGATGTTAAAGCTGTAGAGATCATAGGCCCATTGCATCAGGTTGTTGGGAATCTGGCTGAATTCCAGAACCATGAGGCGCCCGCCGGGTTTGAGCACGCGGTAGGCCTCATTCAGCGCCTCTTGCGGGCGGGTGACGTTTCTGATGCCGAAGCTGATTGTGTAGACGTCGAATGTGTTGTCGGCAAAAGGCAGCGCCATCGCGTCGCCTACGATCCAATCAAGGCTCTCGGCCATGCTGCCCGCCTCGGCGCGTTTGCGCCCCTCAATCAGCATCGGCTCGGTCAGGTCGAGCACGGTGGCATGTCCGGACCCTGCACGCTTGAGAAAGCGAAACGAGATATCGCCCGTGCCACCCGCCACATCGAGCAGTTTTTGCCCGGCACGGGGGGCCAGCCAATCCATCATCGCGTCTTTCCAAAGACGGTGGATGCCAAAGCTCATCGCGTCGTTCATGACGTCGTATTTGCTGGCCACGCTGCCAAAAACACCGCGCACCATGCCTGCCTTGTCGGCCTCGGGGACGGTTTCAAATCCGAAATGGGTGGTTTTGTCGTTCATTGCGCTTGCCGATCCTTATGCTGGGTCTTTTTATAGGGCGCTGGGGCGCAGACACAATGCGGCCCTTTGGATCAAGGAGCCCGCATGCCCGAATTACCCGAGGTCGAAACCGTCAGGCGGGGTCTTGCGCCCGTGATGGAGGGGGCCGTGATCGCGCGGGCGGAGGTGAACAGGCCTGACCTGCGTTGGCCCTTTCCGCCGGATATGGCCGCGCGTCTTACGGGTCAGCGGGTTTTGGCGTTGCGGCGGCGGTCGAAATACATCCTTGCCGACCTGGCATCGGGTGAGACGTTGCTGATCCATCTGGGCATGTCGGGACGGATGCTGATTTCGGGCGATCCTTTGGGACAGTTCATGCATACGCATCCTGCGCCGGAAAAGCATGATCATGTGGTGCTGCACATGGAAAACGGTGCGCGCATCACGTTCAACGATCCGCGCCGTTTCGGGGCGATGGATCTTTTTGCCACTGCGTCTGGCGAGGCGCATGCTCTGCTGGCCAAGCTGGGCCCTGAGCCTTTGGGCAACAGCTTTGATGAGAGGTATTTCGCGCGGGCCCTGTCGGGACGCAATACGCCGGTAAAATCAGCGCTTTTGGATCAGAGCATCGTTGCGGGGCTGGGCAATATCTATGTGTGTGAAGCGCTTTTTCGGGCGGGAATCTCTCCACGCCGCAAGGCTAAGAACGTGAGTGCCAAGCGCGCCACAGCCCTCGTGCCGATCATCCGCGACGTGCTTGGCGATGCGATCGAGGCCGGCGGATCGAGCCTGAGGGATTTCCGGCAGGCGGATGGCGAGTTGGGCTATTTTCAGCACAGCTTCGATGTCTACGGACGTGAGGGGGAGCCCTGCCGCCGGGAGGGGTGTGACGGGTCCGTGGCGCGGATCGTGCAATCGGGGCGGTCCAGCTTCTATTGCGCGCAATGCCAAAGATAGGTTGAACGCGGCTCCCTTAATGATATGTCAGGACGTCTGACAGCAACAAGCGAAAGCGATTTTCATGGCCTATGAGACGATCACCGTCGAAGTAGAAGACCACGTTGCCCTAATCACCCTGAACCGCCCCGATGCGCTGAATGCGCTGAACCAAGAGCTTCTGACCGAGCTTGTGGACGCGCTTCAGGATTCACAGGGCAATGACAAGGTGCGCTGCATCGTGCTGACCGGCTCCGACAAGGCATTTGCCGCTGGGGCGGATGTGAAGATGATGGCCGAGAAGAGCTTTGTTGATGCGTTCGCAGGTGATCTCTTTGGCCCTGAAGTGGATGCGATCATGCGAATTCGCAAGCCGATCATTGCGGCCGTTGCGGGCTACGCGCTGGGCGGCGGCTGTGAGTTGGCGATGATGTGCGATTTCATCATCGCGGCCGATACAGCGAAATTTGGCCAGCCCGAGGTAAACCTTGGTGTGATGGCCGGGCTGGGTGGCTCGCAACGCCTGACGCGCTTCATTGGCAAGTCCAAGTCGATGGATATGAACCTGACGGGCCGTTTCATGGATGCTGAGGAGGCCGAGCGTTCGGGCCTCGTGAGCCGCGTCGTGCCTGCCAAAAAGCTGCGCGAAGAGGCGCTGAGTGCGGCGGGCAAGATCGCCGAGAAGTCGATGATTTCGGTGATGGCGATCAAGGAGGCGGTGAACCGCTCTTACGAGACCACGCTGAGCGAGGGTCTTTTGTTCGAGCGGCGGGTGTTCCATTCGCTTTTCGCGACAGAGGATCAGAGCGAGGGCATGGCCGCGTTCATGGAGAAGCGCACACCGCAGTTCCGCGACAAGTGATCCGGCGCAGGGTGGCGGCGCTCTGAGAGATTGACCCTTGCAAATCTGGGCTCCGGCCTTTATGCGCCGCGTCAGACATGCGTGTGATGCCCGCTTTGGCAAGAGACTGCTTCGGCCCCTATGTGGCGCGAGGCACCTTTTCGGGGAGTGGTATTGCACAGCCGCAATTGAAACGAAAACCCGAAGGAAGACGACATGGCCAACACGCCCCAGTCCAAAAAACGCGCCCGCCAGAACGAGAAACGCTTTGCTGTAAACAAAGCGCGCCGTTCGCGGATTCGCACCCAACTGCGCAAAGTCGAAGAGGCCATCGCCTCGGGTGACAAAGAAGCCGCAACAGCCGCCCTGCGCGCGGCTCAGCCTGAGCTGATGCGCGGTGTGACCAAAGGTATTTTCCACAAGAACACTGCCGCGCGCAAAATGTCGCGTCTGTCGGCACGGGTCAAAGTTCTGGGTTGAGAGAATCGGCTAATCTATTGAGGAAAAAGGCGTCAATCATTTGGCGCCTTTTTTTGCGTTATAGGCCTAAAAATAACGCCGGAGATTCTTTTCAAGCAAAATCAGAGTCAAGGCCTAAGATCAGTTGATGAAACGCTGACCCTGTTGGTAACTTACCCAAGCGACTCGTTACCGCTTGGGGGACAGGAGGGTTTGGTGGTGCAGCAAAGCTATGCTTTGCGGTGTATCCTGCTCGTTTCGGACAGATAGTCCGACAATGTCCAACAAAACAAACACGACGAAGGTCATGATTGGTGCGTTTGCCAGACGTGCTGATATGCGCATGACCGCCGACGCCTAATATCCGGTATTTGCGACCGGAGCACTTCTGAACACAGTTCAGCGGATTGGTATGTGTTTGCGATGATTGGTGACGGTTGCTTTGGGGTTCGTTGGCCTGTGGTGGGCTGCGACATCGTTTGGGTACTGCAAGTTGCGGAACGGAATAGCATGACAAAAGAATACCGAGGCGAAGACGTTTGGGGCCAAGAGCAATGGGGGCAGGTAAAGCAAGACCTTCAGGCCAGCGTGGGAAGCAGCAACTTCACGACATGGATCGAACCACTTGATCTGAGCGGCGTGGCCGATGGTGTGGCCACGTTCGATGTCGCCACCACGTTCTTTGGCAATTACGTTTCGCAGAAATTCGGCGATCAAATTCTTTATCACTTGCGCAACGTCGATCCCGCCATCCGCCGTGTGCATTTCAAAGTGCCCGCCAACCCTGCACAGCCCGCCCCGCGGGCTCCTCGCCCCGCAAAGGCAGCCCCTGTGCGCGAGGCACAGATTCCAGCCGCCCCTCTGGACAAGCGATTCACCTTCGACAGTTTCGTCGTGGGCAAGCCTAATGAGCTGGCCCATGCCGCTGCAAAGCGCGTAGCCGAAGGTGGTCCCGTGACGTTCAATCCGCTCTTTCTTTATGGCGGCGTCGGGCTTGGTAAAACGCACCTGATGCACGCCATCGCATGGGAGCTTCAGGCGCGCCAGCCGGAGCTCAATGTACTTTACCTCTCGGCAGAGCAGTTCATGTATCGCTTCGTGCAGGCCCTGCGCGAGCGCAAGATGATGGACTTCAAGGAGATGTTTCGCTCGGTCGATGTTTTGATGGTGGATGATGTTCAATTCATCGCCGGAAAAGACAGCACACAAGAGGAATTCTTTCATACATTCAATGCGTTAGTGGATCAGCACAAGCAGATCATCATTTCCGCCGATCGTGCCCCGACCGAGATTGAAAACCTCGAAGAGCGTATCCGGAGCCGTCTGCAATGCGGATTGGTGGTCGATCTGCATCCCACCAATTACGAGCTGCGCCTTGGCATTTTGCAATCCAAGGTCGAATATTATCGCGGGCAATACCCTGATGTGAAGCTGACCGACGGGGTGCTGGAATTTCTTGCGCATCGGATCAGCAAAAATGTGCGGGTTCTCGAGGGTGCTTTGACGCGGCTTTTCGCGTTCGCCTCGCTGATCGGCAAGCAGATCACGCTTGAGCTGACGCAGGAGTGTCTCACGGATGTTTTGCGCGCCTCCGAGCGGCAGGTGACGGTGGAGGAAATCCAGAGGCAGGTGTCGGATCACTACAATATCCGGCTGAGCGATCTTGTCGGCCCCAAGCGAGTGCGGATTTTTGCGCGGCCCCGCCAAGTGGCGATGTTTCTCAGCAAGGAAATGACCTCACGCAGCCTGCCCGAGATCGGGCGGCGCTTTGGTGGGCGCGATCACACAACGGTCATGCACGGTGTGCGCCGGATTGACGAGTTGCGCCGCGAAGACGGGCAGATCGCCGAGGATCTGGATCTGCTGCGCCGAACGCTGGAAGCGTAGGCCAGCGGCCACAGGGCCTGTTTCACATCGCTGATGATGCATTAAGGGGTTGAGCGCGGGCCTGCGTTTGGTAACGTGCGCATCCCGGCCCTCTGCGCCGGAAAGATTTCAGGGAGCAAGGGCATGAAGCTGAGCATTGAACGCGGCGTATTGCTGAAGGCCGTGAGCCAGGCCCAATCTGTGGTCGAGCGGCGGAACACGATTCCTATCCTCGCCAACGTCCTGATCGAGGCGGAAGGGGACGGCGTCCATTTCCGCGCGACGGATTTGGATATTGAAGTGGTCGACAAGGCCCCGGCGCAGGTAGAGCGCGCAGGGGCCACGACCGTGTCCGCGGTCATGCTGCATGAAATCGTGCGAAAACTGCCCGATGGGGCGCTTGTGACGCTGACCGATGATGGGGCTGCCGGGCGGTTGACCGTCGAGGCGGGGCGTTCGCATTTCAACCTCGCGACATTGCCCAAGGAAGATTTTCCTGTGATGGCGAGCTCTGAATATGCCAGCAACTTCTCGGCCAAAGCGCCTGAGCTGCGGCGGTTGTTTGAAAAGTCCAAATTCGCGATTTCCACCGAGGAAACGCGCTATTACCTCAATGGCGTCTACATGCACGTGTCCGAGGCAGATGGTGGCAAGGTTCTGCGTTGCGTGGCGACAGACGGGCATCGCTTGGCGCGTATTGATGCGGACCTTCCTGAGGGTGCAGGCGACATGCCCGGCGTGATCGTGCCGCGCAAGACCGTGGGCGAGCTTCGCAAATTGCTGGACGATGATGATGCGATGATTGCCGTGTCGGTGAGCGAGACGAAGATCCGCTTTGCGACGCCTGAGATCACCCTGACCTCCAAGGTGATCGACGGAACTTTCCCCGACTACACACGCGTTATTCCGCAAGGCAACACTCGCAAGATGGAAGTGGACGCCGCTGAGTTCGCGCGCGCCGTGGACCGTGTGGCCACTGTCAGCTCCGAGCGGTCGCGTGCGGTGAAACTCTCGCTGGACGAGGACCGGCTGGTGCTGAGCGTGAACGCGCCCGACAGCGGTGCGGCCGAGGAAGAACTGGTCGTGGCTTACGGCGATGAGCGGCTGGAGATCGGGTTCAACGCGAAATACCTGCTGGAGATTGCAAGCCAGGTGGACCGCGAGAATGCGGTGTTTCTCTTCAACTCTGCGGGCGATCCTACGTTGATGCGCGAGGGTAATGATCAATCGGCGGTCTATGTGGTCATGCCGATGCGCGTGTGACGAACCTTTGATTTGAGTATTTTTGCAAAGAAGAAGGGCCGGGCATGACTGGCCTTTTTTTGTCTTCGTTGAGCCTGTCGCATTTCCGGTCGCATAAGTCTTTGTCGATGGAGGTGGATGAGCGGCCTGTGGCGATCCATGGGCCCAATGGCGCGGGCAAGACCAATCTCATTGAGGCTGTATCGTTGTTTTCTCCCGGGCGGGGCATGCGCCGGGCGGCGGCGGCGGATATGGTGCGCCGCCCGGAGGCCGTTGGGTGGAAGGTGACGGGGATTTTGCAGTCTCTGGGCCTGGTGCATGAGATCGAGATGTGGTCCGAGGAGGGGGCGTCCCGGCAGACGAAGATCGATGGCAAGGCGGCAGCGCAGATGGCGTTGGGTCGCGTCGCACGGGTGCTCTGGCTTGTGCCGTCGATGGACCGGCTCTGGATTGAGGGGGCGGAGGGGCGGCGGCGGTTTTTGGACCGGATGACGATGAGTTTTCTGCCCAGCCATGGCGAGGCGGTTCTGGCATTTGAGAAGGCGATGCGGGAGCGCAACCGGCTTCTGAAGGATCAGGTGCGCGACGGGCATTGGTATGTGGCGCTTGAGGCGCAGATGGCACGGTCGGGCGCGGAGATTGACGCGGGCCGACGCAGCGCGCTCGAGGCGCTGCATGCGGCCCAAGATGCGGCGGAGACGGCCTTTCCCGTGGCGGCGCTGGAGATTACCGCGACTGAGGGTGAGATGCCTGAAAGCGAGGGGGATTACCGTGATGCCCTGTCGGAAAGCCGGTTTCGCGATATGGCGGCGGGGCGGACACTGATCGGGCCGCACCGGGCGGATCTTTACGGCGTCTATGCGGCCAAGGGCGTGCCTGCCAAGGATTGCTCTACCGGTGAGCAAAAGGCGCTTTTGGTCTCGCTCATCCTTGCCAATGCGCGCGCTCTTCAGGCTGATTTTGGCGCGACGCCATTGCTCTTGCTGGATGAGGTGGCGGCGCATCTCGATGCCGGGCGGCGGGCGGCGCTTTATGATGAGATTTGCGGCTTGGGTGCGCAGGCCTGGATGACTGGCACGGGGCCCGAGCTTTTTGCCGAGCTGGGTGCGCGGGCGCAGCATGTGGAAGTGACCGAAGAGGCGGGGCTTTCGGCGATGCGCATGGGCTGAGGCCAGCCACAAAATATGGGGTCAGCGCGTGACATTCCCCCCTATAGACCGTATAAATCAGGCAAAATGACGAAGGATAATTCGCATGTCTGAGGCAGCCAACACGCCCGAAGAATACGGTGCTGATTCTATCAAGGTTCTCAAAGGCTTGGAGGCTGTTCGCAAGCGTCCGGGCATGTATATCGGGGACACGGATGATGGCAGCGGCCTGCACCACATGGTCTATGAGGTGGTCGATAACGGCATCGACGAGGCGCTGGCGGGTCATGCGGACCGGGTGATTGTGACGATCCACGGAGATTCGTCGGTTTCGGTGAGCGACAACGGGCGCGGTGTGCCTGTGGATCACCATGAGGAAGAGGGGGTTTCGGCTGCTGAAGTCATCATGACGCAGCTTCATGCAGGCGGTAAATTCGACAGCAATTCCTATAAGGTCTCGGGTGGTTTGCACGGGGTTGGCGTGTCGGTTGTGAACGCGCTGAGCGATTGGCTTGAGCTGCGCGTATGGCGCAACGGCAAGGAGCATGTCGCGCGGTTTGAGGGTGGCTATACGACCGAGCATCTGAAGATCGTGGGGGATGCGAATGGGCGCAAAGGCACCGAGGTGCGGTTTCTGGCCTCGCTCGATACGTTCTCCAACCTTGCCTACAGCTTCGAGACGCTGGAGAAGCGGCTGCGCGAGCTGGCGTTTCTCAATTCCGGTGTGCGCATCCTCTTGCGTGATGAGCGGCCCGAGGAGCCTCTGGAATCAGAGCTGCATTACGAGGGCGGCGTGCGGGAGTTTGTGAAATATCTCGACCGCAACAAATCCTCCATGCTGCCTGATCCGATTTTCATTACTGGTGAGAAGGACGATATCGGCGTTGAGGTCGCGATGTGGTGGAATGACAGCTACCACGAGACGGTGCTGCCATTTACCAACAACATCCCGCAACGCGATGGCGGCACGCATATGGCGGGCTTTCGCGGTGCGCTGACGCGGACGATCAACAATTACGCGCAAACTTCCGGGATCGCCAAGCGCGAGAAGATCAACTTCACTGGCGATGATGCGCGCGAAGGGCTGACCTGCGTGCTGTCGGTCAAAGTGCCCGATCCGAAGTTTTCCAGCCAGACCAAGGACAAGCTTGTGTCGTCCGAGGTGCGCCCGGCGGTTGAGGGCCTGGTGAACGAAAAGCTGGCCGAGTGGTTCGAGGAGAACCCGACGCAGGCCAAGATCATCGTGGGCAAGATCGTCGAGGCCGCCATGGCCCGCGAGGCCGCCCGCAAGGCACGCGAGCTGACTCGGCGCAAATCGGCGATGGATGTGAATTACCTCGCGGGAAAGCTCAAGGATTGCTCGGAAAAGGACCCGTCCAAGACGGAGCTTTTCATCGTGGAGGGCGACAGCGCCGGGGGCTCCGCTCAGACGGGCCGGGACCGCGGCACGCAGGCGATCCTGCCGCTCAAGGGCAAGATCCTCAATGTGGAGCGGGCGCGGTTTGACCGGATGCTCGGCTCTCAGGAGATCGGCAATCTGGTCATGGCGCTGGGCACAGGAATCGGGCGCGATGAGTTCAACATCGAAAAGCTGCGCTATCACAAGATCGTTCTGATGACGGATGCGGATGTGGATGGCGCGCATATTCGCACGCTTCTGCTTACGTTTTTCTATCGGCAGATGCCCGAGCTTATCGAAGGCGGGTATCTCTATATTGCGCAACCACCGCTCTTCAAAGTGATGCGCGGGCGCTCGGAGGTTTACCTCAAAGATCAGCCGAGCCTTGAGGATTACCTGATTGCGCAGGGCACGGAAGATGCGGTGTTGCGGCTTGAATCCGGTGAGGAGATTATCGGCGCAGACCTTGTGCGCGTCGTCGAGGCCGCGCGCCAGGCCAAGCGTATTCTCGAAGCGTTTCCAACGCATTACCCGCGTCACATCGTGGAGCAGGCGGCGATTGCCGAGGCCTTTGCCACGGGCAAGGTGGATGCCGATCTGCAAGGTGTGGCCAACGCAGTCGCCAAGCGGCTGGACCTCATCGCGGTCGAATATGAGCGCGGTTGGCAGGGCCGTCCGACGCAGGACAAGGGCATGCGCCTGACGCGGGTCGTGCGCGGTGTGGAAGAAGTGCGCACGCTCGATGGACCGGTTTTGCGTTCGGGCGATGCGCGGCGTTTGGGGCAGCTGACGACGGGCTTGCGCGACACATATAGCAACCCTGCCAAACTGGTCCGCAAAGACCGGACACAGGATATTTTCGGGCCTCTGGATTTGCTGGATGCGATCCTGAAGGAGGGCGAAAAGGGTCTGACCCTGCAACGCTACAAGGGTCTGGGCGAGATGAACCCAAGCCAGCTTTGGGAGACCACGCTGGACCCGGACGCACGCACGCTTTTGCAGGTGCAGGTGGATGATGTGGCCGAGGCGGATGATCTCTTTACCAAGCTGATGGGGGATGTGGTGGAGCCGCGGCGCGAATTTATCCAGAAGAACGCACTGAACGTGGAAAACCTCGACTTCTGAGGGGACTGGCCTCGCGTTAGCCTTTGCCCAATCACTGCTTAATCATTGCGTTGTTTGACCCCTCACAGGGCTGGGGTAAGCTTCCGAGGAACACATCAGGGTTCTGCGGAGGAGGTTCCATGTCAGTTGAGATCATTGATACGCTTGTTGTTGGCGGCGGTCAGGCTGGGCTGGCGATGAGTGAACATCTAAGCAGGCACGGGATCGACCATCTGGTTCTGGAGCGCCACCGCATCGCCGAACGCTGGCGCACAGAGCGTTGGGATTCGCTCGTGGCCAACGGCCCGGCGTGGCACGATCGGTTCCCAAGCATGGAGTTTTCTGATGTGGGCCCTGATGCTTTTCCGTCAAAGGAAAGTGTGACGTCGTATTTTGAGCAGTTTGCCGAGCAGATGAATGTCCCCATTCGCTGTGGGGTTGAGGTGCTGTCGGTCGAGAAAACCGCAGACGAGTCGGGGTTTTTTGTTGAAACCTCTAAAGGTTCGATCCACGCCCGCAGTGTGGTCGCCGCAACAGGCCCGTTTCAAAAGCCCTCCATTCCGCCGCTTGTGCCCGAGCAGGACGGGCTCACGCAGATGCACTCCACCGCGTATCGTAACCCTGAGCAATTGAGCCAGGGTGCGGTGCTGGTCGTGGGGGCCGGGTCCTCCGGCGCGCAGATTGCGGAGGAATTGGTGACAAGCGGGCGTGATGTCTATCTGTCTGTTGGGCGTCATGGGCGTCCCGCGCGCAGCTATCGTGGCAAGGATTTCGTCTGGTGGCACGGTGCTTTGGGCCGGTGGCAGCTGAAAGCCCCGCCCGCGGGCGCCGAGCATGTCACCATTGCCGTCAGCGGTGCGAATGGTGGGAATACGGTGGATTTCAGACGTTTTGCGGCCAACGGAATGTCACTGGTGGGGATCACGCAGAGCTTTGAGAACGGCGTGCTGCGCTTTGCCCCCGATCTGGCTGAGAATATTGCGAAAGGTGATGAAGACTATCTTTTGATGTTGGATGAGGCGGACGCGTATATTGCCTGCGAAGGCCTTGATTTCCCGGAAGAACCTGAGGCGCGCGAAATTGGGCCGAAGCCGGACTGCGTGAGAAATCCTATCCTTGAGCTTGATCTGGCCAAGGCCGGGATCACCACGATCATCTGGGCCACGGGGTTTGAGCAGAATTTTGACTGGCTGAAGGTGGATGCCTTCGATGCCCAGGGAAAACCGAACCATGAGAAGGGCGTCTCGTCGGAACCGGGTGTCTATTTCCTTGGCCTGCCGTGGCTGTCGATGCGCGGTTCCTCGTTTATCTGGGGGGTCTGGCTTGATGCAGAATATCTGGGTGCGCATATCGCGACGGCGCGCAGGCTGGATGTTGCTGTGTGATGACCTCACCTGACCTGCTGCGCGACCTGATCGCATATCCGACAGTCAGCGTTCATCCGAATCTCGCCCTGATCACCTATTGTGCCGACCTTTTGCGCGGGGCGGGGGGGGAGGTCACTCTGATCAAGGATGCATCGGGCAAGAAGGCAAATCTCTATGTCACGATCGGGCCGTTGGATCGCCCGGGTGTCTTGCTGTCCGGCCATACGGATGTCGTGCCGGTCACGGGGCAAAACTGGACCGTCCCGCCGTTTGAGATGACGCAAACTGACGGCAAGCTCTTTGGGCGCGGCACTGCGGATATGAAGGGCTTTGTGGCCTGCGCGCTGGGGGCTGCGGTGCGGGCGGGTCAGATGGATCTGGTGACGCCGCTGCATATCGCGCTGTCCTATGATGAGGAGATCGGCTGTGTCGGCGTGCGCTCCTTGATCGATATGTTGGCGGCGGCACCGTTCCGTCCGCAGTTCTGCATTGTGGGCGAGCCTACATCGATGAAAGTGGCCACGGGCCACAAGGGCAAGACGGCGGCACGCGTCACTGCGACCGGGGTTGCGGGACATTCTGCGCTGGCGCCCGAGGCGCTCAACGCGATCCACATGGCCTGCGACATGATCGGCGTCATCCGGGATATTCAGGCCGAGTTTGCGGCGGACGGTGCCCGAGACAGCGCCTATGATATCCCCTACACGACCCTGCATGTCGGGCAGATCGAAGGCGGGATTGCGCTCAATATCGTGCCTGACAAGGCGGTGTTCGCGTTCGAGATACGCAACCTAGCTGAGGATGACCCGCAGGCGACACTCGCGCGCATCGACGCGCAGCGGGACCGATATCTGGGCCAGCTTCGCAAGAGGTTCCCGGACGCAGATATCGTGATTGAAATCACGAACAGCTATCCGCCTCTTGGCACCGATCCTGACAGCGACGTGGTGCAGTTCGTGCAATCATTGCCCGAGACGCATGCCATGATCAAAGTGGCCTTTGGCACCGAGGGCGGGCTTTTTTCATCGCGATTGGGTTTGCCCACAGTCGTTTGTGGGCCGGGCTCGATGGAGCAGGGGCACAAGCCGGATGAATTCATCAGCCTCGCGCAACTCACCGCTTGCGATGCAATGCTCGATGGATTGCTGAAACGTCTGGCGGCGGGGCTCTGAGCGCGGCTCAGGTTTGCAGCACGCCCTCGGCGCCGATCCGGTCGCGCACGTGATCGAAAAAGGCGGCGACGATACCGGATTTCTGGCTGGTTTGTTTGGTGGCCAGCCCCAGAGTCACTGGTTTCATGTCCTCGCGAATGGGCAGGATCGCCAAGCCTAAACCATCTGGTGCAAGCGTGTTTTTTACGCCGATATTCACCAAACTATAGCCAAAGCCGTTGGCGACCAGACTGCGCACGACCGAGAGGTCCTTGGTGCGTTCTGTGATGTTGGGACGGATCTTGACCGACTGAAACGTCGCCATGAAATACTCCCGGCTGAGGGGCAGATCGAGCAGGACCATCGGCTCGGCCTCGAGCGCCTTTAGCGAGACATCCCTTTGACCCGCCATCGGGTGATTCAGGGGCAGCATCACATGCGGCGCCAGCGAGATGAGTTTTTCGAAGTGGACATCCATCGGCACCTCCATGTCATAGGTGATCGCCACATCGATTTCCGCGCGTCCCAGCATGCGCAAAAGCTCCACCTGATCACCCATGTGCAGGCTTACATCCGCATCCGGGTAGGCCTGCTCAAACGAGCGTCGGAACTGCGCGCTGACCAGCGGAGCGATGGTTGTGAGCGCGCCCATTGATATGGGGCCGCGCGGGCGCTCGGTGATGTCCTTGGCCAGATCGTTGAGCGCTGCGGCGTCGCCCAAGATGCGTTTGGCCTCGTTGAACACGCGTCTGCCACCGGGGGTGAGCGACAGGCCCTGCGCGTGGTGGCGCACGAAAAGCTGAATGCCGAAATGCCCTTCGAGCTGATTGATCGCGGTGGAGATGGACGGTGACGAGACGTTCAGGCGCTGTGACGCCAGGGAAATGGTGCCTGCGTCGCCCACTGCGACGAGGTATTCCAGCTGTCTGAAGGTGAACCGCAACGCCATTTCTATCCATTGCGCGCCTTTGGCCGCAAATCAAGCGCCCTGCGCGAAAAGGGCCTTGGGCGTCTGGGCAGAGATTGCGTTATGGGCGCTTTGCATCCTGCCGGGCCAGCCAAACGAGAAAGTCCCGCACCGTGCCCTCATAGTCCTCACCCGCCAGGGCCCCGCCCGTGGCATGCACCGATCCCAGCGCCACCTGCATCGCCTCCAGCTTTTCGCGGTCCTCGCGGTTCACGTCCTCCCAGAGCGCAATGCGCTGATCAATCGTGTCCCCGTCCAGCGCGTCACCAAAGACCGACATGGTCCAGTGGACCTCGATAGATGTGGGCGTGAGCGGACGGATATTGAGCGACACCAAAAGGGACGCGGCAACGCTGGCCACTTGGCAGGGGAAGGCGGCGAAAAGGGTGGAGCGGTGCTTGGACTCCTTGTCCAGTCCCGGTGCGCCTTCGCCGCGGGCCGGGATGTTATCGGGGTAGTTCGCGTAATAGCTGGTGAAGCCCACGCCGCTGGGTCCTTTGCGGCTGAGGCCCGTGGGAGTGTAGCCGTGCAGGGTTTGCGGATGCACGACGGAGAGGTGGTAGCCTTCCATGAAATTCTCGACGAGGGCTTTCCAATTGCACTGCCACACTTCGCCGGCGGAATGGACAATCCTGTAATCCTCGGGCTGGTAGCGCGCGATCAAGTCGCCCAGACCGCTCAGTTCCGCATCGATATCTGGGGCCGTGTCGGCAAGACATACGTAGATGAAGCCGAACCGCTCGGTGCAATGGAAGGTGCCCAGTTTGCAGGTCTTGGGATCAAACCCTGCGTTTTTCATCCGCGGCGCGCGCAACAGCGCGCCATCGGTCCCATAAGCCCATGCGTGATAGCGGCAGACGAACCGATTGGCGTTTCCGTGACCCTCCGCCAAGGGCATGCCGCGATGACGACAGACGTTGGAGAAGGCCTTGATTTCGCGACCATCGCGCACCACCAGCAGGGGCTCTCCAAGCAAATTCAGGGTCAGGTAATCACCTGTTTCGGTCAGCTCATCCACCCGCCCGACGCAATGCCATCCATCCCGCAAAAGCGTGTCGCACTCATGCTGAAAGAGGCTTGGATCGACATAGGATTGACCCGGCAGGGACCAAGGCGCATCCGCTGGTGCCGCCGCACATTGCGCCAGAATACCGCGCAGATCGCTGAGTTTCGTAGTGATTGAAGCCGGATTATTCATCCCCGGGCACTCCATATGATGGCGCGACGCTTGGATCGAGCGCACGTTGAACGTAGGCCTCCAATTGTGGTTTGTAGACCTCCCAAGCGGCGGCCACGGCCTCAATGGGGCAACCTGCGGTCCAGTCGCACCGCAGATCCGCCACGGGCCAGCTGACCTTGTCGCAGATCTGCATCCCCGCCGAATGCACTGGCCCCGCCTCACCCCCTGCGCCAAGGCCAGCCCGCATTGCGGCGATCAGGCGGTCGCCCAGATGGCCTTTGCTGCGCTCAAACCCCTCCACAATCGCCTGTGGCACGTCTGGATTGGCCAGAAGGTTACCCGCCGAGATCACGTCGAGACCCGCCGCATCGGTCCAGATGCCCAGAGATTTTGCACCCGAATGGATGGCCGTTTTGCCGCTGGCATCGATTGCCAGAACCTGGCGGTAATCGATGAACTGCGCCTCCTCCTGCACGGCGGTCACGGCCTCGGGCGCGCTTTTACCCGCCTGCATGAGGTCCAGCGCCAAGGGGCCCAGACGCGGGTCGGTGATGTTCTGGCTGGCCACTGCACCCACGCCCGAGCGGGTATAGGCGCAGCGCGCGGCCACGGCGGGCGACGACGACGAGATGGCGATGCCGAACATGCCTGTCTCGGCGCAGCGGGCGACCAGCGAGAATGTCATTCCGGGATCACCGCCGTGCCATCAATCTCGACGAGCCATTCAGGCCGGGCGAGGGCCTGTACCACAAGACCCGTCGAGACAGGGTGCACGTCTTTGATGTATTCGCCCATGGTGCGGTAGACGGCCTCGCGGTGCCGCACATCGGTGATGTAGACCACGACCTTGACCAGATGCGCCATCTCGCCGCCCGCTGCTTCGATCAATTGCTTGATATTCTGCATCACCTTATGGGTCTGCTCCACCGGATCGTGGCTGTCGATATTCTTGGCATCGTCGAGATTTTGCGGGCATTGCCCGCGCAGCCAGACAATACGCCCGCCGCGGGTCACGACGGCCTGACACAGATCGTTGTCGAGGTTTTGTTCGGGGTAGGTGTCTTTGGTGTTGAACTTGCGGATGCGTGTATGGGCCAATTGTCTAATCCTGTCAGTCGGCGCTTTGAACCCGCGCGTTGATGTAGTGGGCGAAATCATAGTTGGGTCGCTCAAGATGTGAGAGGTGGCCGGGTGCTGCAGCAGCCGAGCAGAGGCCGCGATACACTTTTTCAGTGCAGCCTTTGTCTTCGACATTCACGTCATCCAACAGCGCCTTCAGTTGCTCGAAATTTGCCTTCGCGTCTGGGTCGCCTGCGTAATCATCCGACATGCCGCCGCCAAACCCGATCCGCACTTGCCCCACGCCGTTTGGATGCAGCGTCAGATACCAGAAATAACCGGGCGTGAGTGTGATCAGAAGGCTCGGGTAGATCGCCAAAAGATAGGTCGTTCGGCGACGATCCCCTTCCATGCGGGTGTTGCTGGGATGTGCCATGGCGATTCGCAACGAATCGTCCTTGAGGATCGTGTGGTAGTTGAACGCGTCCTCACCGGGTGGGCAAATCATCTCCTCCAGTTTGGACAGACCACCAATGGTGCCTGCGTGACAGACCGGCAGATGGTAGCTTTCCATGAAATTCTCGGCCAAGACCTTCCAGTTTGTGTCCCAGATATGGGTCTCGAAGAAGGTCTCCGAGTAGGCGGACATGTCATAGTCGCCGACCAGATCCTCGACCTTGGAAAGCTGGCCGGACACTTTGGGCGCGTCCGGGTTCAGCGAGACGAACACCCAGCCCAGCCACTCCTCACAGCGAATGTCGGGCAGCTTGTAGTCCGATTTGCAGAAGCCCTCGTTCTGGGTCATCGCAGGCGCACCGCGCAGGGTGCCATCGAGATTGTAGGTCCATGCGTGATAGGGGCAGACGATGCTGCGCGTGTTGCCGCGCCCCTCCAGCAGGGTGGACATGCGGTGCCGACAGACATTTGACATGGCTTTGAGCGCGCCATGCGCGTCGCGCAACACGATGATCGGCTCGCCCGCCAGCTCCAGCGTCACATAGTCACCGCAGGACGCCATCGCCGAGGCGCGGCCGACACAGAACCAGTCCTTGGCGAAAATCTTGCTCAGCTCACGCTCCAGAAAATCCTCGGACGTATAGACAGATGGCGGCATCGCGCGTGCCTGCTCAAAGGGAAGAGATACATTGGCCTTCAGCTCATCCACCGCCATGTTCATGCAGGTCACTCCTTGTTTTACGCCTGACAGGCACCTGTCCATGCTCGGCTATGATCTTTGCAATGCAAGATCACTCAAGGGTTTGGAAAAGCCGGGCAGGCCACATTCGGATCAGAGTGCGGGCAAATCTGAGCCGGGTAAAGGATGCTCTGCGAAATGCCTGCTTTGACACAGCCTAATCAACATCAAAGTCTTGTCGCGGTGGTCTGAGGTCTTGAGGCTATCTTAGCCTTGAAAACACCATCCACGCCTGATGGTGGCGCGTGCAGGGAATTGACATTTATATGGAAAAAGTGGTGAGCCCTGTTGGGTTCGAACCAACGACCTACTGATTAAAAGTCAGTTGC